>NZ_JBPFDN010000003.1:0-477067 GCF_059414985.1 Arthrobacter sp. SAFR-044 | reverse complement strand
GCCGGCAGGCAAGCGGACAGCCACGCCATCCCATCCTGGTCCGGCCGGAACTCCACCCGCCGATCAGCCACCCCCTTCGCATGGCGTTTCTCGATACTCTCGGCGTGGTGGCGTTCCCGCCACGTCCGGGCCTTGGCCCTGAACCGGTGCGCCGGCATCTGCCCCACAGGGCACCCCCGCGCCGGGTCCGGGGCTTCAGGGTCAAGGAAATGCGCCTCCAACGCCACCGCCCCGGCAGCATCAAGGCTGGCCGTCTCATCAGCCATCACCACCGCGTGCTGCCACGACAGGGTCCCGGCCTGCAGCCCAGCAAGGGTTCGCGGCAACGAGAAAACAACGGCGTGCGAAGTAGCTAGGAACGATGACGCCGCCCGAGGCCCAAGCGCCAAAACGCACCCGATCTCCGCCGCGACCGCCATCTCCTGCGCCTGCACCGGTACATCCGGCCCGGCAACCGCATCGGCGCTCTCCGCGTATTTGACCGCAGCCTTCGCCTTCAAACCTGCGAAACCGGCCTCGGCCTCCCGGGCACCGGCCAGAACGTCAAGGCACCCATCAGCGAAACCAGCCAACGGATCAGCCGCCGAAAACGACTCAGAACCACACCCATCCACCTCCGCATTCAACACAGCAAGGGCAGACCTGATGTCCTCTAAGGCCTTCTCCACCGCCGCTTTCCCCATAAAGCAATCATGACAAGGGGGTATGACATTCTGGCTGTGAAGCGTTCAGCTCAAACCTGCATCCCACTTTCCAACAACTGCTCCAGCCCCTGTTTGAAGCCTGACCTTCCCCCATGGGCAGGATGCCTGATCTTGGGCACAGCGAGGCCGCTGCGCTGCAGGCTGTGCTGGGCCACGTTGCCCACCGCCACTATGGAGGTAGTACCGAACAGCTCCGCCAAGTCCTGCCAGAAGGGAGTCCCCAGTATCGTCTCCGAACGCCTGGGCGTGCGGTTGGACAACGGCTGCCCCGGCTTGTGGGTGTGCCAGGGAAAGGCACTCCACAGCAGCGGAAGGAACCCCACTTCTTCCAGGACTTGCCAGAGCACGGTGGCGGTGGGCTCGGCGGCTACCCCTGCAGCTTCGGGCGGCAGCACGTAGCCCTTGCCGGGGCCGAAGAGCCCGAAGCTGTTGGCGGGCCCTCCGAGAATGACCCTGTTAGTGAAGGGCACCCCGGTGATCCGCATACCCCTGAAGCCCGGAGCCTCGCCAACCAGCAGAATCTTTGGCCGGCGTTCCAGCATCTCCTGCAGGTAAATTTCCAGATTGCGCCGACGGAGCGCATTCTCCGGAACTGCGTGACTGAAGAAATTGTTGGCGGAAACACCCGTGTCAACGGCTGCAAGCCGCTCAACGAATGCCGTGATGCCGGAAGCAGGCTCCACCCCAGCCACCTTGGACGCTGCAGTTACCAGCGCGGGTGGATGGCCTCGCGGAAGTAGTGGTCGTAGATCCAGCGGACGCCGTCGTCGAACTCCTTGCTTATGCTGACGGTCGCCGCGGCAGCATTGGACTGTGCCTGCTCCACGTTGCGGGCCCCGGGGATGACGGTGGTGACGCCGTCCTGGGCAGCGATCCAGGCGATGGCTGCCTGGGCGGTGGTGGCGCCCTCCGGCACCAGCTGCTCGAACTCCTTCACCGCTTTTAGGCCCAGCTCGTAATCCACGCCCGAGAAGGTCTCCCCGACGTCGAAGGCCGCGCCCTTACGGTTGTAGTTCCGGTGGTCGTTTTCGGCGAAGGTGGTCTCTTTCGAGTACTTGCCGGACAGCAGGCCGGAAGCCAGCGGCACGCGGGCGATGATGCCCACGCCTGCGGCCTTGGCGGCCGGGAGGACCTCATCCAGGGGCTTGAGCCGGAACGCGTTCAGGATGATCTGGACCGAGGCGGTTCCCTCGTGGCGGATTGCTTCCAGGGCTTCGTCCGTCCGTTCCACGCTGACGCCGTAGTTCTTGATGGCGCCTTCGGACACCAGGGTGTCCAGGGCGTCGTACACTTCGTTGTTGCTGTAGACGGGAGTGGGCGGGCAGTGCAGCTGGACCAGGTCCAGGGTGTCCGTGCCCAGGTTCTTCCTGGAGCGGTCCACCCATTGGCGGAAGTTGGCCAGAGTATAGTTTTCCGGGCGCTGGTCCATGCGTCGGCCCATCTTGGTGGCGACCGTGACGCCGAGGCCGGGGTTGTCCGCCAGGAACTTCCCGATGGCCTGCTCACTCCTGCCATCGCCGTACACGTCGGCCGTATCAAAGAGGGTGACACCCGCCTCCACCGAGGCGGCGAGGATGGCCTGCGCCTGTGCCGGGTCCACGTTGCCCCAGTCCGCGCCGAGCTGCCAGGTACCTAGCCCCACGACGGAGACGCTACGTCCGGTCTTGCCTAAAATCCGCTGTTCCATCCCCCGACTATATGCAACGATGCAACCCGCGGTCAGATCGGCCCGCGCGCTGCACCCTGCAAGCACGCATGTGACGTCCGCACCGGTTCAGGAAAGAGCGTGTTCCTCGTTGGGCACCAGCCCCGCTTCCTTCAGCCCCAGGTAGATCCTGTCCCGGGCAATGGGCAGGGAGGAAAAGCGAACCCCGGTTGCGTTCCGGATGGCGTTGGCGAGCGCCGGCGCCACCGGGTTGAAGGGGCTTTCGCTCATGGATTTTGCGCCCAGCGGCCCCAGCTTGTCATTGGTATCGGCGAAGTACACCTCGCTGCGCGGGACGTCCGCGAAAGTAGGAATGTGGTACTGCCGCAGGATGTCCGTGGTGACCTTACCGGCGTCGTCCACCACCACTTCCTCATACAGCGTGGCGCCAATTGCTTGGGCAATCCCGCCCTCGATCTGTCCCCGGCACTGGCGCGGGTTGACCACTACGCCGGCGTCGGCCGCCTGCACGCTTTGCAGGATCTTCAGTTCACCCGTGCCGCGGTTCACCGCCACCCGGAAGCCGTGCACGTTGAACGCCACGGAGCGCGGCGTACCGCCCCAGCGCCCCTCCGCGGCAAGTTCGACGCCGGCCTCCGCGGCAGCCTGCGCCAGTTCAGCCAGTGCCACGGGAGTTCCGTCGATCACCACGGCGTCGCCGTCCAGTACACAAGCCGAGGCCTGCGTCTGCCTGATTCCTGCGGCGAAGGCCCGGACGCGGACGGCCAGCTCCTCCGCAGCAGCCAGGGTTGCCTTGCCGGCCACCACCGTGCCGGCCGAACCGAACGCGCCAGTGTCGTGTTCCACCAGGTCCGTGTCCGACTGCCGCACCACCACCCTTGACGCATCAGTGGACAAGGCCGTGGCAGCGAGCTGGGCATGGACCGTGGTGGTGCCGTTGCCGAACTCGGCGGTCCCGACGTCGGCCTGGTACCTTCCGTTTGGCAGGAGCCTGAGACGGGAATGGGCAAAGTGGCCGCGCGGCGGAACGGTGTCGATCATGGACAGGGCAGCACCGTCGCCCACCATCCATTCCGGGCCAAGATCGTCCAGGCCTGCGTCCCGGTACCGTTCCTTGCCTCGGTCCAGCGCATCCCGGACCAGGTCCAGGCACTGGTCCAGGCCGTAGCTGCCGTAGTCGACGTCCTCCTCCGGATCCGGCTGGGTGGACAGCATCTGGTCCCCCTCCCGGACCATGTTCCGGCGCCGGAATTCCAGTGGATCCATCCCGATCCCGGCGGCCAGCTCATCCATCGCGGATTCGATGGCGAAAATCATCTGGCTCAGCCCATACCCGCGGAACGCACCGGACGGCACGGTGTTGGTATATACGGAGTGCGCGTCCACCTTCTTGTTGGCGCAGTTGTAGACCGCCAGCGATTCGCCGCAGCCGTGGAACATCACGCCAGGGCCGTGGTTGCCGTAGGCGCCGGTGTTGGTCACCACGTCCAGCTCCAGCGCGGTCAGCTGCCCTTGCCTGCTGGCCCCTGCCTTCAGTTTGATGGTGAACGGATGCCTGGTGGTGGTGGCGGTGAACTGCTCGGTGCGGGTCAGTTCCAGCTGGACGGGCCGCTTCAGTTTCAGGGCCGCGAGCGCCACGAGGTCCTCGGTGAGGACTTCCTGCTTGCCGCCGAATCCACCGCCTACGCGCCCGGCCACCACGTGCACCTGCTCCTCAGGCAGCCCGAACACCCGGCACAGGGTCCGGCGGACCAGGAACGGGACCTGGCTGGAGGTGCGGACCTGCAGCCGGCCTTCGGCATCCACGTGCGCGATGGCCGCGTGCGTTTCCAGTGCCACGTGCTGCACCCGCTGGGTCTGGTAGGTCTGCTCGTGAATGAAATCGGCGGCAGCGAAGCCATCGGCCACGTTCCCCAGCTGCGAGTGCAGTTCCGCCACCACGTTGCGGTCGGGCCGGGAGATGCGCGATTTGGCACCATCCTTGTCCCCGTGGACCAGCGGCGCGCCGGGGAGCAGTGCGTCCTGCGGCGGGAAGACCGCCGGAAGCTCCTCATACTCCACCTGAAGGGCACGGACTCCAGCTTCCGCGGCGCCCACTGATTCGGCGACGACGGCGGCCACCCGCTGCCCGATGAACCGCACCACGTCGTCCAGCACCCGGGTGTCGTCCGGGTCGTCGGTGAAGAGCTCATGCTGGGCCGTGGAGAAAAGCTGCTCCGGCGCGTCCTCATGGGTGAACACCGCCACCACGCCCGCGACCCTCAGTGCCGCCGCCTTGTCGATGGACACCACCCGTGCGTGGGCGTGCGGCGAACGCAGGATCTTCAGGTGCAGCAGTCCCTGCAGCTGTTCCGCAGGGATGTCCAGGGTGTAGCGGGCAGTCCCGGTGACGACGGCGCGGCTGGCCGGGGCGGGGACGTCATCACCCAGCCGGCCCGGTTCAGGGTCCGGCTGTCCGTCCCCGGCGATGCCGGATCCCTGGCTTGCGGGATCCGGATGGCCGGCGTCCCCACAGACAGCATCGGCAATGGCACGGTACCCCGTGCACCGGCAGAGGTTGCCTTTCAGGTTCCGCGGCAGGTTTTCCTTCTGTCCGTCGTCGAACGTGGCGGCGGTCATCACCATTCCGGCCGTGCAGAAGCCGCATTGGAAGCCCTGGCGCTCGAGGAACTGCTGCTGCACCGGATGCAGTTGCCCCCCGGGACCACCAGCGGCGGCGGCCAGGCCCTCGATGGTGGTGACGGCATGGCCCTCAGCCCGGACCGCAGGGTAGATGCAACTGTGGACCGGCAGGCCGTCCACGTGGACCGTACACGCCCCGCAGTCACCGCCATCGCAGCCCTTCTTCACGCCCAGGTTCCCCTGCTCACGCAGGAACGTGCGCAGGCACTGCCCGGGGCGGGGTGCGGCGTCGGCTGCCGTCCCGTTGATTTCGATGGCCATGCTCAGGCCCCTTTCGGAAGTGTGGTGGGTCCGGCGGCGGGGCCCGTCCGCGGCCAGAAGTCGCCCGAGACAGCCAGTCCCGCCGCCCCTTCCGGCGCTGCGAGTTCGGCCCGGATTTCCTCAGCCAGCCGGTAGGTCATGTCGCGGCGCCAGGCGGGCAGTCCATGGATGTCGTCATGGTAAAGCTCCCCCGGGATCGCCTCATCGAGGGCCGCGGCCAGCCCGTCTGCTTCCGGCAGCCCGTCGAAGCGCAGCTGCACGGGCCGCTTGGTGGCGGCGGTGACGGTCAGCACCAGGGAGGTGCCGCCGTCGAGCCTTCCAATGAGCAGCACCCCGGACCGGCCCAGGTTGCTCAGCGACAGGCGTCGGAATGCCACGCGGCCAGAAAGGGCCGACGCCGGGACGTGCACGCTGCGGAGCAGCTCGCCGGGTGCCAGGCAGTTTGTTGCATCCCCGGTGATGAACTCCGTCACCGGGACGTGGCGGCTGGCGCCGCCTGGCCCGAGGATGGTGGCCGTGCCGTCCAGGCCGGCGCAGAGCGAGATGATAGGCCCGGCAGGCAGCGAGGTGCAGAGGTTCCCACCCACGGTAGACATGTTCCACACCTTGAACGAGGCCACGAAGGAATCGCAGCATGCGCGGACCAGGTCCAGCCCGGACCACGTCCGGCCGGACAGCTCGGGCGAATCGGGCAGGCTGTACAGCTGCGCGATGGTGCAGGTGGCTGCCAGCTCAATGCCATCGTCGCTGATGGTCATGGGCGTCCAGCCAGCCGCGCCGAGGTCCAACAGGCGGGTGAGCGGCTTCGGGCCAAACGCGTAGCTGCCGTAGGAGAAGAGGACCGTGCCGCCGGCCAGCCAGGCGTCGCCGTCGCGCCATTGTGCGGGGTCGGTGGTGCGGACCACCGCCTCGATGGTGTTCATGTCCATGCGATCTCCTGCGTATTAAGGTC
Source organism: Arthrobacter sp. SAFR-044 (assembly GCF_059414985.1). Taxonomy (NCBI): domain Bacteria; kingdom Bacillati; phylum Actinomycetota; class Actinomycetes; order Micrococcales; family Micrococcaceae; genus Arthrobacter; species Arthrobacter sp. SAFR-044. Next base: position 470,802 of record NZ_JBPFDN010000003.1, on the reverse strand, counting down.
TGTGGGCGCCGGGGCAGCCGGCTGGTGGTGGATGGGGCCGGAGGTTTCGCGCAGCGGGTGGCAGCTGGCTGTACGGTTGCGGGCCGCGATCAGTTCGGCAGTGACGGATACCGCCACTTCGGCGGGAGTGACCGCGCCGAGGTCAAGGCCGATGGGTGAATGCAGCCGGGCGATGCGCTCCGGCGCGACGCCCGCATTGAGGAGCTCGTCGACCCTTTGGAGGTGGCTCCGGCGGGACCCCATGGCTCCCACGTAGGCAAGGTCCAGGGCCAAAGCCGTTTCCAGCAGGGGGATGTCGAACTTGGGATCGTGGGTGAGGACGGCGGCAACCGTGCGGCTGTCCGTCCGGCCCGCGGCCGCTTCCGCCGCCAGGTAGCGGTGCGGCCAGCCGGTGACCACCTGGTCTGCAGCGGCGAACCGCGGCTGGGTGGCGAAGGCCGGGCGGGCATCAACGAGGGTCACGTGATAGCCCAGCAGCTTGGCGGCGGGGACCAGCGCGGCACCGAAATCGTTGGCGCCGAACACCAGCATCCGCGGCGGGGCCAGCCGGGACTCCACCAGGATGGCGGGCTCCCCGGCAGGTTGCACATCGCCTGTCCGGTCCGGAGCGCATTCGCCCGGCTGCGGGAGCCGGACCAGCCCGGTACCGCCGCTGCGCACCAGGGATTCCAGCTGCAGTGCGGATTCCCCGTGCAGCAGTAACGCCAGCTCACGGTGGACAGCCAGGCGGAAGGCAGCCGGATCGAAAAGGACGACGGCGGCACCTCCGCTGGTGCCAAGCTCCCGTACCAGCGCCACAGGTTCGTTCGGGCCCAGTCGGGCGAGTTCCTGGAGCGCGGTCCGCACTGGGTGCACGTGGGCCGGCACGGGCTGGACATGGATGCCCAGCTCTCCCCCGCAGGTGAGCCCGGCGGCGAAGGCGTCCGCGGGACTGAAGCCAAAGGTCCCGTGGCGCGGGACGCCGTCGTCCATTGCTTCCTGGGCCAAAGCCACCACGGCGCCTTCCACGCAGCCACCGGACAGGCTGCCCAGGACGTCGCCGGATGCGGTAACCAGCATGGACGTTCCCACGGGCCGCGGTACCGATCCCGAAGCCGCCACGATGGTGGCCACGGCGAACTGTCGGCCTGCGAGCCGGGGCATCCAGGAGCCGAGCGAAGGGATCAGGTCAAGCATGGCGGCGCTCCTTCCGCAGCGATGGTGTCAATTGTCGGTCTTTCCGGGGGCCGGGCCAAGGGTTGGCCCGGCCCCTGGAAGAAAGCTCAGCCGCCCAGCAGGGCGTTGATCGGTCCGCGGGCGAAGTACACCAGGAAGCCTGCACTCACCACCCACATCAGCGGATGGATCTTCTTCGCCTTGCCGGATGCCGCCCCGATGACGGCCCAGCTCACGAACCCCACGCCGATGCCGTTGGCGATCGAGTAGGTCAAGGGCATGGTGACGATGGTGAGGAATGCCGGCAGGGCCACGGTGAACTTGGTGAACTTGATTTCGCGGATCTGGGCCATCATCATGGCGCCCACCACCACCAGGGCGGCTGCGGCCACCTCGAGCGGCACCACACTGGTGAGCGGGGTGAGGAACATCGAGCCCAGGAACAGCACGCCGGTGACCACGGATGCCAAGCCCGTCCGGGCGCCTTCCCCGATGCCAGCCGCGGAGTCGATGTACACGGTGTTGGAGGAGCCTGAAGTGGCCCCGCCCGCCACGGCACCGAAGCCCTCCACGATGAAGGCCGCCTTCAGCCGCGGGAACGTGCCGTCCTTGTGGGCGACGCCGGCGCTTTTGGCCAGGCCGGTCATAGTGCCCATGGCATCGAAGAAGTTGGTGAACACGAGGGTGAAGACCAGCATGGTGGCCGCGAGGCCGCCGATCCTGGCGAAGGAGCCGAAGAGGTCGAACTGGCCTACCAGGCCCAGGTCCGGCGCTGAGACCAGTTGGCCGGAGAGCACAGGGGTGTTCAGGTGCCAGCCGCCGGGATTGGTCGCGCTGGCGGGGCCGATCTTCATGACGGCTTCGACGACGGCGGCCAGCACCGTGGTGCCGACAATCCCGATCAGGAGTCCGCCCTGGATTTTACGTGCCACCAGGATGCCCATGGCCAGGAGTCCGACGACGAAGACGAGCGTGGGCACGGAGGTGATGGAGCCGCCGTCGCCCAGCTGCACTGGTGGACCGCCCGCGGTGGGGCGGACGAACCCGGAGTCCACGAAGCCGATGAAGGCGATGAACAGGCCGATGCCGACGGTGATGGCGGCCTTCAGTTCCTTTGGCACGGCCCGGAAGATGGCGGTCCGTGCGCCGGTGACGCCGAACAGCACGATCAGGATGCCGTTGATCACCACCAGGCCCATGGCCTCGGGCCAGGTGACTTCCTGGATCACGGAGACGGCCAGGAAGGAGTTGATGCCCAAGCCGGCGGCGAGACCGAACGGCAGGTTGGCGATGAGGCCGAAGAGGATGGTCATGACGCCGGCGGTGAGGCCGGTGACGGCGCCCACTTGGGCCGCGGACAGCCAGCCGCCGGCAACGTCGGTGGGGGCGTTGTCAGCGCTGAAGCCGCCCAGGATGAGGGGGTTCAGGATGACGATGTACGCCATGGTGAAGAAGGTGACCAGGCCACCGCGGAATTCGCGGGCGAGGGTGGAGCCGCGTCGGGTGATCTGGAAGAAGCGGTCCAGGAAGGATTGCGGTGCCTCCGGCCGGGGTGTTCCGGATGCCTGAGCGGAAGTGCGCGGCGCCCGAGGGGAGGTGGTGGTGCTTGGAGCCGAATGCTCCTCGTGGGAATGGTCCAGGATGGTCATCGAAGCCGCCGGGCCTAGTAGTCGATCCTGGATTCGAGTGTGTTCCAGGTGTTGAACGGCTCCAGCGGCGCCGGCGCCTGGGGATCGCCCAGTTCCAGCTTGGAGACCGGCATCAGGGAGTCCCTGTCCTGGTTTTCGAAGTATTCGTAGAACACCGCGTCGTCGAAGCCGACGGAGGCGGCATCGTGGCGGTCCGCTGCGTAGACCACGCGTGCCACCCTGGCCCAGAGGGCGGAGGCCAGGCACATGGGGCACGGCTCGCAGCTGGTGTACAGGACAGCGCCGGTGAGGTCGAAGGTGCCCAGCTCGCGGCAGGCCGTGCGGATTGCGGTGACCTCGGCGTGGGCGGTGGGATCGTTGTCCGCGGTGACGCGGTTGACGCCGTCGAACGTTTGTCCGTCCGCGGTGACGATCATGGCCCCGAACGGGCCACCGCTGTTGAGGACGTTGGCCGTTGCCAGCCGGATGGAGCGGGCCAAAAATTGTTCGGCCGTGACGGTGGTACTCATGATGCGACTTCCTTTTGCCGGGAAGCCTGTTGCCGCGCAGGACCAGTAGAACCAGGTGCGAACGGTTACCAGGCTTCAGCATGTGCTGTGAAGGTTAAGTTGCGCCTGGTAGATAGCCTCCCGGAACCGGGTGCCCGCCTTTGGCAGAATCGAGATTAGCACCGGTTTGTGCGCCACGCCATAGTTTTCTGGAAACTTAATTTCGCAATGTGAAATCCATGTTTCCTTGCCTTCACCTCCCACAGTCACAAACAGCAGTGTTGACGCAGGTGGAGCCGCTTCCCTACTCTGGATCGCACCCGCCCGCCCGCTGGAGCGGCTACCTGGATCAGCAGACAGGGCATCACTGAGCTGGCTTTACCGCAACAGCGCTCAGACAAGGAAAGCCCATGGAAATTTCCCCTGCCCCCACCCCCCGGCTGTGGATCAAGAACCCCCTGGCAGCCTTTACCGCCAACAGCCTCGACGCCTCGGGTGGATTGGTGGTCAACGGCGGGGTGATCGAAGAAGTGCTGGCGGCCGGACAACAGCCCTCGCGGCCCATCCAGGAAACCTTGGACGCCGGCAGCCACGTACTGCTGCCCGGCCTGATCAACACGCACCACCACTTCTACCAAACCCTCACCCGGGCGTGGGGTCCCGTGGCAAACGCCCCGCTCTTCCCCTGGCTGCAGAACCTGTATCCGGTGTGGGCGCGGCTCACGCGGAAGGACCTGGAACTGGCCGCCACGGTTGCCCTCGCGGAACTGCTGCTCTCCGGCTGCACCACCGCCGCCGACCACCACTACCTCTTCCCCGCCGGGCTTGAGGATGCTATCGACATCGAGGTGGCGGCGGTGCGCCGGCTGGGAATGCGGGCCACGCTCACCCGCGGGTCCATGACACTGGGAACGGACGACGGCGGCCTCCCGCCACAGTCCACGGTCCAGCGTCCGGAGGTGGTGTTGGAAGACAGCGAGCGCCTGGTGGGCCGGTACCACGAGCGCGGGGACGACGCGGTCATCCAGATAGCGCTGGCCCCCTGCTCGCCGTTCTCCGTGGCCAAAGAGATCATGGCCGAGAGTGCCGCGCTGGCAGAGCGGCTGGACGTCCGGCTGCACACGCACCTGGCGGAGACCCTGGACGAGGAGGACTTCTGCCGGGAGATGTTCGGACTCCGGACGGTGGACTACCTGGACAGCGTCGGCTGGCTGACGGACCGCACCTGGCTGGGCCACGGCATCCACTTCAGTGCTGCCGAGATCGCCCGCCTCGGAGCCGCGGGGACCGCCGTCGCGCATTGCCCCACCTCCAACATGCGCCTGGCGTCGGGCACGGCACGGGTCCTGGAACTGGAGGATGCGGGGGTTCCCGTGGGCCTGGGCGTGGACGGCTCGGCATCGAATGACGCCTCCAACATGATCATGGAAGCACGGCAGGCACTGTACCTCCAGCGGCTGCGGTACGGCGCCGACGTGCCGGTGGAGCGGGCGCTTGGCTGGGCCACCCGGGGATCCGCCGCCGCCCTGGGCCGGGCCGGGCTCGGCCAACTGGCACCCGGCATGCAGGCCGACCTGGCCCTGTTCACGCTCGATGACCTCCGCTTCTCCGGCAGCCATGACCCCATCGCCGCGCTGCTCCTGTGCGCCGCGGACCGGGCTGACCGCGTGATGGTGGGCGGGCAGTGGCGCGTAGTGGACGGACAGATTCCGGGGCTGGACGTGGCCGGGCTGATCGCGGAACACTCCGCCGCGGCACGGCGGCTGGTGAACGGCTGACACACATCCCGCCCGCTGCTACCGTGGCGGCATGACTCCGTCAAAGACGCCACCCGAGGTTCTCGACATCGATGGAATCGAAGTCCGGATCTCCAGCCCGGACAAGGTGGTGTTCCCGGAGCCGGGCCTGACCAAGCTCGACCTGGTGCGCTATTACCTGGCGGTGGCGGAGGGTGCGCTGCGGGGCGCGGGAGGCCGGCCCATGGTGCTCAAGCGGTTCCCGAAGGGCATCGACGCCGAGCCGTTCTTCCAAAAACGCGTGCCGGAAAACCATCCGCCTTTCATCGATACCACCACACTGCATTACGCGTCCGGGACCTCTGCAGAGGAGGCCGTGATCCGGGATGCGGCAGGCCTGGCATGGGTCATTAACCTTGGCTGCCTGGACCTGAACCCGCATCCGGTCCGCGCCGAGGACCTCGAGCATCCGGACGAGCTCCGGGTGGACCTGGACCCGATGCCCGGGGTGGACTGGTCGCAGATTGTGGACACGGCGTACGTTGCACAGGAGGTGTTGGACGACGTGGGGCTGGTGGGCTGGCCGAAGACCAGTGGATCGAGAGGGCTTCATATCCTGGTCCGCATCGCCCCCGAGTGGTCCTATAAGGACGTCCGGCTCGCTGCCGAAACCCTTGCGCGGGAAGTGGAGAACCGGGCTCCCGGCCTTGCCACGGCACGCTGGTGGAAGGAGGAACGCGGCGAGAGCGTGTTCGTAGACTTCAACCAGAATGCCAAGGACCGCACGGTCGCGTCCGCCTACTCCGTCAGGGCGCTGCCGGATGCCCGTGTTTCCGCGCCGCTCACCTGGGAGGAGATGCGCACTGCCCGGCCTGGCCAGTTCACTGTTCCCACAATGCTTGAGCGGTACGCGGAGATCGGCGACCCGCACGCGGGCATTGACGGGGCGGTGGGATCATTGGAAGGGCTGCTTGGCTTGGCCAAGGAACTGGGTCCGGCGGAGAAAGCTCCGCGGAGCGGCAACGGTTCAGGCCGCCGGCAGTCGCTGATGCCGCTCATCGAGGTGGCCCGCACCAGGACCAAGCCGGAAGCGCTGGCGGCGCTTGACGAGTGGAAGTCCGGGCACGCCGTCGTCGTCAAATCCCTGCAGCCCGCCGACGTCCTGGTGGACGGGATGCGCGGGTCCAGCTCGCTCTGGTACCGGGTGCGGGTGAACCTGCAGCACGTTCCCGAAGCCGAGCGGCCGACGCAGGAAGAGCTCATCGCGGACTACGACCCCTGGGCCGGCAAGCAGTGGCCGGGACGGCCCACCGCCTGACGACCGCCTCACGACCGCCGGGCTCAGCGGCGGTTGAAGCCCGGGAGGGCATGGATCCAGCGCGACAGGCGGCCCGGCGCGGCACCCCGGTCCTCCGGAACGAAGAAGTCCGGATCGGTGCCGCCACCGAGGGGGAGGTAGAACTCCTGGGCTGAAGGCGCGGCAGCCGGCTGCGGTGCGACGGGCGTCTTGTCCTGCTGGTACATCTGATCCTCCTCTTTCACGGTTTCTCGTTCATCCTGGATGTAATTGTTCCGTATTGCGGAAAGTAATTATTGCTATATGAAAAGCTTAGGAGACGGCATCGCCTCCGTCAATGCCCTTCCCAGGGCCCGAATGGCACCGCCGGTCACAAAGCGAATTTTGAAGCTGTGATGTACACCACCGCCCATGAGGGGTACGCTGGTATGCAACTCGTGGCGCAGGTCACGTAACCTGGGAGCAGCAGGCAGGGTCGTAATGAGCTGGCATCAACGGATGCCGGCTCTTTTTTGTTGGGTCGGCTCCATCGGAAACGCGCATGAAACGCGCGCTTAATTTCAGTGATGGAACCTAGGTTCCACCTACGGGAAGTTGGGAACAGACCATGAGCAGCAAGATCATCCTCGGCGAAAACCAGTACGGCAAGGCAGAAGTTCGCGTCGTCAAGATCACCCGCGACACGAACCGCCACGAGATTGAGGACCTGAACGTCACCTCGCAGCTGCGCGGCGACTTTGCAGCGGCCCACCTGGAGGGCGACAACGCCCACGTGGTGGCCACCGACACCCAAAAGAACACCATCTACGCCTTCGCCCGTGAAGGCATCGGGTCGCCGGAAGAGTTCCTTCTGCGCCTCGGCGAGCACTTCACTTCCAGCTTCGACTGGGTCACCGGCGGACGCTGGGAAGCCGAGTCCTACGCCTGGGACCGGATCCAGGCGCACGGCAGCGAACACGACCACTCGTTCGTCCGGAACGGGCAGGAAGTCCGGACCGCCGTCCTGGTCAGGGACGGCGCCACCAGCCACCTCATCTCCGGACTGAAGGACCTGACCGTCCTGAAGTCCACCCAGTCCGGCTTCGTCGGCTACCCCCGGGACCGCTACACCACGCTGCCCGAGACCACCGACCGGATCCTCGCCACCGACGTTTCGGCCCGCTGGCGCTTCAAGACCGGCACCGACTTCAACAGCCTGGACTTCAACAAGAGCTACGACGACGTCAAGGCCCTCCTGCTTGAAGGCTTCACCGAGAAGTACTCCCATGCCCTGCAGCAGACCCTGTTCGACATGGGCACCAAGGTCCTTGAGGCACACAGCGAAATTGACGAGATTAAGTTCTCCATGCCCAACAAGCACCACTTCCTGGTGGACCTCTCCCCCTTCGGCCTGGACAACCCCAACGAGGTCTTCTTCGCCGCGGACCGCCCCTACGGCCTGATCGAGGCCACCGTCCAGCGCGACGACGCCGCAGCAGCCCCGGCTGCCTGGTCCGGCATCGCCGGCTTCTGCTAGAACCCCACTTCGACCAAGCGGGCCCAGCCAGCGGTTGGGCCCGCCACGACGCCCCACACCCCTAGCTTCACCTGTTAGCCAGACACCAGTTAGCCAGACGATGACGTCTGCCATGAACCAAGAAAGTCTGCCATGAACATCAAGAAGAAACCGGCCCCCGCAGCCGCCGGCAAAGGCGCACGGCCGGCCCGCCCGGAAGACCAGCGGCTCCCCATTGGAAGCATGTTTGCCTACGGCTTCCAGCACGTCCTCACCATGTATGGCGGCATCATAGCCCCGCCCCTGATCATCGGCGCCGCCGCGGGGATGAATTCCCAGGACATCGGCCTGCTCATTGCGGCCTGCCTTTTCGTGGGCGGCCTGGCCACCATCCTGCAGACCGTCGGCGTCCCCTTCTTCGGTTCGCAACTGCCGCTGGTCCAGGGCGTCTCCTTCGCCGGAGTCTCCACCATGGTGGCCATCGTCCATGGCGGCGGGGGAATCCAGGCCGTCTTCGGTTCGGTCATCGCAGCCTCACTGATCGGCCTGCTGATCACACCGCTGTTCTCGAAGATCATCCGGTTCTTCCCACCGGTCGTCACTGGCACGGTGATCACCACCATCGGCCTGACGCTGATGCCGGTCGCCGCCAACTGGGCCATGGGCGGAAACAGCAAGGCGCCCAACTACGGCAGCGTCGCAAACATCGGCCTGGCAGCAGCCACGATGGGCATCGTCCTGCTCCTCAGCAAGGTGGGCAGCGCCGCCATCTCCCGGCTGTCCATCCTGCTGGCCATGGTCCTTGGCACGTTGATCGCCGTCGTCTTCGGTATGGCCGATTTCTCCAAGGTGGGCCAGGGCGAGATCGTCGCCTTCCCCACCCCCTTCGCCTTCGGACCGCCCACGTTCGAGGTCGCCGCGATCATCTCCATGCTGATCGTCATCCTGGTAACCCTCACCGAGACCTCCGCTGACATCATCGCGGTGGGCGAGATCGTGGGCACCAAGGTGGACTCCAAGCGGATCGGCAACGGCCTGCGCGCGGACATGCTCTCCAGCGCCGTCTCCCCGCTCTTCAACTCCTTCACCCAGAGCGCGTTCGCCCAGAACGTCGGCCTGGTGGCCATCACGGGCGTCAAGAGCCGGTTCGTGGTCAGCGCCGGCGGCGTGATCCTGGTGGTCCTTGGCCTGCTGCCCGTCCTGGGCCGCGTGGTCGCTGCGGTGCCCACCCCTGTCCTGGGCGGCGCCGGCGTCGTACTCTTTGGAACGGTCGCGGCAAGCGGCATCCGGACCCTGTCCAAGGTGGACTACAAGAACAACATGAACCTGATCGTGGTGGCAGCCTCCATCGGCTTCGGGATGATCCCCATCGCCGCCCCCACGTTCTACGACCAGTTCCCGTCCTGGTTCGGCACCATCTTCCACTCGGGCATCAGCTCGGCCGCCGTCATGGCCATCCTGCTGAACCTGCTGTTCAACCACCTCCGGGCCGGCAACTCGGACAACCAGTCCGTGTTCGTCGCAGGCACCGAACGCCTGGTGCGCGCGGAGGACCTTCGCTGCCTGGCAGAAGGTGACCGGTTCGAAAACGGCAAGCTCATCGACTGCGACGGCAAGGAAGTCCCCGTCCAGTCAGCCGAGAAGGCGTCAGAACACTAAACCTCGCGCGAGATGGCAGTTCGCGGCAGTGTCTCCCAGAAACACTGCTGCGAACTGCCATCTCGACGAGAGGGAACGACGGCGGGAGGCCGCGTGGGGAGGTCAGGTGCGGTTGAGCTCGCGGGAGATTGCTTCGGCCGCTTCCCGGAGGATGGGCACGGCCTTGTCCGCAAAGTTCTCATCCACCCGGGACACGGGGCCCGAGACCGAGATCGCCGAGGGCGTGGGGGCGTTGGGTACGGCCATGGCGAAGCAGCGGACGCCCAGCTCCTGCTCCTCCTCGTCAATGGAGTAGCCCCGCTCGCGGATGAGCTTGAGGTCCGCCAGGAGTTCATCCACGTCGCCGATGCTCTTCGCCGTGGGTGTTGGCATGCCCGCGCGGGCAACGATGCCCCGCACGGTGTCGTCGTCGAGCTGGGCCAGGATGGCCTTGCCCACGCCGGTGGCGTGGGTGTGGGCGCGGCGGCCCACCTCGGTAAACATGCGCATGGAGTGCAGCGAGGGGACCTGGGCCACATAGATCACCATGTCCGAATCCAGCACCGCCATGTTGGAGGTCTCCCCCAGCCGGTCCACCAGGACCTTCAGCTGGGGCTGCGCCAAGGCGCCGAGCTGCTTATTGGCACCCTCCCCCAAGCGGATGAGCCGGGGGCCCAGCGCGTAGCGCCGGTTGGGCAGCTGGCGGATGTACCCCAGCGATACCAGGGTGCGGAGCAGGCGGTGGATGGTGGGCAGCGGCAGGTCCGTGGAGGACGACAGTTCACTGAGGGTGACGTCGCCGCCGGCATCAGTGATGAGCTCCAGCAGTTCGAAGACGCGCTCTACCGACTGCACCCCACCAGAGGCTTTTTCTGCCATTCCGTTGTCTCCTGCTGCTCGGGATCCGACAACTCTTATCCGCATCGTGAAAAGAATTGCTTAGAACACCCAAGATACAGCACGGCCGTTCCCACGGCGATGCAGGAGGACAGTCGCATTCGGAGGGGTTGTATTTCCATAAAGTAGACAATAATATCCATAATACGAAAACATTCGGATCAGAGCAGAAGCCGGACCAGGCCAAATCAGGAGGACATTCAATGGCGAACCCCAGCCCCGGAAATTCGATCACCCTGCGTGTGGAAGCACCCTCAAGCTTCAGCGCCACCAGCGAGCTTGCCGCAGCCGTCGGAGCTGCCGGCGCCGCCATCACCGCATTGGACGTCACCGAGTCCCACCACGAGACCCTCGTCGTTGACGTCACCTGCAACACCACCGACGATGCGCATGCAGCCCGCGTGAAGGACGCCCTTAACGCGCTCGACGGCGTCACCGTCCAGCACGTCTCCGACCGCACCTTCCTGATGCACCTCGGCGGCAAGCTCGAAGTCGTCCCCAAAGTTCCGCTGCGCAACCGCGACGACCTCTCGCGCGCCTACACCCCCGGCGTCGCCCGCGTCTGCCTGGCCATCGCCGAGGACCCTGCAGCCGCCCGCAACCTGACCGTCAAGCGCAACACCGTGGCCGTGGTCACCGACGGATCGGCGGTGCTGGGCCTGGGCAACATCGGGCCCGCTGCGGCCCTTCCGGTCATGGAGGGCAAAGCCGCCCTGTTCAAGCAGTTCGCCAACGTCGACGCGTGGCCCGTTTGCCTGGATACCCAGGACACCGAGGAAATCATCCGCACCGTCAAGCTCCTGGCACCGGTCTTCGGCGGCGTGAACCTGGAAGACATCGCCGCGCCCCGCTGCTTCGAGATCGAGGCCCGCCTCCGGGAGGAACTGGACATCCCGGTCTTCCACGACGACCAGCACGGTACGGCAATCGTGACCCTCGCTGCCCTGGTCAACGCCCTCCGCGTGGTGGACAAGAAGATCGAGGACGTGAAGATCGTGGTCTCCGGGGTCGGTGCCGCCGGCTCCGCCATCATCCAGTTGCTGAAGGCCCAGGGCGCCCGGCACATTGTGGCCGCCGGCCGATCCGGTGCCATCCACAAGGGTGAGACGTACAACGATCCGCACCGCACCTGGATCGCCGAAAACACCAACCAGGATGGCTTCGCCGGCACCCTGCACGAGGCCATGGTGGACGCCGATGTCTTCATCGGCGTCTCCGCACCGAACATCCTCGGCGAAGAGCACATCGCGTCCATGGCCAAGGACGCCATCGTTTTCGCCATGGCCAACCCCACGCCCGAGGTGGACCCGGCCGCCGCGTCCCGGCACGCCGCCGTCGTAGCCACCGGCCGCAGCGACTTCCCCAACCAGATCAACAACGTCCTGGCCTTCCCCGGCCTTTTCCGCGGGCTCCTGGATGCCGGAGCCAGCGACATCACCCCGGACATGCTGGTTGCCGCCGCCGAGGCAATCGCCAACCGGGTGAATGATAATGAGCTCAATGCGAGCTACATCATCCCCAGCATCTTCGACCCGCACGTGACCGCGGACGTCGCAGCAGCCGTGGCTGCCGCGGCGCACGCATCAAACGTGGCAACACCTGCCGGCCCGGCCGATCCCGCCGCGGAACCAGCGCCTGCACTGGCCTCCGCCTGACCGCCCGACTTCCAGCCCAAGGAAAGGACCAGAAATGGCCATCACCGTCACAGATCCCCGTCCAATCGACCGCGCAGAGGAAATCCTCACGCCCAAGGCACTGGCCTTCGTGGAGGAGCTCCACACCCGGTTCGCCGGCACGCGCAACGAGCTCCTGGCGGCGCGTGCCGTCAAGCGGCAGCACGTCGCCGAGACCGGCAGGCTGGACTTCCTGCCGGAGACCAAGGACGTGCGCGACGGCGACTGGAAAGTTGCGCCGGCACCGGCGGCTTTGCAGGACCGCCGGGTGGAGATGACCGGCCCCGCCTCGCCGGCGAAGATGGCCATCAATGCCCTGAACTCGGGCGCCAAGGTGTGGCTGGCGGACCTTGAGGACGCCAGCACGCCCACCTGGGCCAACGTCATCGATGCCATCCTGAATCTCCGCGATGCCGCGCTGGGGACCCTCAGCTACACGTCGGAGGAAGGCAAGGAGTACCGGCTCCGCACCGACGCGCCGCTCGCCGTCGTGGTGGCCCGCCCCCGCGGCTGGCACATGCAGGAGAAGCACCTGCTGGTGAACGGTGAGCCGGCCGTCGGCGCCCTCGTGGACTTCGGGCTGCACTTCTTCCACATCGCCAAGCAGCTGGTGCTTAACGGACAGGGCCCGTACTACTACCTGCCCAAGATGGAAAGCCACCTCGAAGCCCGGCTGTGGAACGACGTCTTCGTCTTCGCCCAGGACTACCTGGGACTGAACCAAGGCACTATCCGCGCCACCGTCCTGATCGAGACCATCCCGGCCGCGTTCGAGATGGACGAGATCCTCTACGAACTGCGGGACCACGCCTCGGGCCTCAACGCCGGCCGCTGGGACTACCTGTTCAGCATCATCAAGTACTTCCGCGACGCCGGCGAGGAGTTCGTCCTCCCGGACCGCGCCTCCGTGGTGATGACCGCCCCCTTCATGCGCGCCTACACCGAGCTCCTGGTCAAGACCTGCCACAACCGCGGCGCCTTCGCCATGGGCGGCATGGCAGCGGTCATCCCCAACCGCCGCCACCCGGAGGTCACCGAGGCCGCCTTCGAGAAAGTCCGCGCGGACAAGACCCGCGAGGCAAACGACGGCTTCGACGGCTCCTGGGTTGCCCACCCGGACCTGGTGCCCACCTGCCGCGAGGTCTTCGACTCCGTGCTTGGCGACAAGCCCAACCAGGTGGACAAGCAGCGCCCGGAGGTTTCGGTCACCGCAGAGCAGCTGCTGGACGTCCAGTCTGCCGGCGGCCAGGTCACCGAGGCCGGCCTGCGCCTGAATCTCTACGTCGCAGTCGCCTACACGGCGGTGTGGCTGTCCGGGAACGGCGCCGTGGCCATCCACAACCTGATGGAGGACGCCGCCACGGCCGAGATTTCCCGCTCCCAGGTGTGGCAGCAGATCCGCAACAAGTCCATCCTGGCGGACACCGGCAACACAGTCACCAAGGAGCTGGTGGAGAAGATCCTGGGCGAGGAGACCGAACGGCTCCGCACCGAATTCGGCGACGAGGCGTTCCGGCGTTACTACCAGCCTGCCAGCGAGCTGATCGCTGACATCTGCCTCTCCGAGGACTACACGGACTTCCTCACCACACCTGCCTACGAGCTGGTGGACTGAGATGGCCGCACCAAAGCCCTCGCTCTCGGCAGGGGACCTCGCACATATTGACGGGCAACTGGCCGCCACCGACCGGCTGCTGGAACGGAACTACCCGGGCGACGACGGCTCCCGCCAGCCCGTGCACACGGTGTACGTCCCCGCGGACCGCTTTACGCCGTCGTTCGCTGCCGATTGGGGAGCCCAGGCAACGGCGACGGCGGAAGCGCATGGCGGCTTCGAGAAGCTGGGCCGGTTGCTGGGCCAGGACGCCGGCCTCGCCGGGGCCGTGGCCGGCCGCGTGGCCGCAAAGCTGGCGGAGGAGCCGATCGAGGACCTGCGCCTGGACTTTGAGGATGGCTTCGGGGACAGGGGCGACGACGCCGAGGACGCCGCCGCGGTCGCCGCAGCTTCCGCGGTGGCACAGGCAGTCGCTGCCGGCTCCGGTCCCCCGTTCATCGGCATCCGTTTCAAGTGCTTCGAGGCTCCCACCCGGGCCCGCGGCCTGCGCACCCTTGACCTGTTCATCTCCGGCCTCGCCGCAGCCGGCGAACTGCCGGACGGCCTGGTCCTGACCCTGCCCAAGGTCACCACGGTGGCCCAGGTGCAGGCCATGGACTATGCAGTGTCCCGGCTTGAGGAAGTCCACTCACTCCCTGCGGGCCGGCTGCGGTTCGAGGTGCAGGTGGAGACCCCGCAGCTGATCCTGGGACCGGACGGCACGTCGCCGGTGGCGCAGCTGCCGCACGCCGTCCCGGGCCGGATCAGCGGACTGCACTATGGCACCTACGACTACTCGGCGTCGCTGCAGATCTCAGCGGAGTACCAGTCCATGGAGCACCCCGTGGCGGACTTCGCCAAGGAAGTCATGCAGCTGGCTGTGGCAGGCACCGGCATCCGGCTCTCCGACGGCTCAACCAACATCATCCCCGTAGGTGACAACGTGGAGAACGCCTGGCAGCTGCACGGCCGGCTGGTCCGGCGGTCACTGGAACGCGGCTACTACCAGGGCTGGGACCTGCACCCGGCCCAGCTGGCCAGCCGGTTCGCCGCAACCTACGCCTTTTACCGGGAGGGCCTGCCGGCCGCTGCCGCCCGGCTGCGCAACTACGTGGAACGGACCGAGGGCGGCGTCATGGACGAGCCCGCCACCGCCCGCGCCTTGGCCGCTTTCGTGCTCCGTGGGGTCCAGTGCGGCGCCGTGGGGGCCGAGGAAGTCCAGGCGCTGGCCGGCGTCGGAATTCCGCAGCTCACCGCACTGGCGCACCCGCGGCTGGCCACCACTTCCAACTCCTAAGCCAAAGGAATCCATTCATGGGCAAGTACTACTCCCCCAGCGGCGGACTGCCGCCGCAGACCCACCTGACCACCGAGCGCGCCATCGTCACCGAGGCCTACACTGTCATCCCCAAGGGCGTGATGACGGACATCGTCACGTCCAACCTTCCGGGCTTCTCCAACACCCGCTCCTGGATCATCGCCCGCCCCATTTCGGGTTTCGCCACCACGTTCTCCCAGCTGATCGTCGAAATCGCTCCCGGCGGCGGTGCCCCGAAGGCCGAATTCGAGGCAGGCGTGGAAGGCGTCGTCTTCGTGACCAAGGGCAAGCTCAACCTGACCCTCGACGGCGAACTGCACCAGCTTGAGGAAGGCGGCTACGCCTATCTCGCGGCCGGCTCGGAGTGGGGCGTGGAGAACGTTTCGGACGACGTCGTGTCCTACCACTGGATCCGCAAGGCCTACGAACGGCTGGAGGGTTACGAGGCCAAGTCCTTCGTCACCAACGAAAAGGACATCGAGCCCACGTCCATGCCGGACACCAACGACGTCTGGAAGACCACCCGGTTCACGGACTCAAGCGACCTCGCCCACGACATGCAGGTGAACATCGTGACGTTCCAGCCCGGCGGCGTGATCCCGTTCCCCGAAACGCACGTAATGGAACACGGCCTGTACGTCCTGGAAGGCAAGGCCATGTACCTGCTGAACAACGATTGGGTGGAGGTGGAAGCCGGCGACTTCATGTGGCTGCGCGCCTTCTGCCCGCAGGCCTGCTACGCCGGCGGTCCCGGTGAGTTCCGCTACCTGCTCTACAAGGACATGAACCGCCAGGTGAAGCTCACCTAGGCTTTTCGCTGGCCTACCCGGACACAGCAGCAGACGCCGTTACAAACCTCGCAACGGCGCCTGCTGTGGGTTTAGGGCATCAGGCGCCCGGGTTGAGGACCACCTTGATGCAGCCGTCCTGCTTCTTCTGGAACTTCTCGTAGAGGGCGGGTGCACCATCGAGGTTGGAGCGATGGGTGACCAGGTCCATGACGCCCAGCGGATCGGCGTCGTCCTCCACGAGGGGAAGCAGTTGGTCGGTCCAGTGCCGTACGTTGCACTGGCCCATGCGCAGCTGAAGCTGCTTGTCGAACATGGTCAGCAGCGGCATCGGACTGGCTTGGCCGCCGTAGACACCGCTCAGCGACAGGGTGCCGCCGCGGCGCACCGCATCAATGGCGGTATGCAGCACCGCAAGCCGGTCCACACCCGCTGTCTCCATCGCCTTTTGCGCCAGCTTGTCCGGCAGGAGCCCCAGCGCCTGGTGCGCGAACCCTGCCACCGGTGAACCGTGCGCTTCCATTCCGACGGCGTCAACTATGCCGTTCGGGCCCCTCCCGTCGGTCATCTCCCGGAGTTCGTCAGCGACGCCTTTGGCGTAATCGAGCGTTTCAACTCCATGCCGGGCGGCCATCTCGCGCCGTTCCGGGACGGGATCGACGCCGATGACCCGGTAACCGCGGTGCGCTCCGATCCGGGCCGCGAACTGGCCCACCGGCCCGAGCCCGAAAACCGTCAGGACGCCGCCGGGTTCAACATTGGCGTACTCCACCCCCTGCCAGGCGGTGGGGAGGATGTCCGAGAGGAACAGGTAGCGTTCATCGGGAAGCTCGCTGCCCACCTTGATGGGGCCATAGTCGGCGTGCGGGACGCGAAGGTATTCGGCCTGGCCGCCGGAAACCGACCCGTACAGCTCCGAAAAGCCAAAGAGTGCTGCGCCGGAGCCCTTCTCTTTCACCTGCGTGGTTTCACACTGCGACTGCAGCCCTTGCTTGCACATGTAGCAGGAGCCGCAGGAGATGTTGAACGGAATCACCACCCGGTCGCCCTTGCGGAGGTTGGTGACACCACTTCCCACTTCTTCC
Organism: Arthrobacter sp. SAFR-044; assembly: GCF_059414985.1. NCBI lineage: Bacteria > Bacillati > Actinomycetota > Actinomycetes > Micrococcales > Micrococcaceae > Arthrobacter > Arthrobacter sp. SAFR-044. Next base: position 453,989 of record NZ_JBPFDN010000003.1, on the reverse strand, counting down.
ACGACGCCCATCGGCTCGTGGCCAATGACGTCGCCTTTGTGCATGTACGGGCCCAGGACCTCGTAGAGGTGCAGGTCCGAGCCGCAGATCGCGGTGGAGGTGATCCGGACGATCGCGTCGGTAGGTTCCTGGATGACGGGATCGGGTACTTCTTCTACGCTTACCGACCGTTTTCCTTGCCACGTCAGTGCTTTCACAGTCTCCCTTTCGCTCTGCTTTGCCCATGGGGGTCTCCTTGGGCGGGGCAGGGCACCCGCGGGCACCCTTTCTTCGACCGTATCGGTTTTGCGGGGAAAAAGTAAGCATGCTGATCAATAGGTTGAGGCGGCCGCCGTCGCCGGCGACGAGGATTCCATGCCGGGGGACAGCCCCTGTGACCAGGAGGACTTAGGAGTGCGGCTGCAGCGCAAGCAACCGGCCGATGGCACTTGACCCCAGGTTCTCCAGCAGATCGCGGGGCCCTTCATATACCTCGACGGCGCCTGCCTCACGGAGCTGGGATGCCGGGATGCCGCCGCAGGTAACCCCGATAGCCGGGATGCCCAGGGCAGCGGCCGCCTTCATGTCCCAGACGGCATCGCCGACGTAGACGGCATTGGCAGCCTCGACACCCACGGCATCCAGCGCTGCTTCCAGGATGTCCGGCGCGGGCTTGCTCTCCTTCGCATCGTTGGCACTGGTGGCGGCGTCAATGAAGGCGTCCGCATCCAGCACGGAGCGCATGACCTGCAGGTCCCGCTGCCGCGCAGAGGAGGCCAGGGCCACCGCGAGGCCGCCGGCGTGGCACTGGCCCAGCAGGTCCTTGGCACCATCGAGGCTGCGGAGCGAGGGCCAGTGCGAGGCATACAGCGCGCCATGGCTGGCCATGATGTCCTGGTCCTCGTCCCGGTCGCGGCCGGACGGCAGGAGGTTGTCCACCAACCGGGCACCGCCCATGCCCACGAGCTGGTGAATGGCCGCCATGGGGACGTCGTAGCCATATTGGCGGAATGCACCCCACCACGCGATGGTGTGGATGTACGAGGAATCAATGAGTGTGCCGTCAACGTCAAAGAGGACCCCCCGGCGGACGCCGCCAGGGGGTGTGGTGGATTCAGCCATCAGCCCACCGCTGCCCGTCGCACCCCTGGCACCTTTTTCCGCCTGGCGGCTTCCTCTTTAGGGGAACTGACGGGCCGCACGCGTTCACGGATGACGGACCCGGCACCATCCAGGCTCTTGTCCCGGATGAGGCCCGTGCCTGCGATCTCCCGGGCCATTGCCACGCCTGCCACAGCCGCCCTTTTCGTCGGGAAGGTCACCGAGATGGCCATCAGGTTTCCGCTTCCGTCCATCATCCTGATCCGGTAACCACCGTCAGGGGCATCAACGAGCTCAAAAAATCCGGCCATAACTATCACTCCTCCATCAATCACGGCGCTGTGCTTGGGGGCACTCCATGAGGTGTTAGTAAGTATACTTATCTATCGCGCGAAGGAGAAGTTCCAACCCCGCTCCGCGCCGCCTCAGCGCGAATCCGCCTGTGCAGACGGAAGGGGAGTGTCACTGCGCCGAACCGTATCCTGATGGAGCTCCAGGGCGCTAGTCACAAGGGCGAAATGGCTGAATGCCTGCGGCGTGTTACCCAGTTGGCGCCCGGCTTTTACCGCCCATTCCTCGCTCAGGAGCCCCACATCGTTCCGCAGCTCCAGCAGCCGTTCGAAGAGTTCGCGCGATTCCTCGTGGCGCCCCGCACCCAGGAGCGCCTCCACCATCCAGAATGAGCAGGCCAGGAAGACACCCTCGTCGCCCGGCAGGCCGTCGTCGCTCTCTTCCGGCTTGTACCGCAGCACGAACCCGTCCTGGGTCAGCTCCCGTTGGATGGCCTCGATGGTGCCGATGACCCTGGGATCGTCGTTGGGCAGGAAGCCCACCCTGGGAATCAGCAGGAGGCTGGCATCCAGTTCCGGGCGGCCGTAGGACTGGACGAATGTATTGCGTTTGGCGTCGAATCCGTTGGCCATGATGTCCTCGCGGATCTGGTCCCGCAGCGCCTCCCACCGCTCCACCGGACCGGGCAGGCCGGACTCGCGGACGCCCTTCACCATACGGTCCGCCGCCACCCACGCCATCACCTTGGAATGGGTAAAGTGCCGGCGCGGGCCCCGAATTTCCCATAGCCCGTTGTCCGGCTGGTCCCAGATCGTTTCCAGGTGTTCCATCAACGCGATCTGCACGTCCCAGGCCTCGTCGGTGTGCTTCAGCAGCGAGTTCCGGGTCAGCGCCAGGCAGTCCAGCACTTCACCCCACACATCCAGCTGAAACTGCTCCGCGGCCGCGTTTCCGATCCGCACGGGCGCCGAGTTTTCATAGCCTTTCAGCCAGGGCAGCTCCATCTCGGGCAGCCGCCGCTCGCCGTGGATCCCGTACATGATCTGCAGGTCGGCGGGGTCGCCGGCAACCGCACGGAGCAGCCAGTCCCGCCAGGCAGCAGCCTCAGCCGTATAACCGGCAGCGAGCAGGGCCTGCAGGGTCATGGCGGCATCCCGCAGCCAGCAGTAGCGGTAGTCCCAATTCCGCTGGCCGCCCGGCTGCTCCGGCAGGGACGTCGTGACGGCGGCGACGATACCCCCGGTGGGGGCGTAGGTCAGCGCCTTGAGCGTCACCAGGGAACGGACCACCGCGTCCTGGTACTTCCCCTTGACGGTGCACTGCGAGGACCAACCGCGCCAGAACGCAAAGGTGCTCTCAAGGACGTCCTCGGCATCGACGCTGACCGGCCGTCCCACATGGCTTGGCGCCCAGGTCAGCACGAACGGCACCTTCTCACCGGCGCTCACGGTGAAGTCGCTGACGGTGTGCATGTTCTCGCCGTGCAGGGGCGCGGGAGTGACCAGGTAGACGGCGTCCGGGCCGGCTATGGCGTGCAGCCCGCGCTTGTCCTTGCGCACCCACGGCACGATGTGGCCGTAGTCGAACCGCATGACCAGCTCCCCGTGCATCTTGACAGTTCCGCTGACGCCCTCCACTATGCGGACAATGTCAGCAACGGAATCCCTGGGCGGCATGAAGTCGGTAACGCGAACCGTTCCGTCCGGCGTCTCCCACTCGGTGTCCAGCACCAGGCTGCCGTCGCGGTAGCTCCGGCGGGTGCACGCTCCACCGCCCTCCGGTGCCAGCAGCCAGCGTCCCGAGTCAGGCGTGTCCAGCAGCGCGTTGAAGCATGCAGGGGAATCGAACCGCGGGAGGCAGAGCCAGTCGATCGAGCCTTCCTTGCTGACCAGGGCACCGGTGTGAAGGTCGCCAACTACCGCATAGTCTTCAATTCGCGCCATGACATTACCCTGCCACACAGGGCTTCGAAGGGAAGGGAAAACTGCAGGTGTAGCCTGAGGGAAATGGCTATCCACATCGGCACCTCCGGCTGGAGCTACGACCACTGGGTGAACGTCCTGTACCCGCCCGGGCTGCCCGTCCGGGACAGGCTCCAGTGCTACGTCTCCAGGTTCAGCACGGTTGAACTGAATGCCAGCTTTTACCGGTGGCCCAGGGATACCACCTTCGCGGGGTGGAACAGGCGCCTGCCGCCCGGGTTCAGCATGTCCGTCAAGGCACCCCGCGGATTGACCCACGCACGCAAGCTCTATTCACCCGAGGTCTGGATTGAGCGCATCGTTCGGTGCTGGCACGAACTGGGGGACAAACGGGCCGTGCTCCTGGTCCAACTTCCGCCGCAACTGGAGCGCGACGACGCAAGGCTGGACTATTTCCTGGCCGCGGTTCCCTCCTGGATCAGGGTAGCGGTGGAGTTCCGGCACCCCAGCTGGGACTGCCCGGAGGTGTTCGCCCTGCTGGAGCGGCACCAGGCGGCCTACTGCATCATGAGCGGCGCCAACCTGCCTTGCATCCTGCGGACTACCGCGCCTTTCGCCTACGTCCGCCTTCACGGGCCCGACCACGAGCACTTGTACGGCGGCTCCTACTCCGACGCGGATATGCACTGGTGGGCAGAGCGCATCCGCGAGTGGGACGGTGCGGGCATCGACGTGTACGCCTACTTCAACAACGACGGCGGCGGGAACGCTGTGCGGAACGCCGAGACCCTGCGCGGGATCCTGGGCGCCGGCTGATGCCCGCTGCCGCCCTGTGGCAGAGTTAGGGCATGGACACGGCTCCGCAGAACCCAGCCCAGGACACGGCACACGCACCGCGGCAGAACAAAAAAGGCCAGTACGCCCTGTCGGGAAGCCAGTTCTTCCGGCTGGCGCACCGACTCTCTGATGCGGTCAACGATGTCCGGATCACACTGGCCAAGCGGTGGAAGTTCTCGCCGCAGACCATCGCCTACCAGGGCTACGGTTCCACCACCCGGGTCCGGGTGCTGGGGAGGGTCCTTTTGACCCAGCAGCCGCTGCCGGGAAGCAAAGCCGAGCACGCAGCGAAGAACGGCAACCAGAACATCAGGGGCTGGCGTGCCTTCACCGGGGTGCCGCTGCAGTTTACCGACGTCGAAATCACCATCGGCGACGTGGTCACCCACGTCACGGCGGACCGGGGCGGCCTCATCGACACCGAGGTGGATGTGCAGCTGTCCCCCGGCTGGCACACCGCGGTGCTGCGCGCGGAAGGAACCGAGCCGGCAGAGGCGTTGATCCAGGTGATTGCCCCCGGCGTCGATTTCGGCATCGTCTCCGACATTGACGACACCGTCATGGTGACAGCCTTGCCCAGGCCCTTCCTGGCGCTGTGGAACACCTTTGTGCTCAGCGAACGGGCCCGCATGGCCACGCCGGGAATGGCAGTGCTGCTGGACCGGCTGACCATCGAGCACCCCGAGGCCCCCGTCATCTACCTGTCCACCGGCCCCTGGAACGCCGCCCCCACGCTGGGGCGCTTCCTGACCCGCAACATGTACCCCAAGGGCACCCTGCTGCTGACGGACTGGGGCCTCACCCAGGACCGCTGGTTCCGCAGCGGCCAGGACCACAAACACCGCAACCTGGAGCGGCTGGCGCAGGAATTCCCGGACATGCGGTGGCTCCTGATCGGCGACAACGGCCAGCATGACGAGGCCATCTACTCCGCCTTTGCCGCCGAAAACCCGGAAAAGGTGGCAGCGATCGCCATCCGGCAGCTGTCCGTCAGCGAGTCGGTGTTTGCCGGCGGCCACTCCGAGGACGGCGACCACACCACATCCAGGGTGCCGTGGATCTACTCCCCTGACGGCGCCGGCATCGCCAAGCAGCTGGCCATGCTGGACCTGCTCCGGGGCTGACCCTTCCGGGGCCAGCCCCTCACGTCCTACGCGCCGGCACCCAGTGATGCGCCGTCGTCGGGCGCTGCGTTGCCCACCAGGTCCTCACTGCCAGGGAGATCGTCGCTGCCGGCAAGGTCGTCACCTTCCAGCAGGTCCGGGACGACGGCCTGGGCGATGGCGGCGTCAGCAGCGGCCGCCAGGTCACGTTCCTCGATGAGCTCCTGGAACCAGAAGTAGGATGCCTTGGGCGTGCGCTCCAGCGTTTCAAAGTCCACGTGGAGCAGGCCGAAGGGCTGGTTGTAGCCGGCGGACCACTCGAAGTTGTCCAGGAAGGACCACACGTAATAACCGCGCAGGTCCACGGACTCTGCCACACCGCCGGGCGCGGTGGCGCGCAATGCCGTTTCCAGATGGTCGGAGAGGTACTTCAGCCGGCGCTCGTCCGGAATGAACCGGGTGTTGGTGGACTTGTCGCGGACGATGATGTCCTCGAAGCTCGCCCCGCCCTCTGTGATGATCACGGGTGGAAGGTTTGGATACCGCTCCGCCATCTCCTTCAGGGCCACGGCCATGTACTCCGGCTTGACCGGCCAACCGTAGGCGGTGATGTCCGCTTCCGGCCAGGCCTCCACGTGGAACGGCGTTGTACCGCTGCCCGTTGCGCTGAGGTCACTGCCCATGGCCTCCGCCATGCTTGACGGAACGGTACCGCCGCCGGGTCCCGCCGCCACCTTGGTGGGCATGTAGTAGTTCAGCCCGTAGAAGTCCAAGGGCTGGGAGATGACCTCCATGTCCTCTTCAGGGTGTTCGAAGGAACTGAAGAACTTGGCGGCACGGATCAGGTCAGGGTATTTGCCCGTGAGGACCGGGTCCGCGTACAACCGGTTCTGGCCCAAGTCCATGATCCCGGCGCTGATCTTGTCCAGCGGGTTGATCGAGTTCGGCACCATGGGTGAGTACACGTTGGTCATCCCGATCTCACCCGGCACCTTCGCGGCGCGAAGCGCCTGGACGGCGAGCCCGTGGCCCAGCAACTGGTGGTGGACGGTGGGAAAGGCGCCCAGGGCAAGTTCCTTGCCTGGCGAGTGCAGGCCAAATGCATAGCCGTTCGCGCTCACGGTTGCCGGTTCATTGATGGTGACCCAGCGGGCCACCCTGTCCCCGAACGCCCCGGCCAGCAGCGCGGCGTATTCGCCCAGCCGGTACGCGGTGTCCCGGTTCATCCAGCCGCCCTCGTCATCCAGCTCCAGGGGCGTGTCCCAGTGGTAGATGGTGGCCATGGGCGAGATCCCATTGGCCAGGAGCTCGTCCAGGAGCCGGTCATAGAACGCCAGTCCTGCACGGTTGGCAGGGCCGGTCCCGCCGGGCTGGATGCGGGGCCAGGAGAAGGAGAACCGGTAGGAATCGACGCCCAGCTGCTTCAAGAGGGCAACGTCCTGCGGCATCCGGTGGTAATGGTCCGTGGCCACCACAGGGCTGTGGTCCTCCACGATGGCTCCCGGCCTTGCGGCGAACCTGTCCCAGCCCGAGGGTCCGCGCCCATCCTCATCCAGGGCCCCTTCGATCTGGAACGCTGCGGTTGCCACGCCAAGCGTGAACCCCGGAGGGATGAGCGCTGCGAGGTCCTTGGCGGTGATGTGCATTGGGGTCCAGCCTTTTGGTCACGGTGGTTCGGGTACGTCCCAGAATGTCACAGGGCAGGACGGCTGACGAGCAGCAACTCCGTAGTGGCACCGGCATCTACTGTGAACCGAAAAGGAACTCCTTCGCGTGCGCCACTGCCTTGCGGAACGCGTCATTGCGCAGCGTCACCAGGTGCTCCGTGTCCCCGTCCGACGGTTCAAGGTATCCGGTGTAGCCGGGGCGCAGCACCCAGATGTCCCCCGCCGGCGGCAGGTAGAACACACCGAAGGAACGCTGCTGCCTCTCGTCCGCCGTCCAGACCGGGACTACCGCCAGGGCAGCACCGGTGGCCGGGTTGAGCCACTGCGCCCGCGGCAGCGGCTGTTCGTGCGCCTCGGGGTCCAGGAAGGGCGCGGTTCCCGGACCCCAACGCTGCTCAAAGCGCTCATGGAATGCGGGAATGAGGTGTGAATCGTAGCGCCGCCAGTCGCTCATGCAGCTTTCCGCCTCCTTTGATTAATGGCACGGCCATGGTCTACTTCCCCGGCTTCACGGCCGGCGGGACTCCAAGGCAGAATCCGGCTTCAGGACCGGGGCCGCTTTCAGGCCCACGGCCCGCTTTCCCACCGCACCGGGGTAACACGGATGGCAGGCCCGGACGGTCCGCCGGTGCTGCGGACTCTCCGGACCGGAATGATGGTGGGCGCACCTGCCGCCAGCCGCCTGTCATAGTCGGCACGGCGCCCGGGGTCGCACAGCACGTTGAACGCCTGCATGATCCGCAGGAGTTCGTCACGCTGCCCGGGGTTGCCCGTCGAAGCGGATTGGTTCCCCCTTGCCTGGTTGTCCCCATCCGCCTGCCCGCCGTCCATGTCCGGATGATGGCTGCGCATGAGGGCCCGGTACGCGTGGGAAATCTGCTGCCGGGTGGCATCCCGGCCCACCCCCAGGATGGTGTAGTAATCGGGGACATCCGTCATCCCAGCCTCCCGTTCCGCCGGTGCCCCTGCCGCGGCCGGCAGGGGCACACGCAGGAAAGCCCTAAGTGCTGATCTGCTGCATCCCGCCCTGCTGGGTCTGGATCTCGATCTTGCGCGGCTTGGCCTGCTCGGCAACCGGAATCCGCAGGGTCAGGACGCCCTGGTCGTAGCTGGCCTTGATCTTCTCGGTATCCAGCGTGTCACCCAGGATCAACTGGCGGCTGAACACGCCACGGGGACGCTCCGAGGCCACGAGCTCCACATTGGGCTGCGTGGGGTCCTGCCGCTCAGCCCTGACAGTCAGGACGTTCCGTTCGACATTCAGTTCCAGCGAGTCCACCTTCACGCCGGGAAGGTCGAACGCCACCACGAACTCGCCGTCCTCCTGCCAGGCATCCATGGGCATGGCTGCCGGCCGGGCGGCGGTTCCAAAGACCTGCTGCGTGAGCCGGTCCAGCTCACGGAACGGGTCAGTACGCATCAACATCATTTCCCACTCCTTCAGCTTCCACGTGTTGGATCTGCGCATTTCCACCACCATTAATCTATGGTGGTGGATATAGATTTTTTATAGCACCCGTGGGACACTGAAGCAAGACACCGGGCAAAGTAATTTTTGGGAGCAGACATGGCAGAACCTGTTGCGGGACGGCCCCCGCGTTCCCCCGGTTCACGTGCCCTTTACGCCATCTCCGTGGCCGCGGAACTCACGGGAACCGGGCAGCAGAACATCAGGCTCTACGAAACCAGGGGGCTGGTGACACCTTCCCGGACGGCAGGCGGTACGCGCCAGTACAGCGATGATGACATCGCCGTGCTGCAGCGGATCGGCGAACTCCTTGAGGAGGGGCTGAACCTGGCAGGCGTGGCCAAGGTCCTTGAGCTCGAGGCAGCGAACGTCAAACTGCACCGGGCCTTGAAGCGCGCCAGGTCCCGGCCGCAGTGAAGCAGCTTCCCGCCCGGGAAGGTTCCTACTCCCGGGCGGATTCTTCCTTCGACAATTCTCCGGTGATCGGTTCGCCAGGGATCCTCGCGGTCCGCCAGGTGTCCAGCGCGATGACTGCGCCCAGGATGAGCAGCGACAGCGAGAACGACGCAAGGGTATCGGTGGGCCAGTGGTAGCCCAGGTAGAGGCGGCTGGCGATGGCGAGGACAATCCCGATCCCGGCCCCGATGAATCCGAAGACCGCTGCCCGCGGGTTCCGGCGCCGGGAGAAGATCAGGTAGGCCCCCACCAGCAGGAAGTCGCAGGCCCCCAGGACGTGCCCGGACGGGAACGAAAAGGTCTGGTCCGCACCGAACAGCATCTGGTCCACGGGGGGCCGCGAACGCTGCACGATGTGCAGGATGATCTGCGAAATGATCACCCCCGTCAGCATCGCGGACGCCAGCAGGATGGGGCGCCAGGCGTGTTTGGCGGCGAATCCCCAGATGAGGATCACCACCAGCACGATGATTGGCAGGGCAATGGGACCGAAGAACACGGCCAGGAAAATCATGATGGCAGTGACTGCTGCTGAACGCGTTGTGAGCAGCCAGTCATGCACAGGATGGTCTGCGACCGAAAAACCGTCGGCCTGCACCACGCTGACCAGCGTGGCGATGAAGAGTGCCAGCCCCACGACGGCCAGGATGACCGACGCACGGTAAAGGCGCCTCCGGTCGGCAGGGTCGATGTAGCGCTCCTCCACCACGAACTTTTCGTGGAAGGTGTGCCACCTGCCGGAGTTCCGTTCCGTGACTGCGGAACCTGCTGATTTTTGTGCCAATCTGCCCGTCCCTGCGCCCTGTTCAATGCACGCCGCATATGCGTGCCGTGTGGAATGCCTAGGCTGAAGATTATCCCCGTGAAATGCCATTCACTCCATCGCGGGGCCGGTTTCGGCGGCTAGAACGAGCCGGTGGTGAACTGCCAGCTCAGTCCGGTGAGGGTGTTGCCCGCTGTGTCGCGGATTCCGGCAGCCCCTCCCGTCAGCGTCACGGTGTACCGGGTCTTTGCCGCCAGGGTGCCCTGGGGGTCGAGGATCCACTGGTTGGTGGTGCCGTTGCGGTAGGCGGAAGCTGCCACTACAGCCCCCGTGGAAGCGTTTTTCAGCGTGAAGGTCGCTGTGCTGACGCCTTGGACCGCTTCGCTGAAGGTCGCGCTGACGTTGCTGCTCCTGCGGACCAGGAGCGCGTTGCTGCCTGGGCTGTAGCTGCTGACGGTGGGCGCAGGCCCGGTAGTGAAGGTCCAGCTGGTGGTGGCCAGCGGCGTGCCTGCGGCGTCCCGGATGGCCGAGGGTCCGCCCACCAGGGTGGCCGTGTAGGTGGCGTCGGCAGCGAGGTTCGCGGCCGGGTCAAGGGTGGCGGTCCTGGTGGTGGAGTTGTAGGTGACAGTGGCGGCAACGGTGGCCCCTGCAGCGTTCTTGAGCACGAAGGTCCCGGTGGAGACGCCCTGGACAGCGGCACTGAAGACTGCGGTCACGTTCGTGCCCATGGCTACTGCCGTGGCCTTGGCGGCCGGCGAGACCGAGGTGAGGGTGGGCGCAGGAGCGGGAGCCGGGGTGGGAGCCGCAACGTCTGTTCCCGTGTACAGCAGGCGGTTCGGGGTCCCCGTGGTGGCCCCGGCAATCACTCCGGGCGTGGCATTGGCTACCAAGGCAGCGGCGACGTCGGCCGGTGCCAATGCAGGGTTCTGCGAGAGAAGCAGGGCGGCAGCGCCGGCAGTGTGCGGGGCGGCCATGGAGGTTCCGGACATGGATGCCGTGGCCGTGGCGGAGGTGTAGTAGTCGGAGGTGATGCCGACGCCGGGAGCGTACAGGTCGACGCAGGATCCAAAGTTGGAAAACGATGCCTGCTTGTCGGCGGAGTCGCTCGCTGCCACGGTGACGGCTCCGGGGACGCGGGCAGGTGAACCGGTGCAGGCGTCCACGGCGGAGTTGCCTGCGGCAACCACGGTGGTGACGCCGTCGTTCAGGACTGCCTGGATGGCGTTGTCCACGGTGCTGCTTGCGGCTCCGCCCAGGCTGAGGTTGGCCACAGCGGGCGTTCCCGCGGCATGGTTCGCGGCGATCCAGTCCAAGCCGGCCACCACGTCAGAGTTGTAGCCCGAGCCGCTGCAGTCCAGCACCCTGACCGGCACCAGGGTTGCACTCTTGGCGACGCCGTACGTTGACCCGGCCACGGTTCCGGCCACGTGGGTGCCGTGACCGTTGCAGTCGGTGGTGCCGTTGCCGTCTGCCACGGCGGTCCAGCCCGCTGCCACCCTGCCGCCGAAGTCGGTGTGGGAGGCCAGGATGCCGGTGTCCACGACGTAAGCGGTCACGCCGGCGCCGGCCCCGGTCCACGAGTAGCTGCCGGAGAGCGGCAGGGCCCGCTGGTCGGCGCGGTCCAGGCCCCAGGGGGCGGGCTGCTCGGTCCCGGAAACCTTGACGGCGGCGTCCGGCTCCACTGACAGCACCTTCCCCGACCTGGCAAGTGCTGCCGCCTGGGCGGAGGTGGCGGTGACAACGGCGCCGCGGATTGCGTGCTCAAAGGTGCGGCCGACGGCGAGGCCCTGGCCGCGCAGCCCGGACACCTCCGCGGCGACGTCGGCAGAGGGCACGTACTGGACGATGTAGCGGCCGGCTTCGCTGCCGGCGCCGGCGGGCGGGCCAGCGGCGGGAGCAGCGGCAGCGGGCAGGGACGCCGTGGAAAGGGCGACGGCTGAGAGCAGAGCCGTGAGGGCAGGCAGCACGAAGTGTCGGGTACGAATTTGGGGGTCCTTTTGGTGGTGGAGCGGGCCCACTCCCGGGACGCGGAATCCGCCGCGGGAACAGGCAAAGGATGGCTGTACCAAAAGGATAGGAGCCGGAAGCGTATGGCTTCCGGCTCCTTGGATGATCCTGTGCCAACCCTTGGCGATTGCTGCGGACCGGGTTAATGCAAACCCGGCCTTACCCCTGGCTTCCTCCAGTGGTGGAGCCGGCTGCTGCGTGGTTCCGCCAGCTGTGTTCGGGCTCGTATCCCAGCAGGCGCCGTGCCTTGTCGATGGAGAGCATCGTTTCATGCTCTTCCAGTTCCTTGGTTACCTTGACGCCGGGGAACACCTCGGCGGCGAGGCTGGCGCTTGACCGGCTCATGACAGTGTCGGCGTTGGCGATGATGAAGGCCTCAAATCCCGGTTTGGCATTCTCCAGCGCCCGCGCCACGGCCTGCGCGCCGTCCCTGCCGTCGATGTATCCCCACAGGTTCCACTTCCGCAGCGTCGCATCCCCGTCGAAGGAGGGGAACTTCGCGTAATCGGCTTCGTCCATCACGTTCGAGAAGCGGAGCCCGGTGATGCTCAGTTCCGGGTCCCACCGCGTCATCTCCACGGCCATCTGCTCCTCCAGGGTCTTCACCAGGGAGTAGGTGCTTTCCGGCCGCGGCGGGTATTCCTCGTCCACGGGAATGTAGGGAGGGTCGACGTCGAACGGCAGCCCCAGCACCGTCTCGCTGGACGCGTACACCACCTTCTTGATGCCGGCGCGCCGCGCGGCCTGGAAGACGTTATAGGTGGACAGCATGTTGTTCTCGAAGGTGGCTGCGTCCGGAAGGATGCCCGGGGCGGGAATGGCACCCAGGTGCACCACGGCGTCGAACCCGTCATGCCGGTCATCGACTCCCAGCAGCGCGTCCACAACCTGCCCGTAGTTGCGCAGGTCCACCATCAGGAGCCCCGGGCTGCGTTCACCCGCACGGTCCAGCGTGAGGACCTGGTGGCCGTCGTCGGTGAGCCGGCGCACCACGTGCCGCCCCAGTTTTCCGTTTCCGCCTGTAACGGCAATTCTCATCAGGGTTTCCTTCTGTTCGAGTGCTTCTCCGTGCGGTGTTCCGGTCAGGACGGGGGTCGGGGGCTGCGAGGAACTGTTCGACGGCGGCGATCGCCACGGCGGTAATTCCGCCCGGATCGCCGCTGCCGTTGACGGACACCAGGATGCCCCGGCCCGCGTACACCGAGACTACTTCATGCGTCTGCCGGTGGTAGAGGTCCAGCCGGCGCCGGAAGACGTCCACGGTGTCGTCGGTGCGCCCCTGTTCCACAGCACGCAGCTGCATCCGTTCCTCCAGTTCCGCGTCCGGCGCCTGCAGTTCTATGACGGCGTCCAGCGCGTGGCCCTGGGCTGCGAGCATCCTGTCCAGTTCCGTCGCCTGCGGCGCCGTGCGCGGGTAGCCGTCCATCAGGAACCCGTGCATGGCATCGCTCTCCAGGAGCCGGTCCTTCACCAGTGCATTGGTGAGGTGGTCCGGTACGAAATGTCCGCCGTCCAGGTACTGGGCAGCCTGGTTCCCCAGATGCGTCTTCCGGGTGACGTTGCTCCGGAAGATGTCGCCGGTGGAAACGGCGGGGACCCGGAAGTGCCGCGCCAGGTGTTCGGCCTGCGTTCCCTTGCCGGAGCCCGGTGGGCCGATGATGAGAAGCCTGGTCATGTTCGTGTCCTTCCGCGGCGGGACCACAGTGAATGGGGCGGCGGAGGCAGCAGCACCGGATCCCCGCTTCATTGTGCCGGTTGCTCCTTGTCCGGCGCCAGCAAACCGCGTTACGGCCGGGGCCGGGATGGGCATCGCCCGGCCCTGCAATGTATATACTCTGGATATCGGTTTAGCAGCAGGCCGTTGGAAAGTTCGTCGATCCAGCGACCATCACCGGCTCCCCGCCACTCCCGGGGCGCCTATGTGTTGCAGGCTCGTTTTGACCTGAACGAATGGCACCAAGAAACCGTGGCCGGCGAGTCAACAGCAAAAACCGATACATCCATAACCGAGCACCTGCATGAACTGGTCCTCAACAGCTCCGACGTTGAGGACTTCCTCAACGAACTGGCACAGGTGTCCGCCCGTAACCTCTCCGAACCCGGCGACGAGATGCTGTGCGCCATCACCCTGCTCAGGCAACGGAAAACAGCGACGATTGCCAGCAGCAGCCGGGAAGCAAAGTCCATCGGACGCCTTGAGCACGGGTTCTCCGAAACACCCAGCCTGACGGCATTCACGGTGCAGGAGACTGTCCACGCTCCGGACCTCGAAGGGGACGGCCGCTGGCCGGAATACTCCACGGCAGTTGTAGCACAGGGAGTGAGGTCGGTCGCGGCACTTCCCTTCCGGCTTGAAGGGGAAACCAAGGCTGCGCTGCTGCTGTACTCCCGCCGGGCCCACCGGTTCGAGGAGCGGGTGCTCAAGTTTGCCGAAGACTTTGTCAGCCAGACCTCACTGGCGCTCCGCCTTGCAGTGCGCTTTGCGCATTACAGCGAAACAGCGGCAAACCTCCGCGCCACGCTGGAGTCCCGCACGGTCATCGATATGGCGGTGGGCATCATCATGGCACAGAACCGGTGCAGCCAGCAGGACGCTTTCGACATCCTGAAGGCCGCCTCAAGCACCCGTAACACCAAGCTGCACGATGTGGCCGCTGCGGTGGTGAATGCGCTGGGGCAGGGACCTGTGCGTACCCATTACGACGGGTAGGGCGGCCGTCAGCGGCAACGCATCCGCCACCAGTAGACTGGTGCCAACTTTTCGCCGGGGGGCTCAAATGGAACAGCAGCGTGTTTGCCTTGTCGTGGAGGATGACGACGATATCCGGGGCCTGATCTCCGTGGTCCTGTCGCATGCGGGATTCGAGGTCAGGGCGGTGGGAACAGGTGCCGAGGGCATCGCCGCAGCGGCTGACCCCGCCATTGCGTTGGTCACCCTGGACATTGGGCTTCCCGACATGGACGGGCACGTGGTGGCCCATGCCATCCGCGCCCTCACCACCGCACCCCTGCTGTTCCTGACGGCCCGCTCCGAGGAAGACGACGTGCTGGCCGGCATGGCGTCGGGGGCTGCCGGCTACCTCACCAAGCCTTTCCATCCGAAGGAACTGAAAGAGCTTGCCGGGCAGCTGTGCCCGGCAGCGGATGTTTCACAGGAGCCACACATACCGGGCAAATCCCACTGCTAAGTTCGCCGCCTAGAAATGAGGCATGACTCCTCAGCAGCGATCACTACGCAAACCCGGACGCTTCCGCCGGGCCGTCACGGCAGGGGCGGTGGCGTTAACGCTGTCCGCGGGAGGGGCGGCCGCCTGGGCAGTTGACCGTTATGTGGTCCCGCACGTCGAGATCTCCGACGTCTCCGCCTACCAGGCCGGCCAGGCAGGCACGACGGCGAACACCTCCGAAGCTTCCAGCGGCACTACCGGCGCGGTCACCACCGCCACCTCTTACGTCTCCGGCTCATCCACCATCTCGATCTCCAAGGTGACCACGGGCAGCGGCGACAGCACCGTCACCTACTATGCTGCCGACGTCGAACTCTCGGACGCCACGGCCCTGAAGTCCGCATTCGCCAACGACAGCTTCGGTGCGAACATCACCGAAACCACCTCCGCGATCGCAGCCGACAACAACGCCGTCTTTGCCGTCAACGGGGACTACTACGGCTTCCGGGACACCGGGATCGTGATCCGCAACGGTGTGGTGTTCCGCGACGCCGGTGCCCGCCAGGGGCTGGCGTTCTACCGGGACGGAACCGTGAAGGTCTATGACGAAACCACCACTACGGCCGCGCAGCTTGTAGCCGACGGCGTCTGGAACACCCTCTCCTTTGGTCCGTCCCTCCTGGACGGCGGCCAGGTTGCCGCGGGCATCGAGGGCGTGGAAGTGGACACCAACTTCGGCAACCACTCCATCCAGGGCGACCAGCCGCGCACCGCCGTCGGAATCATCGACGAAAACCACCTGGTGTTCGTGGTGGTGGACGGCCGCAGCCCCGGCTACAGCGCCGGCGTCACCATGACCGGGCTCGCCGAAATCATGCAGGGCCTGGGCGCCACCACGGCCTACAACATCGACGGCGGCGGCTCGTCCACCATGTACTTCAACGGATCGCTGGTCAACAACCCGCTGGGCCAGAACAAGGAACGCGGCACCTCCGACATCCTTTACATCGGGCAGTAGGACGCCATGGTCATCCTGATCCCCGCCTATGAGCCCGACGGGCAGCTTCCCGCCCTTATCCGTTCCATCCGGAACGTCCGGCCACGGGCCTCCATCGTGGTGGTTGACGATGGCAGCGGACCCGCCTTCCGGGACGTGTTCGACGACGTCAGGTCCCTTGGGTGCCATCTGGTCAGCTACGCCCGCAACCGTGGGAAGGGCTTCGCGCTCAGGGCCGGATTCGGTTTCATCGCGGACAAGCTTCCGGGCCGGGACGTAGTGTGTGCGGACAGTGACGGCCAGCATACTGTGGCGGACATCCTTCGCGTGGCGGACCGCCTGCGGGAGAACCGGGTCCTGCCGTGGGGGCAGGCCACGATGGTGCTGGGCAGCAGGAGCTTCGCCGGGAACGTCCCCGCGCGGAGCCGGCTGGGCAACGCTGCCACCGGGCTGCTCTTCACCCTGGCCACCGGCGAGCGCATCCCGGATACCCAGACGGGGCTTCGTGGCTACCCGGCCGACCTGCTTCCCTGGCTCCGCTCTGTGCGCGGGGACCGCTACGAATTTGAGCTGAACCTGCTGCTTGAGGCAAAGACCAACGGCTATGCCATCGACCCCGTGGATATCGCCACCGTCTACCTGGACCACAACTCCGGCTCCCACTTCCGGCCGCTGGCTGACTCAGCCCGGATTTATGCCCCGCTGCTGAAGTTCCTTGCGTCCTCCTTCACGGCCTTCCTCGTGGACACCTTGGTGTTCGTCCTGCTCACCGTGGCCATCGACTCCCTGCTGCTGGCAGTGGTCGGTGCCCGGGCCGTGAGCTCGGCGGTGAACTTCCTGGTCAACCGGCACCTGGTGTTCGCCCATGGCAGGGAGCAGCCAGCCCATGCGACCGGAATACGCTACTTCGCCCTGGTTGCCGTGCTGCTGGCCGCCAACTTCGGGTTTGTCTGGGCCCTCCAAGCCATGGCAGTGCCGGCTCTGCCTGCCAAGCTCCTCGCAGAGATCGCGCTGCTTGCCATCAGCTTTGCCGTACAGCAGCGCTTCCTGTTCACCGGTGGAGCCACCATGCACGCCACCGGCGGTCCACGGCGGACCCGCACTCATATTCGGGCCTAGGGAACAGCACAGCGCCGGCACAGTTTGGCCCGGCATTGTCTTTCCCAGACCACCAGAACCATCCGGAGAAATCACATGAACACACTTCTTTTCATCGTCGCTGACCTTGCGGCCATCAGCCTCCTCACCTTCGCCCTGTACCTGCGTCGGCACCGGCGGCGCGACCTGGTGGTGTCCTACCTGGGCATGAACGTGGGCGTACTGGCCGTGGCCACGGCACTGTCGGATTCGGCAGCGGGCCTGGGACTGGGACTGGGCCTGTTCGGTGTCCTGTCCATCATCCGGCTCCGCTCCACCGAACTGTCCCAGCACGAGGTGGCCTACTACTTCTCCGCCCTCGCCCTTGGCCTCATCGCCGGGTTGGGCATCGAGCCGGTGTGGCTGACCGTTTCCCTGATGGGGCTCATCCTGCTGGTGATGTTCGTGGGCGACCACCCGCGGGTGCTGCCGTCCTACCGGCACCAGACCGTGATTCTTGACCGTGCCATCTCCGAGGACCGCGAGCTCTGCGCCCGCCTGGAAGAGGTTCTCCACGGCAAGGTCCATTCCGCCACCATCTCGGAACTGGACCTGGTCAATGACAAGACCGTTGTGGACGTCCGGTTCGCCTACATCCCCGCCGGACACGCTGCCGTACCCGCCGCGCATGATGTACCGGCAGTAACCGCGACGGAACGCATCCACGCAGGTGCGGCATGACCGCCGCTGCGGACGCCGCCGTCGGCCAGCTCCGCCTCCTGCCGCCCGTGAGCCTGGACGAACTCAATGCAGAAGTTGCCCTGCAGACCCGGATTGACCGCAAGTACATTGTGCCGCTGGAGCTCGCCGGCAGGCTCCTGGCCTCGGCCGGCACCAGCATGCGCGTCCTGGACATGGACGGATCCCGCCGCTTCGCCTACGACTCGGTCTACTTCGACACCGCGGACCTGGACAGCTACCTGCTGGCCGCCCACGGCAGGCGCCGGCGGTACAAGATCCGCACCCGGACCTACGTCGACAGCGCCGTGAGCTTCCTGGAGGTGAAGACGGAAGGATCGCGCGAGGCGACGGTGAAGGAGCGCATCCCGTACCGGCTGGAAGACCGGGCCCGGCTCACTCCGGAAGGCCTGGCCTACGTCCGGGAAACCCTCAGCGCCTCGGGAAGCAACGTACCGGCCCTGCCTTTGGAGCCCGTGCTGGAAACCCGCTACGGGCGGACCACTCTCTACCTCCCCGAGTCCGGCAGCCGCGCCACGATTGACACCGACGTAACCTGGCAGCGCCCCGGCCACCAGCCCTGGGTCCTGCACGGTGCCGTCATCCTTGAAACCAAGTCCGGGTCCACGGCCGGCCCGCTGGACCGGCACCTCTGGGCAGCGGGCGTCAGGCCGTCCCGCATCTCGAAGTTCGCCACCGGGATGGCGGCCCTCCGTCCGGGGCTCCCCGCCAACCGCTGGAACCGGACACTGCGCCGCATGGCACTCCGGCCTGTTCCGCTTGCTGCGTAGCCGCCGGCCCGCTGACCACCCCCCAAACTCCAAGGAAACCTCATGAAAAAGCTCCGTTCCTATCTTTCCGTGGCCGCCCTGGCCCTCTCCCTCGGCCTGGCAGGCTGCGCCACCGCAGGAACCACCACGGGTGTTTCGGCGGTCACCGGATCGTCATCCACGGCGACCACCGGGACCACGGCCGCTGTCGCCGTGGACACCTTGGCGGAGGACACCCATTTCGATTCCAATGACCTCACGTGGGATGCCGCCAGTGAAGTGGCCGTGACCCTGGCCGACGGTGCCAGCACCGTTGCCCCGGGCTCTGACAGCCTGAAGGTGGACGGCGACACCGTCACCATCAGCGCCGCCGGGACCTACCGCCTCAGCGGCTCCCTCACCAATGGCCGCCTTGTGGTAGCTGCCGGAGAGAAGGACACCGTCCGCATCATCCTGGATGGAGCCCGCGTCTCGAACTCCAGCGGCTCCCCCTTCATGGTCCAGAGTGCCGATGAAGCCATCGTGTACCTCGCGGACGGCACCACGAATTCGCTCAGTGACGCCTCCAGCTACGCCGACCAGGGCACCGACGCCCCCAACGCGGCGCTGTATTCCAAGGCGGACCTGACCATTGCCGGCACCGGGTCCCTTGCCGTGGACGGCAACTTCAAGGACGGCATTTCCGCCAAGGACGGCCTGGTCCTCGCTTCAGGCCACGTCACCGTCAAGGCCGCGGATGACGGCATCGTAGGCAAGGACTACGCCGTGCTGCTGGACGGGGCCTACCAGGTGACAGCCGGGGATGACGGCTTCAAGTCGGACAACGACACGGATGAAGGCCGGGGCTGGGTGCTCCTCAACGGCGGCACCCTGAATGTTTCGGCGGCCGATGACGGGGTCAAGGCCTACAACACGCTGACCATTGCCGGCGGCACGGCCACTGTGGCCAAGTCGGAGGAGGGCCTGGAGGCCCAGCACATCGTGGTCTCCGGCGGCACCACCACCGTCACGTCGAACGACGACGGCGTGAACGCCTCGGGTGCCTCATCCTCCTCCGGCGGGGGCGGCATGGACGGGGGCGGCATGGAAGTGGGCGATTACAGCGTTGACGTCACCGGCGGCGCCCTGACCATCAATGCCCAGGGCGACGGCCTGGATTCCAACGGCAACGCCAGCATTTCCGGCGGGACCGTGGTGGTGAACGGCCCCACCGCCAGCAACAACGGCGCCCTGGACGTCAATGGCAAGCTGAAGGTGACAGGCGGCACCGTCGCGGCGGCCGGCAGCTCGGGCATGGTGGTGACCCCGGGCGACTCCTCCACCCAGTCAGGGGTGCAGGTGGCGCTGGGTTCGTCGGTTCCGGCCGGGACCGTCATCCAGGTGGCTGATTCCTCGGGCAAGGTGGTGGCCGCTTTCACCACTACCAAGGCGGCGGCTTCGCTGGTGTTCTCCTCACCGGACATCGCCAAGGGCCAGCAGTACACCGTCTACACCGGCGGCACGGCAACCACCACTGCGAGACTCGGCGGTGGAAGCCTGGACGGCGCCAAGCAGGTGGGAACGGTGACGGCGGGCCAGTACACCGCGGCGCAGGGGCCGGGCGGCGGCGGACCCCGCTGGTGACCGCCGCTTTTCCTGCCGCGTCCGACGGCGGCGCGTGCCGCCGTCGGACGCGTGCTTTTCCTACTTCCGCAGGAAGCCGAGCAGTGCCTCGTTGACTTCCGCGGCGTGCGTCCACAGCAGGCCGTGCGGTGCACCCTCGATCTCCACGTACTCGGCGCTGGGCAGGGCCTTGGCGAAGAGGCGGCCGGTGGAGTCGATGGGCAGGATGTTGTCGGCGGTGCCGTGCACGATCAGGGCCGGGACATCGATCTTGGGGATGTCCTGGCGGAAGTCCGTGAGCCAGGTGGGCTGGGCGGCAACAGAAGCCGTGGCACCGGCGCCGGAGGCCAGGTTCCAGCCGGCGTTCATGACTTCCTGGCTGAGGCGCGGGGTGCCAAGGAACGTGTTTGAGTTGTAGAAGTTCTTGAAGAACCCGGTGAAGAAGGCGTAGCGGTCCGCGGTGACTGCTTCCATGAGGCCGTCGAACACCTCCTGCGGGACGCCGTCCGGGTTGTCGTCGGTCTTGAGCAGGTAGGGCTCAAGGGATCCGAGGAACGCGGCGCGGGCCACCCGGGCGGAGCCGTAGGTGCCAAGGTAGCGGCCCACTTCCCCGGTGCCCATGGAGAAGCCCACCAGCACCACGTCGTTCAGGTCCAGGGTGGTCAGCAGGGTGTTGAGGTCCGCCGCGAAGGTGTCGTAGTCGTAGCCCTCGGTGGGCTTGCTGGACTTGCCGAAGCCGCGGCGGTCGTAGGTAATCACGCGGTAACCGGC
This sequence comes from Arthrobacter sp. SAFR-044, assembly GCF_059414985.1. Lineage (NCBI taxonomy): Bacteria > Bacillati > Actinomycetota > Actinomycetes > Micrococcales > Micrococcaceae > Arthrobacter > Arthrobacter sp. SAFR-044. Next base: position 433,273 of record NZ_JBPFDN010000003.1, on the reverse strand, counting down.
ATCCAGGAGGGCCGCGGTCTGCTTCTCCCAGGATGACCCGTCCAAGGGGTAGCCGTGGATCAGCACCACGGGCTGGCCCGAGCCGTGATCCTCGTAGTAGAGCTCGATATCAGTGCTGTTCTCAGTACCTACGGTGATGAAGGCCATCGGGGTAAATTCCTTTCGAGACTGACCAGGCGGCAGGCAGAGCGCCGTGCCCGTGCACCTCCCACTCTAGGGTGCGCGGCCGTACCCCAGCAGTCTGCCAGCAACGACGGATTCAACGTGCACGGACCCTGAAGCTATGACACTATATGCGCATGAATGCAGATAAGAACACTTGCTCGCTGGGAACGGACAGCCAGTACGTGGAGTTGGCCGTGGAGGTGTTCGCCATGCTGGCTGACGCCACCAGGGTCCGGATTATTTTGGCGCTCCGGGACGGCGAGATGGCGGTGGGCGCCCTGGCGGACGTTGTGGGCAAGTCACCCGCCGCCGTGTCCCAGCACCTGGCGAAAATGCGCCTGGCCCGGATGGTGTCCACGCGGCAGGACGGGACGCGTGTGCTCTACCGGCTGGAAAACGAGCATGCACGGCAGCTGGTGGCGGATGCGATCTTCCAGGCCGAACACGCCCTTGGCGGAGAGCCGGCACACCACCGCATCACCAACCATTCTGCGCAAAGGAGTGCCTCATGAGCGGGCCGCACCAGGAGTCAACGCATACCCACAGCCACGCCCATGCGGAGGGGCACGGCGGGCACGACCACGGTCATGAGCACCCCACCGAGCATGACCACGACCACGGGCACCACCACGACCACGACCACGGGCACGGTCATGACCACGGCCACCATCACCATTCCGGGTTCAAGGGCTGGCTGACCGAGCTGTTCGTCCCGCACACGCACGATGCCGCAGATTCCATTGACGACGCCATGGAGGCCAGCACCGAGGGCATCAGGGCGCTGAAGATCAGCATGTTCGTCCTGCTGGCCACCACCGTGCTGCAGTTCCTGGTGGTCCTGTTCAGCAGCTCGGTGGCACTGCTGGCGGACACCATCCACAACTTTTCCGACGCCCTGACCGCGGTCCCCCTGTGGGTTGCCTTCATCCTGGGACGCAGGGCCGCCAACCGCCGGTACACCTACGGCTACGGCAGGGCGGAGGACCTGGCAGGCCTGTTCATCGTGGCCGTGGTGGCCCTTTCCGCCGTCGTTGCCGGCTGGCAGTCAGTGGACCGGCTGATCCATCCCCAGCCGCTGCAGAACCTGGGCTGGGTCATGGCAGCGGGCCTGATCGGCTTCGCAGGAAATGAAGCCGTGGCGATTTACCGCATCCGGGTGGGCCGCAGGATCGGTTCCGCGGCGCTGGTGGCTGACGGCGTGCACGCCCGGACCGACGGCTTCACCTCGTTGGCTGTGGTGATCGGCGCCGTCGGCGTCATGCTCGGGTTTCCGCTGGCGGACCCCATTGTCGGCTTGGTCATCTCCGCAGCCATCATGGTGCTGCTCTGGGGCACTGTGCGGAGCATCGGCCGGCGGCTCATGGACGGCATCGAACCAGACTTGGTCGCTCGCGCACAGGTGGCGCTGGAGGAGACGCCGGGCGTCCTCGCGGTAGGAAACCTGCAGCTGCGGTGGTCCGGCCACCGGCTCCAGGGATCGGCACGGATCGAACTCGCTGACACGGAGTTGTCGCAGGCGGAAGAGATCCTTGACCGCGCCGGGCACAGGCTTCGGCACGCACTGCCCAAGCTTGACCACATGCTCTTGGCTCCCGCCACCCGGCGGTAGCAGGCACCAAACGCAGAAGTGGCCCTGCCAGCCGGCGGGCCACTTCTGTGTTGATGGATTTCCGGCTCCTAGCCCGTGGCGGCCTTGCCGGGCAGGGCCAGCTTGAAGACCTTGGCCCAGGACGAACCAACCTGCTTCAGCAGCGGCCCGGTGGTGTACTTCAGGCCGTAGCGCTGGCAGATCTCGCGGACCCTGGGCGCCACCTCTGCGTACCGGTTGGAGGGCAGGTCCGGGAAGAGGTGGTGCTCAATCTGGTGGGAGAGGTTGCCGGTCATCAGGTGCATGAACTTGGAGCCTGAGATGTTGGCGGACCCGATCATCTGGCGCACGTACCAGTCGCCGCGGGTTTCGCCGTCCACCATTTCCTCCGTGAAGGTGTCCGTTCCTTCGGGGAAATGGCCGCAGAAGATGACCGCGTGGGCCCAGACGTTGCGGATGGCGTTGGCTGCGATGGTGCCGAACAGGGCCTGCTTGGCGGAGCCCGTCAGCATGGCCAGCGCGGGCGTGGCGGCATAGTCCTTGGTGAACTGCGTGATGACCTTCTTGCCCAGGGCCTTGAGGTCCTTGAGCAGGGCTTCCTTGGACTTGGTGCCTTCCTTGTACTCGGTCAGTTCGAGGTCGTAGATGGCAATGCCCCACTCGAAGACGGGCGCCAGGATTGCGTTGAACAGCGGATTGGCCAGGTTGATGGGCTTCCACGGCTGCTGCTCATCCATGCGCAGGAGGTTGTATCCGACGTCGTTGTCCTTGCCCACCACGTTGGTCCAGCGGTGGTGCAGGTCATTGTGGGTGTGCTGCCACGACCGCGATGGCGTGACGAAGTCCCATTCCCAGGTGGTGGAGTGGATGTCCGGGTCCCGCATCCAGTCCCACTGGCCGTGCAGGATGTTGTGTCCCAGTTCCATGTTTTCGAGGATCTTGGCCAGGCTCAGCAGCGTGGTGCCCGTGACCCAGGCGGCCTTGTTCTTGCTGACCAGCAGCGCAGCACGGCCGGAAAGTTCCAGGCCGCGCTGGATCTTGATCATGCGGCGGATGTAGGCGGCGTCTTCCGCGCCGCGTTTGCCCAGGATCTCGTCCCGGATGGCGTCGAGTTCGCGGCCCAGCTCAGCCACCTGTTCGTCGGTGAGGTGGGCGGCGGCCGGTGGCCGGACGCTGGGGCTGCCCGATTCGGCCAGCTTTCCGGGGCGCGTCCTGGAGGTGCCGGCGTTGGCGCCTGCTGCGGCGGTGGTTTTCGTGGGTGAGATGACAGTCATGCGGTACTGCTCCTCAGAGTTCGAGGTTGACGGGTCCGGCGGCTGCCGAAACACACGTTTGGATCAATTGGCCGGGTTCGCCGTGGATTTCCCCGGTGCGGAGGTCCCGGACCTGCCCTGCCAGCAGAGGCGTAAGGCAGCTGTGGCAGATTCCCATGCGGCAGCCGCTGGGCATCAGCACCCCGGCGTCCTCGCCGATGTCCAGGATGGGGGTGTCGCCGTCGGCCTCCACCTCGCGGTCGGAGGCTTCGAAGGTGACCAGGCCGCCGTCGTGCCCCACCCCGGCGTTGAACGTAGTGTTAAAGCGTTCAATCATCAGGTTGCCGGCGTCTCCGGCCACGGCGACATCGGTTCCGGGCGCGCGGGTGGTCAGGGCCGCGCGCTTCCACAATGCCTCGGCGTCGTCCAGGAAGCTGTCCGGACCGCAGGCGTAGGCTGCCCGTTCCTTCCAGTCGGGGCAGATGGTGTCCAGCTCCTTGGTGCTGGAGAAGTCCATACGGCCTTGCTCGCCGGTGTACCAGTGCGCCAGCCGGAAGTTGGGGAACTGGTCCGCCAGCTCCGCGAGCTCCTCGCGGAACAGGCTGTCGCCGGGGGTGCGGGCCGAGTGGACCAGCACGACGTCGGCATCGGGACGCCGCGGCACAAGGGTACGGATCATGGACATCACCGGAGTGATGCCGCTGCCGGCGGTGACCATGAGGAGGGGGCGTGGATGCTCCGGAAGCACGAAGTCCCCCTGCGGCGGGGCCAGGAACAGGACATCGCCGGGCTTGGTGGTGCGCACCAGGGTGCCGGAGACGGCACCGACGTCAGTGACGGTGATGGCCGGGTCTTTGCCGGCGGGGGCGCTGAGCGAGTATGAGCGCCAGTGGCGTACCCCGTCGAGTTCGACGCCGATGCGGGCCCACTGCCCTGCAAGGTGCGCCTTCCAGCCGCGGCCGGGACGGAAGAAGATGGTTGCCGACTGGGCAGTCTCCTGGACCACGCGGGTGACAACGCCGCGCAGCTGACGGGCCGAGTAGACAGGGTTGAACAGAGCCAGGACGTCCTCAGGCGTCAAAGGCGTGGTGAGGACCGAGGCCGCTTGGGCCAGCTGCCGTAGCCGGATCATACGGTTAAGCCTAGGGCGGCGCGAGCCATATTTCTCTCTCTCCGTCATATGACCGTTCCGCAGTCACACACTTGCTTGATAGGGCGCGAAGTCCCCACGCCGCACTTTAAGAGTAACGGTTCGGTCTCACAAAAGGTTCCCAGCGTCCTATCGGCTCCATCCCAGGGGCGGGGCCACGAATTGCGCGACGTTGCCCAGGAGCTTGGCGTTGAAGTCCACGCCCAGCTGGTTGGGAACGGTGAGCAGCAGGGTATCCGCGGCCTGCACCGCAGTGTCGGCGGCGAGCTGCTCGGCCAGGAGGTCCGGCGGGCCCACGTAGCTCTTGCCGAAACGTGAGGTCAGTCCGTCGATGACGCCTACCTGGTCGCGGCCGTCGCGGAGGGCACTTCCCGCGAAGTAGTAGTTGTCCTCCTCGTCCACGATGGGAAGCACGCTGCGGCTGACAGAGACCCTTGGCTGATGGGGGTGGCCGGCCGCCGCCCATGCGTCCCTGAACAGCTGGATTTGTTCGGCCTGGAGTTCATGGAACGGCACGCCGGTGTCCTCGGTGAGCAGCGTGGAGCTCATCAGGTTCATGCCAAGTTCTGCAGCCCATACCGCAGTCTTCCTGCTGCCGGCGCCCCACCAGATCCGTTCTGCCAGTCCCGGGGACTGCGGCTGGACGGGGAGGAGGCCGGTGGCAGCCCCGGCGTACCGCGGGTCTGCCTGGGCCATTCCGGCGCCGGTAATGGCCTTGCGGAAGACGGCGGTGTGGCGGCGGGCCATGTCAGCGTCGGTCTCGCCCGGTTGCGGGCGGTAGCCAAATTCCGACGCCCCCTCCCTGGCCGGTTCGGGTGAGCCGCGGCTGATCCCCAGCTGCAGCCTGCCGCCGCTGATCAGGTCAGTCGCTGCAGCCTCCTCTGCCATGTACAGCGGGTTCTCGTAGCGCATGTCGATGACGCCGGTGCCGATTTCGATGCGGCTGGTGCGGGCGGCAATGGCTGACAGGAGGGGGAAGGGCGATGCCTGCTGCCGGGCGAAGTGATGGACGCGGAAGAACGCACCGTCCACTCCGAGCTCTTCGGCGGCAACCGCCAGTTCGATGCCCTGGAGCAGGGCGTCCGCCGCTGTCCTGGTGCGGGAACCCTGGCCAGGGCCCCAGTGGCCGAATGAAAGGAATCCGATGCGCTCCATACCTCCCCCAACTGTCCAGCCAGCAGCTGCATTCCCGGCTGGGATGATGGCTGCGTGGGTATTCCGGATGAAACTGTCGCTGTCGCCAAGACCATCGTGCTCTTCGTGCTGGCCGCTGCCGCCGAAATCGGGGGTGCGTGGCTGGTGTGGCAGGCCGTCCGCGAGGGCAGGGACTGGTGGTGGGCCGGACTCGGCGTGATCGCCCTGGGTGCTTACGGCTTCGTGGCCACGCTCCAACCCGACGCGCATTTCGGCCGGATCCTTGCCGCCTACGGCGGAGTGTTCGTAGCCGGCTCCCTGGCGTGGGGCATGGCCTTTGACGGCTTCCGCCCGGACCGCTGGGACATCGCCGGGTCCCTGGTCTGCCTGCTGGGCGTGGCCGTGATCATGTTTGCACCCCGCAGCGGAGGATAAAGCAGCGGGAGGGTGGCTAAAATCTAGCCACGACGAAAGGCGGGACCTGTGGAGCGGGTGGACTACTGCGTTATTGGCGGCGGGATCGTGGGCCTGGCAACGGCCTATCAGTTGCTGCAGAAGCAGCCGGGAGCCTCCCTGGTTCTGCTCGAGGCCGCGGATTCCCTGGCTTCACACCAGACCGGACACAACAGCGGCGTCATCCACTCGGGGATCTACTACGCCCCCGACAGCCTCAAGGCGCGGTTCAGCAAGGCCGGCGCACAACAGACCAAGGAGTTCTGCCGGGAGCACGGCATCAGGTACGCCGAGCCGGGGAAGCTGCTGGTGGCCACCTCGGCCGTGGAGCTGGACCGGCTGGGCCGCCTTGAGGAACGCGCGGCCGTCCATGGGCTGGACTGCGAGCGCATCGATCAGACCGAACTCAACCGGCGCGAGCCCAACGTTTCAGGCCTGGGCGCGTTGTTCATTCCCAGCACCGGAATCGTGGACTACCGGGAGGTGGCGCGGAAGCTGGCCGATCTCATATCCGCTGCGGGCGGACGGGTCATCACCGGAGCCAAAGTGGGCTCGATCGTGGAGCATTCGGACGGCGTGGACGTTGGCACGGACCATGCCCTGTACTCCTGCCGCCGCCTGGTGGCCTGTGCGGGCCTGCAGTCGGACCGCTTGGCGGAACTTGCCGGAATGAAAATCGACGTCCAGATCATCCCCTTCCGTGGGGAGTATTTCGAGCTGCCGGACACCAAGTCGGATTACGTCACCCACCTCATCTACCCCGTACCGGACCCCGAGCTGCCTTTCCTGGGGGTGCATCTCACGCCCACCATCTACGGCCGCATCACCGTGGGGCCCAATGCCGTGCTGGGCCTTGCCCGGGAGGGCTACCCCAAGTTCTCCGTGGACCTCAAGGACGTGGGCCGCTATGTGCGCTTTCCCGGCCTGTGGCACGTGGCAAGGTCCAATGCTGCCACCGCGGTGCGTGAAGTCCGGAACTCGCTGTTCAAGGGAAGCTACCTGCAGGAATGCCGCAAATACGCCCCCGGCCTGGTCAAAGCAGACCTGCTGCCGTACGAGGCAGGCATCCGGGCACAGGCTGTCCGCCGGGATGGAACGCTGCTCCATGATTTCCTGCTCGCGGAGACGGACAGGATGATCCATGTCCTGAATGCCCCCTCCCCCGCCGCAACTGCAGCCCTTCCCATCGGCGAACACCTGGCCGCCAAAGCCGCGCTCCGCCACGCTTCCTGACGGTCAGGCCGGCAACCGGCCGCGGCTAAACTGGCCCGGTGACCAACAGTGAGCAGCCGCACAAGCCGATGGTGCCGCCGTCGCGCGGAAGAATGGCCGAACGGCTGCTGCCCGGCGGGGAGGAACCGGACCCGCGCTTCACGCTGGCGAACGAACGCACCTTCCTTGCCTGGATCCGGACCTCGCTTGCGCTGCTGGCGGGTGGCATTGCCATCGAGGCGTTCACCTCCGGCCTTTTCATTGAACCTGTCCGGAAAGGCCTGGCCGTCCTGTTGCTTCTGCTGGGCATGATGCTCAGCGGTGGTGCCGCGGTACGGTGGCTCCGGGTGGAGCGCAGCATGCGCAACAAGGGCCCGCTGCCGCTGCCGCTCTTTGTGCCCCTGTTGGCCGGGGCAGGCGCGCTGGCTGCCGCCGTCGTCCTGGTCTTCATCCTCTGGCGCTGATCCGGTGGCATCCCGCGCCCCCAAGCCCCACGGCGATCCCGGCCTCCAGCCCGAGCGGACTGCCCTCGCATGGGGCCGGACCATGCTGGCGCTGGTGACAGCGAGCGCGTTCTTCCTCCGCTGGCTCCCTACCTACGGGCCGCCCATCCTGGTCCTGCCGGTGGTTTCCGGCGGGGCCGCGCTTGCCATCTACCTCACCCAGCGCCGCCGCTACCAGGCCAGGTCGCACGGCCTGGCAGGCGAAAGCATCGAAGCCGACCTTCCCGCCGTGCTCTGGACCGCGTTTGCTGGAGTCGCCCTGGGGTGCCTGGGCATTGTGGTGGTCTTGGTCAGCTGAACTGTTTTGGCGAGCTAGAACATGGGCAGGACGAAGCCGGCCAGCAGTGCCACCGCGCCGATCGCCGTCAGGCAGCGGCCCAGGACCGAGGCCGTCCTCCCGGCCTCCTCCGGCGTGGTGGTTTGCCACTGTGTTGGGCGTTTGGGGTGGTAGTAGATGGGCAGGGTGTCTCCCGGCGCCATGTCCTTGATGTCGTAGGGGGACATCGGGGCGTTGTGGACCTGGTGCTTCCGGTCGAACCAGCGGAAGCCCACGCCGGTGGAATCTGAATAGACCACGGCCTCGGCCACGTCCCAGGGATGCACGAAGCGGCGGAGGAATCCGGTGTAGAAGAGCAGTCCCAGCCCGGCGGGCAGGCAGAGCCAGGTGAGCACTTCCAGGATGGGACCTGCCATATCGAGCGCAGTGGGCATGAAGTTGATGGTACCGCCCAAGGGCTGGCCCCTTCAGCACCGACTACGTACGCTGAAGGAGACCGGACCGGAGTAAGGGGAAACCATGAATGATCAGGATATTTTGACGCACATCCAGGCCCTTGTGGAGGAGGAGCACTCGCTGCGCGAGGGTCCCGGGGACGGGCAGGCGCCGGACCAGGCACGGCTCAAGTTCGTGGAGGAAAGCCTGGACCAGTGCTGGGACCTGCTGCGCCAGCGGCGGGCCAAGAAGGATTCAGGCGAAAACCCGAACGACGCCGAGGCCCGGCCCATCAGCGAAGTGGAGGGCTACAGGCAGTAATGCGTATTGCAGTAGCGCAGATCATCAGCAGTGCCGACACCGCCGCCAACCTGGAGCTCATCTGGGAATATGCCGCCCAGGCCAAGAACGCCGGTGCGCAGCTGGTGGTCTTTCCCGAGGCGACCATGCGCGCCTTTGGCCATTCCCTGAAGGACATTGCCGAGCCCGTCGAGGGCCCGTGGGCCAGCGAGGTGCGCAGGATCGCCACGGAGCTGGACATAACGGTCGTGGCCGGCATGTTCACTCCGGGCAAGGATGGCCGGGTCCGCAACACGCTGCTGGTCACCGGGCCCGGGGTGGAGGCGTCCTACGACAAGGTCCACCTTTTTGACGCCTTCGGCTTCACGGAGTCCAGGACAGTGGACGCCGGGGAAGCACCGGTGACGTTCGAGCTGGACGGCACCGTGTTCGGCCTGGCTACCTGCTACGACGTCCGCTTTCCGGGCCTGTTCACCGCCAACGCCAACGCAGGTGCCCAGGTGAACATCGTGTGCGCATCGTGGGGCGCGGGTGAAGGCAAGGCAGAGCAGTGGGACCTGCTGGTGCGCGCCCGGGCGCTGGACAGCACCACGTTTGTGGTCGCCTGCGGACAGGGTGATCCCGAAACGGTGGGCGCCGGGCCGGCGGGCACAGCGCCAACCGGCATCGGCCACAGCGCCGTGGTCACCCCCCTGGGCAAGGCCGTGGTGGCGCTTGGCGGAAAGCCGGAACTCGCCGTCGTGGACATTGATCCCTCAACGGTGGACGACGTTCGGGCCAAGCTGCCGGTCCTCGCCAACGCCCGCAGGTTCTGACCGGGTGAGGTGCCGTTCATAGCTTCGAAACAGACGGCACAAAAGCGTACGACGGCGGACCTCACCTGCCGCGGGGCCCGTACGGCCCGCGGTGGCGCGGAACGCCGGGGCCCAAGGCTGCTGTGCGCGGCACCAGGGGGAGCCGCTGTTTACATGCCCGAAACATAGGCGATACGTGAACTTCACGCGGGAGCGATTTGTGTAACGTGGCGGCAACTTTAAGCGGCATTGGCTGAAACACACGACGCCAAAAATGGAACCCGGGGGAAATGCCACGGGGCCAAACGGGCCCTGCACCACATTCACGTTGCGAAGGGACCCACCGGTGGAAATCACTGCCCAACACGTCTGGCTGATGATTTCGGCCGCCATGGTACTGCTGATGACCCCCGGGCTTGGCCTCTTTTACGGCGGCATGACCCGTGCCAAGGCCGCCCTCAACATGATCATGATGAGCTTCATCTCGGCAGGGATTGTTGGCGTGGTCTGGGTCCTGTGGGGCTACTCCATGACCACCGGCACCGGCGTCCTGGGCCTCTTCGGCAATCCTTTCACCAACTTCGGGCTGCAGAACCTGATGGGTTCACCGGACCTTCTCAAGGCAGGGTTCAGCGCGACGTTTGCCATCATCACCGTCGCGCTGATCAGTGGCGCTATCGCCGACCGTGCCAAGTTCGGCGCCTGGGCCCTGTTCGTGCCCGTGTGGATCACGGTAATCTACTGCCCGCTCGCCTACATGATTTGGGGTGGCGGGCTGATGAGCGCAGGCGGCGCCGTCACGGAAATCTTCGGCCAGGTCATCGACTTCGCCGGCGGTGCTGTTGTGGAAATCAGCTCGGGTACGGCTGCCCTGGTGCTGGCCGTCATCGTTGGCCAGCGCCACGGGTTCGCGAAGGACCCCAACCACCGCCCCCACAACCTGCCCTTCATCATGCTCGGTGCGGCGATCCTGTGGTTTGGCTGGTTTGGCTTCAACGGCGGGGCCGCCACCAGCGTTGAACAGGCCGGCCTCATCTGGATCAATACCCTGGTGGCCCCCGCGGCCGCCATGCTCAGCTGGCTGGTCACGGAGAAGGTCCGCCACGGACACCCCACGTCCCTGGGCGCTGCCTCCGGCGTGGTTGCCGGCCTGGTGGCCATCACCCCTTCGTGCGCCAACATCAGCCCGGTGGCCGCTATCGGTCTGGGCCTGGTGGCCGGCGCGGCCTGCTGCGTCTTCGTGGACCTCAAGTACCGCTTTGGCCTGGATGACTCCCTGGACGTGGTGGGCGTCCACCTGGGCGCCGGCCTCATCGGCACCCTGTCCCTGGGCTTCATCGCCCTTCCCGTGAACGGACAGGGCGGCGGGCTCTTCTACGGCGGCGGCGTCCAGCAGCTCATTGCCCAGACGGCCGCCGTCGTCATCACCCTGCTGCTGTCCGGTGTTGGAACCGCCGTCATTGCCCGGATCATCAACAAGACGGTGGGCTTCCGGGTCAGCCACGAGGCCGAGACCGCCGGCGTGGACCTGTCCGAGCACGCCGAGACCGCCTACGCGTTCGGTGAGATGGGCTCCGGTTTCAGCAGCCTGGGCCAGATGCTGGCACACCACACAACCGCCTCCGTCCCTGCCGCTGCCCGCACTGAACAGCACGCCAAGGAAGACTCATTCGCGTAGTTTCCCGGCCACGTAGGTTCCGGTTGGACGGTGCCGGACAGCAAGGCCCGTCCAACCGGTGTCCACGCCGACACTAGTCCGCAAGGATCTTGTAAAGAGCGCGGCGGGTTTCATCCATCTTCTCGACGGCGGCGGCGCGCTGCTCCTCACTGACGCCTGCGCGGAACTGATGGATGGCGCCCATGAGTTTGGCAATGCTTTGGTGGAAGTCCCGGTCCGCACTGTCCGGTTCCGCGTTCCAGGCGTTCTCCATCTCCTCCGCGTGCTCCGCCACATAGGCCCGGCCCGCCTCCGTCAGGGCAAACTCAGTCCCGCGGCCTTCGCTGAGCGCCTCGATCAAGCCTTCGTCAACCAACTGCTGCAGGGTGGGATAGATGGATCCGGGGCTGGGGCGCCATGTTCCGCCGGTCTTTGCCGCGATGGTCTTGATCAATCCGTAACCGTTGGACGGCGCCTCTCCCAGGAGCGAGAGGATGGCTGCGCGGACGTCACCGCGGCTGGCCCGCCGGCCGCCCCTGCCAAACCCTGGGCCGAAACCAGGACCAAAACCCGGGCCAAAGCCTGGCCCGAAACCGGGTCCGAAGCCAGGACCAAAGCCAGGCCCCCTGTGCCCGTGCGGCCCCCTGCGTCCCCTTCCCCTTTCAAAACGTCCTTTTCCGAACTCTGGGCCGGGATGTTTGTCGTCGAATATGCCTTTCATGGTGGCATCGTCCTTTCCATATCAGGATAATCGCTGCTTCTTCAGCGATAGTTAACGATATGTCGCTATCTATCGCTTCGTCAACGGTTCGGCGTGACCAAATCCTGACCTTTCCGGATCTGGTTCACCCCTTGGCAGGGGCGTATTCTGGTCCCACCTTCGAGGACGAGGGCTGAGCGATGGGGAAGAAGCGGAAGCGCAAAAGCGGCTTCAGCGCGGCCTTGGGAAGGATCCTGGGGTTCCTGGCGGCAAGTATCATGTGTGGCATCCTGGCGGCCAGCCTGGTGGTCCCGGCCGTAGCGGCTGCAGGAATGGGGGTGAGTTCCTCCATTGGTTACTTCGAGAAACTGCCGGGCGACCTCACGGTCCAGCCGCCGTCGCAATCCACGAAAGTGCTCACCTCCGACGGACAGCAGATCGCCACCTTTTACGCCGAGAACCGCGTGAGGGTGCCCCTGGACCAGATGTCACCCTTCATCAAAGACGCCATTATTGCCATTGAGGACAGCAGGTTTTACGAGCACGCGGGCGTTGACCCCCAAGGGATCCTGCGGGCGGTTGTGTCCAACCTGACCAGGGGCGGGGAACAGGGGGCGTCCACCATCACCCAGCAATACGTCACGAACGTCCTGAACGAAGCCGAGCTCTCGCAGGACCGGCCGGATGAGGTGGTGCTGAACGGCCAGAAGACGATTGGTGACAAGCTGCGGGAGATGAAGCTGGCCATCAGCCTGGAGAAGAAGTACTCCAAGGACCAGATCCTTGAGGGCTACCTCAACATTGTGTTCTTCAGCAACAACGCCTACGGCATTGAATCCGCGGCACGCTACTTCTTCAGCACCAGCGCCAAGGACCTCACCCTTCCGCAGGCAGCCCTGCTGGCAGGCGTGGTCAACAGCCCCACCCTCTACAATCCCGCGACGAATCCGGACAAGTCGATCGTGCGCCGGAACCAGGTCCTGTCCGAGATGCTGCGGCTGAAAAAGATCACCCAAGCCCAGCATGATGAGGCGGTGGCCACCCCGATCCAGCTGAAAATCACGCCGCAGCAGCAGGGCTGTGCCAATGCCGCCATGGCTCCGTACTTCTGCGACTACATCTCCCATCTGATCCTGAACAATCCGGCCTACGGGCCTACCGAGGCTGAACGCGAGCGGAGGCTTTACCGCGGCGGCCTCACCATCACCACCACCCTGGACAGCAGGCTTCAGGCGGCTGCCCAGGCCCAGGTGGATGGAACTGCCGGCGCGAACCCGGACCGGTGGGCGGCCTCGCTGCTGAGCATCCAGCCCGGCAGCGGCAAGATCCTGGCCATGGCCCAAAACACGGTGTTCCTCCCGCAACCCGGCAAGTTCGATACCAACCTGAACTTCAACGTTGATGCCAAGGATGCCCAGGGCAACGACCTGAACGGCGCCGGCGGGTTCCAGCCCGGGTCCACCATGAAACCCTTTACTTTTGCGGAGTGGCTGAACGAGGGCAAGTCGCTAACCACCGAAGTGGACGCCTCCCGCCGGGTCTATCCGCTGGGGTTCCCGTGGAAGGACAGCTGCGGGAAGGTGCTGGGCGCGTACAGCACCGCGCAGGCAAACCCTGCCCTTGGTGCTGCCGATGACCTGCAGAACGCGGAGGACGGCTTCTACCGGCCGATGCCGGTGAACTACGGCCTGTACAACTCCATCAACACCGCCACCTTCGCCTCGGCAGCCCAGCTCGACTTTTGTGGCATCCAGAAAATGGTGGACGCCGTGGGCCTGCACAGCGGCCTGGACAGCGCCCCGGTCAACATGCACCAACTGGGCAACCTCCTGGGCGGCACCGGCGTGGCACCCCTCACCCTGGCAAATGCCTTTGCCACCTTTGCCACGGACGGCCGCTACTGTGCGCCGATCGCATTGGCTGAGATTACCGATGCGGCGGGGGCAAAGCTGCCTGCCCAGGCCCCCGACTGCCACGACGCCGTCAAACCCGATGTTGCCCGCGGCGTCAATTCCGTACTCCAGGACGTCCTCAAGAAGGGTTCCGGCGTCTGGATCAACCCGAAGGTGCAGGACAAAGTTCCTACCGCTGCCAAGACCGGCACCTCGAACAACAACGGGTCCACCTGGGTGGTGGGCTACACCACCGGGCTGGTTACGGCGTCCTTCTTCGGTGACGCACTGGAAGGCCAAAAGCGGGCAGGACAGAACGTGACCATCAACGGCACTTTCTACCCCCGCCTTGACGGGTACATGATTGCCGGGCCGCAGTGGGCCAACTACATGCTCAAGGTGGCTCCGCTCTATCCCGCGGGTCCGTTCGCGCCGCCGCCCGCTTCAATGATTGGGCCCAACCCCAACTACAGGCCGTAGGCCGGGGGTACTACAACGCCGTGTGCGAGCTGTTCGAAACGGCCGGCCCTTCCGCTAGTTAGCGCCCTTCCACAACCGCTTCCACCAGGAGCGTTCCGGCTCGGGTTCCACAGGAACCTCCACCACACGGGCGGCCCGGCGGCTGCGCCAGCGCTCCACTTCCTCCTCCACGTCACGGGTCTTGGTGACCACGGGCGGGCCGCCCTGCAGTTGGCGGCGCGCGTCGATCACCCGCCGGTTGAAATCCTGCAGGATGTCCCGCACCTGCTGCTCCGTGTACTGGCCGTCCAGCCTGGCGTCGAGTTCCGCGTCCTCACTGCGGAGCAGGATGGCCGCCGGACCCAGGCCGCTGATGTTCTCCCGCTGGATCAGCCCCTTCACCCACCAGTCGGGATCGTTGGATTCGCCCAGGCCGGGAATCGGTTTGCCCGCGTACTTCAGGTTGTCGAACTTGCCCTGCGCCATGGCGTCGCGGACCAGGTATTCGGCGCGGGCGGCGTCACTGACTTTCCTGCGCTTTTCCCGTTCCTGCGCGTCAAGGGCGTCAAGCGCGGCTTCCTCTTCGGCGCTGATGCCGGCACCACGGTAAGACCGGACCTCTGCCGCGCGCTCCAGGCGCTTGCGGAAATCCCCTGCCCCGCCGCTCATCGCTGCCACCGCCTTCCCTCACTGTCCCAACTTCCAGTATTCAGCGGGAGGCTTGCACGTTCAACGCCCAAGGTGGGCAGACGACGGCGGCACGTCCCGCCGTCGTCCGCCCACCTGGCGCCGTGGCAAAGTCGGTGGTTGTTGCGCTGTCAGGCGTTGGCGTGCTCGGCAAGGATGCTGTCGATCTGGCCGACTGCTTCCTTCAGTCCTTCCTCCATGCCCATCTGCATCATCTGCTCCAGCTGTTCCTCGGACTCGAAGATCGACAGCATCGTCATCCGGGTCCGCTCCCCCAGCGGTTCCAGGGTCACCGTGGCGTGGCTGATGCCGAACTCCCCGGTGGGGTTGCCGTCGCTGTCCGCGAAACCGTCGTTGAACTGGAGCTCCCGCGGGGGCTCGATGGAGGTAAATTCCCACCAGCCGTGGGCCTTGTCCCCTTCAGGGCCGGTCATGTAGTAGCTGGCCTTGCCACCCGGAACGAAGTCGTGCCTGTAGAAAGTGGCAGGGTAGGTGGGCGGTCCCCACCAGCGCTCCAGCTGGCGCGGGTCTTCGAAGAGCTCCCAGACGCGTTCCACGCCGGCGTCGAACTCGGCGACGAGGGTGAGGCTCAGGGCCTCGGGGTTCTTAGCCGTACTGATGACTGTCATGGCAATGCCTTCCTAACCTTCAGCGAGAATATCGGCCATCCGGGCGGCACGCTGCCGCCAGATCTGTTCGTAGTCATCGAGCAGCCGCCGGGCTTTCTGCAGTCCTTCGTGATTGCCCCGCACGATCTGCTCCCTTCCGCGCTTTTCCTTGGTGACCAGGGATGCGCGCTCCAACACCGCCACATGCTTTTGGACGGCGGCAAAACTCATGGCGTAAAGGGCTGCCAGACCGGAGACCGAGTACTCGCCCACAGTGACCCGGCGGACTATGTCCCGCCGGGTGGAGTCGGCGAACGCCTGGAAGAGGCGGTCGATTTCGGTCGCGCTTAGCTGTTCTACAACCATTTGGTTGTACGTTAGCCCTGCGGGGCGTACAGGTCAAGGGTTTCTTCCACACAATCGGCTTCAAGACCCGAGCCGGTATCTTGAACTTCATGAGCATCTTCCTTGCCGGGGCCGGCCCGGACGCGGCGGGTTTTCCGGAAGTCTTTGACCGGTTTGAGGAGATGGTCCGGCAGCATGCCACGCCAGGCCGGACTGCCCGCATCGCCGTGGCCGTGCATCATCGGGAAGGAAGCCTGCAGGATGTCATGGAGGCCTGCTCGGGCCCCCTCCGGGCCAGGCTTGATTGTGCGATCCTGCCGGTCACGCTGGCAGCAGGCACCCGGGCAGATCCCGCTGCGTTCGGAGGTGTGGACGGCGTGGTGGTGGGGGGCGGCTTGACGCCGGCGTATTGGGAGGGCCTCCGCCCGGCAGCCGAAGCCATTTTGCGCCTGGCCTCGGCCGGCATGCCGTATCTGGGGTTCTCCGCCGGAGCCATGGTGGCCCCAGGCCACGCCCTGATCGGTGGGTACCGGATCAGCGGGGTGGAAGTGTGCGGGGAGGAGTGCTCCGAAGGCCTGGATGCAGTGGACATCCGTGAGGGCCTGGGGCTGGTTCCGTTCGCGGTGGATGTCCACGCCGCCCAGGCGGGGACATTGAGCCGCGCGGTGGGCGCTGTGGCCGTAGGCCTGGTGGAATGGGCGGTCGCCATCGATGAGAACACGGCGGTGGTGCTGGAATCAGTTGGCGCCACGGACTACAAGGTCATCGGCAGCGGTAGCTGCTGGGACATCCGCCGGTCAGGCGGCAACGCCAGTGTGTCCGTTCGGACCGCTGGCTGACCCGATCGGAACCGGCTGGTGGTTTCGGCCTATGCGTCGAAGTGGGTCTGGATGTTGCTTCCGGACAGCTGTTCGATCAGTTCCTTGGCCACGTCCCGCAACTTCCGGTTTCGGTTGCTGGAGACCTTGGTGAGGATTTCCATCGCTTCTTCCTGCGAACAGCGGTTCTGCGCCATGATGACGCCGCAGGCGAGGTTGATGGCGGTCCTGCTCTCCAGGGCAGCCTCCAGGTCATTGGCCCGGTTCTGCGCAGTGTGGATGCGGACTGAAAGGTGCAGCGTGTTGTGGGCAGCGGCGGCGAAGCCCGCCGCTTTGTCATAAACGTCTGGTGTGAACACACCCGGCTTGGTGGCAAAGAAGTTCAAGGCAGCACTGGCATCGGCACCGATCTCCAGAGGGACACCCAGGGTGCTCTGTACCCCCCGTCGCGCCAATTCCTGGCTGTACATGGTCCACCGGGTATCCCGCGCGACGTCGTCAATCAGCACAGGCGCCATCTCACGCAAGGCACGGATGCAAGGACCATCCCCCAATGCCTGCTCAATGAGGTCCAGTTCCACGGCCCTGGCACTGCTGCCGGCCGCAGTTGCCGGGCGCCGCCTGAGCTTGAGGGTAACCGCGCACTCAATTGCGTCACTGGCGACTTCGGATACTGCCGCTGCCGCCATCCCCGAGAGTCCGGAAAGGAATTCCACGGCGTTCTCGGCACCTACCAGGACCTCCTGGAGGTGCTGGACGGTCACATTGTCGGCAGGATTCAACATGGGGTTCATCTTACGGGGGCCGGACCTCGCGCGGCAGCGGAGCGGGCATTTAAGGGGGCTTATGCTGAAAGGATGGCGCAGCAGCTTCCCCTTGACGAACTCAGTACAGTCATTGCGCGCATCCAGGGCCTGCTGCTGACCGAGGAAAAGGTCACCAGCGCCGTGCAGTTCCTGGCCCTCGCCGCCAAGGAATCCGTGGCGGGAACCATCGGCGCGGGAGTGTCGCTGCTGGATGCCAGGGGCCGGCGTACCAGCAGCGGCTACACGGACAGGACCGTGGAACTGGCGGACGCAGCACAGTACCAGCACGGCGAGGGCCCCTGCCTGACGGCCTGGGCCACGGAGTCGCCGGTACTGGTGGAGGATCTCCCGGGAGATGGGCGGTGGCCGGCGTGGGAGGAAGCTGTCCACCACCTGCCCATCCGCTCAGTGGTCAGCGTCCCCCTGCTGGCAGGCAAGGAATCCATTGGGGCACTGAAACTGTATGCCGCAACCGCCGGTGCCTACGGTCCGTCCAGCCCGGGCCTTGTCCAACTCTTCGCAGCCCCCGCCGCCACACTGATCTCTCACATCCAGGCCAGTGAAGCTCCACACAGGATGACGGAAGCCCTGCAGGCGTCCCTCTACAGCCGGGACCTGGTCAACCGCGCATGCGGAGTCCTCATGGAACGGCTCGGACTTACCCACCAGGACGCTCTTCAGCGACTGATGCGGACGGCACGTGAAACCGGCAGCCCGCTGCAGGACGTCAGTGCCTCGATTCTGGCCGGGATGCCGGCTCTCGGGGATTAGGAACGGCTCTGTGGGCTTCGATCCGAACGAGCCGGAACAACGGCGGAGGCTCCGTGCGGCAATGAAATCAGCCGACATTTCCATTTCCGCATTGTGGCTGAAGTATTTCAGCCTGTCCGGCGACGCCGGCGAATACGAAGTGGAGGCCTACCTTCAAGGCCTTCTCTCGTTGCCGGCAATCCAGCGCGACTTGCTGGCTCTGGCTGCGAATGAATTGATAGACGACTTGCCCCGCCCCCACGCTCCGTACTCCGATGACCTCACGGGCCAGTCACAGGATGGCTCCAACACGAGCCAGCCAGACACAGGCCAGCCAGACGATGAGGACGGCAGGCCCTGCCCGGAGGCGGAACGCGACGGCGAGGGCGGCGGCGAGCAAGGGACGATGACGTCGGGCCCGTAGGCCGCCGGGGCTGGCGAACGAAGCCAGGCGCTATATCAGAAACCTCCCCCAAAGGCGTAGTGTCAAAGGTAGGAGATTTCGGGATGGCGACAGGATCCGGAGGTTGAATGAATGGGCCCACCGTGCCAAGAGCGGCGGCCGCCAGCCAGGATAAGCAAAGCCTGGCGCAACTACGGATCGAGGCCACATGGCCGGGAATAGCGCACTGACCACCGCCAACGAGTATCAGGACCTGCTTCTGGACAGCCCCGGATTCCCCGAGTTCCTCCTTGGGCTGGCCACTATTACTGCTTCACGGCTTCGCGGGGACGGCAGCCCCTTGGAGTGCTCAATAACCGTGGAGCGCGACGGCGCGCCTTCCACGGTTGCCTGCAGCAGCGAGGAGGGGCACAAACTCGATGAAACGCAGTACGCCCTGGATGCCGGCCCCTGCCTCACCGCCCTGCGCGGGCAGCGGACAGTCCTGGTCAATGACTTCCCTAACGACGACCGTTGGGGACAGTATCTGGACCTCATCGCCGAAGACGATGTGCACTCAGTGCTGGCTGTCCCCATCGTCACCGCCCCCGCCTCCAAGGCCGCACTGAACTGCTACGCCCGCACCATGCACGCATTCGATCCAGCCGTGGTGGTCCTCATCTATTATCACGCCGCGTCGATGTCACGCATCCTCCGACTGGCCCTGAGGCTGCACGCGCCGGAGGTGTTTCCAGACGGCCTGCGCGCCGCGCTGAAGTCCCGTGCCCTTGTTGACGCCGCAGTCTCGTTGGTCATGCTCCAAACCCGTGGCGGCAGGGACGACGCCCTTGGCCTCCTCCAGATAGCCGCCACGTCAAGCAACCGGCGGGTTCAGGAAATTGCGCGTGAAATCGTGGATGGCGGATCTTTCCCCGTCCCGCCAATGGGACGGCAAAGGTGAACGCCGACTGGACCGGGGGCCCTGACCAACTGCTGGAGGCCGACGAACAGCGAAGGGATGTGGCCCGGCGTTTCCGTAACACCCAGCTTCCGATGATGAAACTGTGGACGTACTACTACGGCCTCGGCGGCGACGCCGACGAAATGTCCTTTGACGCCTACCTCAACGAAGCACTCCACCTTCCGGCCTCCCAGGTGGGGCTGATTGCCACGGCCATGAGGGAACTCTGCGAGGGTGGGGACCGATGACCGGCAGTCAGGAGCAGCCGTTCCAGGAACACGAGGGACTGCCTCCGGAAGCAGCGGAATTGTCGCTGCAGCAATTGGTGCTGGACAGCCCCGACATCAAGGCGTTCCTCACTGAACTGGCAATCCTGGCCAGTACGCGGTTGTCCGGCCCCGGGAACACGATCCATAGCGGTGTCACAGTGCTGCGCCACAAAAGACCCCAGGCCGTGGCGGCAAGTGATGCAGCGGCAAAGGCCCTTGACGAACTGCAGAACGGATTTGGCCAGGGCCCGTGCCTTACCGCACTCCAGCAGGGAACCACCCTCCTTGTGCCGGACCTTGCTGCGGAAAGCCGCTGGGAACCCTATGTGCAAACCGCCGTGCAGCACGGCGTGTCCTCGATCCTTGCCGTCCCACTGGATCTGGAGGGGGATGCAGAAGCAGTGCTGAATCTCTACTCGGGCCGCAGCAACGGCTTCTCCGGCGAGGACATCGCAACCGTGGAGTCATTCGCGGCCCAGGCCGCCATTTCACTGCGGCTGATCCTGCGGATCTCGCAGCTGAGGGAAGCCCGAAATGATTTAACCGCTGCAATGCAGTCACGCACCGTCATCGACATGGCAGTAGGGGCCGTTATGGCCCAGAACCGCTGCGACCGGGATACCGCCTTCAGCATCCTCACGCGCGCTTCGAGCACCCGGAACATCAAGCTCCGGGAAGTGGCAGCAACCGTCATCACCTCAATTTCCGGGGAACGAAGGATTACGGCCTACTTCGACGAGTAGCTGTGCCGCCGGTCACACGTGATGAGATTCACTCGCAATAAATGCGCGATTTGGTTGAGTCGGCTCATCCGCCACGGGCACTATGGATAGGCAGGGCCGGAAACATCCGCCCTTGACATCCTGGTGACGCAACGAGGCCCACCGGTGAGCAGAGGCCACCGACCCTCCGAGCGCGGACAGGCCATTGCCGGACACCAATCCGGCTTGACACAGGAAAGTACTGAACAATGACGTTTAACACTGCCGAATCCGTGACGCTGAAGATCTGGGACCGGGCTTCCCTCCACGAAACCCTCGATTCCGCGGTCTCGGACCTCTCCTCGCGCCACAACACCACCAGCTGCCGCATCGCCGTCACCTGCAGCGGACCCAACACCTTCACTTTGAGCGTGCGCGGGAATGAGCCGGCCCTGGCCCTCTAAGCGGACCACCCGTAAGGGCGCTGACGACGGCGGGACCACCCGCCGTCGTGAGCGCCTTTTTTGGGCCTTGCCACGTCGAACGGCGGTACAGACGGGCGTAGCATTCGTCAGGTAAAGACAAGCGACGGGAAGGGCACATGGCTACCCAGCAGAAGGGCACCACATTCAGGCTTGAGTCGCTGGCGCTGCCC
Organism: Arthrobacter sp. SAFR-044; assembly: GCF_059414985.1. NCBI lineage: Bacteria > Bacillati > Actinomycetota > Actinomycetes > Micrococcales > Micrococcaceae > Arthrobacter > Arthrobacter sp. SAFR-044. Next base: position 412,319 of record NZ_JBPFDN010000003.1, on the reverse strand, counting down.
GTCATCCAGGCACCGATGGCCGGCGGACCCTCCACCACGCACCTGGCCGCGGCCGTCAGCGAGGCCGGCGGGCTGGGCTTCCTTGCGGCAGGCTACAAGACCGCGAAGGCTGTGCGTGCCGAAATTGAAGCAGTCAGGGGACAAACGGCTAAGCCCTTCGGTGTAAACCTGTTCGTGCCCCAAGCGTCCGTCATCAGCCCGGCGTCCCTGCAGCAGTACGCCGATTCGCTGGCCCCTGACGCTGAACGCTTCGGGGTGACCCTGGGCGAGCCGAAGCATGACGATGACGACTGGAACCAAAAGCTCGAAGTATTGCTGGACCTTGCACCTGCCGTTGTTTCGTTCACCTTCGACGTCCCCGAATCCAGCGTGGTGGAAGCCCTCCAGCAGCGTGGAATCTATGTGGTCGCCACAGTCACTGACCGGGAGGAAGCGCTGCAGGCCCTTGCGGCGGGCGCCGACGCCCTCTGCGCCCAGGGGCCGGAAGCGGGCGGCCACCGCGGAACTTTCAAGGCGGATGTGCCTCCTCCCCTGGTGCCCCTCCACGGGATCCTCGGCGAGCTGTCTGACCTGGAGGTGCCCCTGATCGCAGCGGGCGGCATTGCCACGGCAGAGCACACCCGGGCCGCGCTGGCCGTCGGTGCAGTGGCGGTCCAGGCGGGAACCGCGTTCCTCTGCGCGGATGAAGCAGGAACCAAGGCCGCGCACCGGGCGGCGTTGTCCTCGTCGGACCGTTTCACCACCACGGCCGTCACGCGGGTCTTCTCGGGCCGCAATGCCAGGGGCCTGCACAACGAATTCATGCGCCGCCACGACGGTGAGGCCCCCTACGGCTATCCCGAAATCCACCACCTCACCACCCCGTTACGCGCCGCAGCGGCGGCGGCGCGTGAGCCGGACTGGCTGAATTTGTGGGCCGGCATCAACTACCGGAACTGCGTGGCGGGCCCGGCGGCATCAATTCTGGCGAGCCTTCGGCCGTGAGGCCTGGCACGCCGTGGTCCGCTTCTTAACGCCCGACGGCGGGCCGGCTCCTTGTGGGGCCGGCCCGCCGTGCGTGCCGTGAAAGGGCGGTGGTGCTTTAGAGGGTGGCGGTGTCGATCACGAAGCGGTAGCGGACGTCCGAGGCGAGGACGCGCTCGTAGGCTTCGTTGATCTTGTCGGCCGGGATGACCTCGATCTCGGCGCCCAGGCCATGCTCGGCGCAGAAGTTGAGCATCTCCTGGGTCTCCCGGATGCCGCCGATCATGGAACCGGCGAAGGAACGCCGGCCGCCGATCAGGGCGAAGGCGTTGACGGGAAGCGGCTCCGCGGGGGCGCCGACGTTGACCAGGGCGCCGTCGAGCTTCAGCAGGCCCAGGTAGGAGCTGATGTCGATCGAGGCGCTGACCGTGTTGATGATCAGGTCGAAGGAGCCGGCGAGTTCGGAGAAGGTGTTCTCGTCGCTCGTGGCGAAGTAGTGGTCGGCGCCGAGCTTCAGGCCGTCCTCCTGCTTCTTCAGCGACTGCGACAGGACGGTCACCTCGGCGCCCATGGCGTGGGCCTGCTTGACGGCCATGTGGCCCAGGCCGCCGAGACCGACGACGGCAACGTTCTTGCCGGGTCCGGCACCCCAGTGCCGCAGCGGTGAGTAGGTGGTGATACCGGCGCACAGCAGCGGTGCGGCGACATCGAGGTCGATGCCCTCAGGGATGGTGACGACGAAGTCTTCCGTGACCACGACATGGGTGGAGTAGCCACCCTGCGTGATGGTGCCGTCGCGGTCAACGGCGCCGTAGGTACCAATGTTGCCCTTGAGGCAGTACTGCTCCTCGCCCTTCTGGCAGTTGACGCATTCCTTGCAGGAGTTGACCATGCAGCCGACTCCCACCCGGTCGCCCACAGCGTGCTTGGTGACCGCGGAACCCACCTCTGTGACGATGCCGGCAATCTCGTGGCCGGGAACCAGCGGGTACTGCTGCGGGCCCCAGTCACCGCGGACGGTGTGGATGTCCGAGTGGCAGATGCCGGCGAACTTGATCTCGATCAGGACGTCGTGGGGACCCACCTCGCGGCGCTCGATGGTGGTAGCCACGAGGTCCTCCGTGGCGGACGGGGATGCATAAGCCTTGACGGTAGTCATGGTTCTCCTGTGATCTGTTGGGGGACTTTAAAATGCTACCGGGGTTGTTCGGAGCAACCCCGGAAAATACGGGTGCCAAGGTGGCCCTGTTGTGACTGGTCTTGCGAGTCCTACCCTTGGGCACTGTGGTGGGCAGGGTGTTGCTACGGGCGCAGGAGTACTTTGATGGCGCGGCGTTCGTCCATGGCCTTGTACGCGTCTGCCGCCTGCTCCAGCGGGAGTTCGAGGTCAAAGACCTTTCCGGGATTGATCGTGCCGCTGAGGATCAGGTCGATCAGTTCAGGCAGGTACTGCCTGACCGGGGCCGGACCGCCATGCAGGTGCACGTGCGAGTAGAACAGGTCCCGGCCGGGCAGCGCCACGTCATGGGACACACCGACGAAGCCGACATGGCCTCCTGCCCTGGTGGCGTGGATGGCCTGCAGCATCGACTCCTGCGTGCCCACCGCTTCGATAACGGAGTGCGCCCCGAGGCCACCGGTCAGTTCCTTGATCTTCTTCACGCCCGCGTCACCGCGCTCCTCCACGATGTCCGTGGCACCAAACTCGCGGGCCAGGGCCTGCCGGTCCGCGTGCCGGGACATGGCGATGATCCTCTCGGCCCCCATCTGCCTGGCTGCGAGGACGCCCAGAAGTCCCACGGCGCCGTCGCCTACTACAGCCACGGTCTTGCCGGGGCCCACCTCGGCCGCCTTGGCGGCAAACCATCCTGTGCCCAGGACATCGGAGGCCGCGAGCAGCGACGGTATTTTGTCGGCGTCGGGCATGCCCGGCGTGGCCACCAGGGTGCCGTCCGCCAGCGGGACGCGGAGGTACTCTGCCTGGGAACCGCCCACGCCCTGCCGGTGGACGCATCCGCTCTGGTAGCCGGAGCGGCAGATTTCGCAGGTGTTGTCCGAGGCAAAGAAGGATCCGACGACGAACTGGCCCGGCTGGACATTCTTCACGTCGGCGCCGACTTCCTCGACGATTCCCACATACTCGTGGCCCATCGGCACAGGCTTGGAGAGTTTGTCGGCGCCGCGGTAGGGCCACAGGTCGGACCCGCATACGCAGGCGGCAACGAGTTTGATGACCGCATCCGTTGGCTGCTGGATGGCTGGCTTGTCACGATCCTCGACCCGGACGTCTCCGGGCGCGTGCAGGATGGTTGCGCGCATGCTGGGTCCTCCAAAGGTGAAACGGCTGAAAGGGACATTCCCATCAAACCCGTCCCCGGCACCGTTGGCGAGGGCCCTGCTGTAACTGGTTCTGGCAGAACCTCCTTAGGGCCGTGCCATTGGTCGTAACGTGTTCCCTATGGATAACCGAGCCGAGGTACGGCAGTTCCTGTCCTCACGCCGTGGGCGGATCACACCGGAGCAGGCGGGCATTGAACCCTACGGCGGCCGCCGCCGCGTACCAGGGCTCCGGCGTGAGGAAGTGGCGCGGCTGGCAGGCGTGAGCGTCGACTACTACACGCGCCTGGAGCGGGGGAACCTGCACGGTGTTTCGGACAGCGTCCTGGACGCCATCGCCGGTGCCCTGGAACTGGACCGCGCCGAGCACGACCACCTCTATGACCTGGCCCGGGCAGCCAACACCTCGGGCCGCAAGAGTGCCGCGCGTGCCGGCGGCTCCGCACCGTCAAAGGTCCGGCCGGAGCTGCAATACCTCCTGGACGCCATCACGGAGGCGCCCGCCTTCATCGGCAACAACCGCCTGGACATCGTGGCCGCCAATACCTTGGGCTATGCCCTGTATTCGGACATGTACCGCAATCCGTCGAGGCCGGCCAACCACTCCCGGTTTATCTTCCTGGACCCCCGCGCCCACAACTTCTACACCGACTGGGACCGGGCGGCCAACACCAACGTGGCCATCCTCCGCCGGGAGGCCGGCCGCAATCCCCATGACAAAGGCATTGCCGAGCTCATTGGCGAACTGTCCATGCGCAGTGACGAATTCCGCACGCTCTGGGCAGCCCACAACGTCCGCCGCCACTACGCCGGCACCAAGTTCTTCCAGCATCCCGTGGTGGGGCTCCTTGAGCTGAACTACCAGGTGCTGGGCCTGGAAGAGGACCCGGGCCATACCCTCACCGTCTATCCCGCCACCCCCGGCAGCCCCTCCGAGGAAGCGCTGAAGCTCCTCGCCTCCTGGGCGGTTACGGAGAACATTGCGGGGTCGATACAGGGGCAGGTCAGCGCCTGAACCTGCAAACAGTGTGATACCAACGCTCCAGGCGGGTAGTCCCTAGACTGGCCAATGGACGTTGTATGCCGGGAATGACGAAGGAGCGAAACGATGAGTGGAGTAGTTGTAGTAGGAGTGGACGCCAGTCCGTCGGCACGGAAGGCGGCGGAAGTGGCCCTGGGCTTGGCGGAGTCGCTGGGGGCCTCGCTCCATGTGGTGACCGCCTTTGAGGCCGAGAACGCCGAAACCTTTGGGGTGGGCTCGGACAAAGTGAGGATCTCCAACGCGGACAGTTCGGAGATGGTGGCGAAATCCTTGGGCGCATCGCGGCCGGGAGTGCAGATCACCCACTTCGCCGCCCGCGGCAAGCCGGCTGATTCGCTGATCAAGGAAGCCATCCGCCTGGACGCCCGGGTGATCGTGGTGGGCAACCGGAGGATGCGCGGCATCGGCCGGCTCCTGGGCAGCGTCGCCAACAGCGTGGCGCACAACGCCCCCTGCGACGTCTACATCGCGAACACCTACGAGGACTAAGCTGCCACGCAAGAAGGTGGGCGGACGACGGCGGTACCTCCCGCCGTCGTCCGCCCACCGTCGTTAAGGGTGGTCAGGCCCCGTATTCTTCATCAGTGACGTGCTGGAGCCAGGTGACCACCTCGCCGTTTTCGTCGGCCTCGTGCATGGCGACGTGGGCCATGAACCGCTCCGGGGTTGCCCCGTGCCAGTGCTCCTCCCCCGGCTCGATGTAGACCACGTCGCCGGGGCGGATTTCCTGGACCTGCCCTCCGCGCCGCGCCACCAGTCCGATGCCGTCAGTGACGTAGAGGGTCTGGCCCTTGGGATGGTGGTGCCAGGCGGTGCGGGCACCGGGGGCGAAGCGGACGTGGGCGCACCCGACCGCTGACTGTTCATCGGGGTTGCGGATGCCGTCAATCTGCACGGTTCCGGTAAACCATTCCTTCGGCCCGGCTCCTGTCTGGCCGCCGCTCTTGGTGTACTTCATGTTCTCCTCCTGCTGTTTTGGGTTACTTCAAAATCTGTTGGATGGTCAGGCTGTCCGGTTTGTGACCCGGGAGGTCACGAACGCCAGGACCGACGAGACCGCGAGGACAGCGGCGGCCACCAGGAAGGCGCCGCCGTGGCCGGCGGAGTCGAACAGGACGCCACCCAGCGTTGATCCGACGGCGATCGAGGTCTGGACAACGGCCACCATCAGGCCCCCACCGCCCTCTGCGTCGTGGGGCGTTGCCTCCGCGATCCAACTCCACCAGCCCACCGGAGCGGCCGTGGACAGCAGCCCCCAGACCCCCAGGAAAACCACGACGGCGGCCAGCCAGCCGCCGGTGGGGACCAGGGTGGCGGCGATGACCGCCATGAGCGCCGGGATGGTGACCAGCGTCCGGTACAGGCCCTTCCCCAGGAACCGGCCAATCAGCATGGTGCCTGCAAACCCGGCTATACCCATCACCAGCAATACGAGCGACACCGTGGCCACCTCCACGCCGGTCACCCGCTCCAGGAACGGACGGATATAGGTGAACAGGACGAACTGGCCCATGAAGAAGGTGCCGCAGGCGGCCATCCCCCAGGCGACAGTCGGGCTCTTGAACGCCGCGAAGATTCCGAGGACGTTTCCGGAAGTCCGCTTTTCCACCGCCATGGAAGGAAGGCTGATCCACTGCCAGACCAGGGCGAGCACCGCCACCGGAACCAGGCAGAAGAACGCTCCTCGCCACCCGATGAATGAGCCCAGGTAGCTGCCCAGCGGCGCAGCCAGCACCGTGGCCAGGGCGTTGCCGCCATTGAAGACCGCCAGCGCGCGCGGCACCTGGTGGGCCGGCACCAGCCGCATGGCGGTGGCAGCGGACATCGACCAGAACCCGCCGATGACCACGCCGATGAGGGCGCGGCCGACCATAAAGAGCAGGTATCCCGGGGCCAACGCCACCAGGGCACCGGAGACAGCCATCACCGTCGTCAGGCCCAGCAGCAGGGTCTTGCGGTTCAGGCTGCCGGCCAGCGTGGAGACCGACAGGCTGGTGATGACGGCGAACAGGCCGGAGATCGCGATGCCCTGCCCCACCATCCCCTCGGAGACCCGGAGTTCGGCGGCCATCGGGGTGAGCAGGCTGACCGGCATGAATTCGGAGGCGATCAGCGCGAAGACGCACAGCGACATCGCGAAGACGCCTCCCCAGTGAGCATGGTGCTGCGCTTCTGGTTTTTGGGGCGCGCTGGTACGGGTGACAGTTGTTTCGGGGGCCATGCCTTCCATCAAACCGTTCTCCGGAAGTCCTAGCGAGGGCCCTGGTGTAACGGGTCTTGGCAGACCCCCTTTATGGCAACAACGCCGTGGGACTACGCACTGGTCCCCTGTTGCTGCAGGTTTTGCGGGCTCTTCCGCAGGTCTTTTTCAAGTTCTGCCAGGCAGTAGTCCTTGAACCAATGCCTGATGCGCAGCGGCAGCATGGGGTAGGCCACCGCAAGGACCCGCCATGTCCGGTCGTAGCGGCGCTGGTGGCGGTCGCTCCAGGCGAGGCCGAAGTCCTGCCGCAACTGCTCCGGCAGGAGCCCTGCGGTGAGGAACCTAGCGGAAGGCATGATGGCGCGGTACCAAAGTGCAGTGTGCTTGGGGAACAGCAGGCCGCGTCCCACGCGTACGCCTTCTTCCTCGGCACGGAGGGTTGAAAGCTGCTCCTCCCAGTAGCGGCTGAACGCCGCCCTGTCCTTCGGCCACATGTCCGCTGGAAGCTGCAGGGCGGTGCCGATCCGCGCGTAGTCCCGGTACATCGCATCGGCCGCGCCGTCGTCGAGCGGTCCCTTGATCTTCTCGACGATGGTGAGCGCGGTGTCGTAGAGCGTTGCTGCCACCCAGAGCTGCGGCACCGGATCGTAGGCGTTGTAGCCTGCAGAGGATTCGTCGGGGGCCCGGCGCACCGGAACGTGCGCCTGGTTGACCCTGCGGCGAACCTCCCTGGCCTGTTCCTCGGTTCCGTACACAATGCCGTAGACGTAGGTGAGGGTGCCCTTGAGGCGGTTTACCGGGCGTTGGGTGAACGTGCTGTGCGCCGCCACCCCACGTCCGATCTCAGGGTTGGCAAGCTGCAGCAGGATGGCCCGTCCTGCCCCGGCAAGCAGGATGCCTTCGGCCCGGAAATCGGCATCTCCCTGCACCATGTGAACAGGGTACCCGAGTGGATTGCCCGCTGGACGGGGCCTTTGGCCTGTTGTCCCGGCGGACCTCTGGATTTAACATCCAGCTAGCGGTTTACCGGCCGCAGTGACGTGATCATCCTCTTGATATCGGCGTATTCGGCAGTCTCCCGGTACTTCCGCGCGAGTTCCAGGTAGGGCAGCGTCGGGTCGCCGGGAGTTGCGTTGAGGGCGGGGTCGTAGGACGCACCGAACATGGCAGCATTCGGTGGCCACCTGAAGAACTGGAAGATTGGGCAGGTGTCAGGCCCGGAAGGCGCAGGACCGGACGTGATGCCGTAGCCTGCCGCGGGTGTCTTGTACAGACCCGGCGTCGTAGCGTTTCCACGTGTTTCGAAAAGGAACTGGGGCACCGTGCCGCCCTGGACCAGCGCCGGGATGTCGGCAGCATCCAAAATTTCGTACGGATATCTCTCCGTGCAGGTGGAGCCGGTGGCCATGTTGGTGCGCAGCGTCGCCATGACCTTTCCGGCCTGGTTCCGCACCTCCGCGAAAGCCCCGCCACCTTCGGCCAGTTCCCCTGCCGGATCCTTGACGCTCCAGGTGGCCGGCACGTCGAACGCCATGGTGCCGTCCGCCGTCGTAAACGTGGTCCACTCCGCCGCGCCGGGCGCAGTACTCCCGGGCGCAGTACTCCCGGTGGCAGCCGACGGCGGGAGGCTGGGAGCGCCCGACGGGCTTGGTGCCGTGGGCGGGCTGGTTGCCGTTGCCGGGGTACTGGCAGCGGCGGAGGATGACTGCGGCGGCGGGCTTCCCGGCTGAGGCGAACACCCGGCGAGGGCAAGGGCGACCATGGTTAGGACTGCCGGAAACCTGCGCACCACATCCTCCTTGGGCCTGGCGGTGACCCATTAAGTGTGGCGCGGCGTTCCCGGACGGAGGAGGGCCGGAAGACCCGGCCTGCCTCCTCCCCCGCCCGACGCGGGCGTTACCGCCCTGGCTTTGAATTACCGCTCGAGCAGGGACACGTCGCGGACGGCGCCCTTGTCCGCGGAGGTTGCCATGGCCGCGTAGGCGCGCAGGGCGGCGGATACCTGGCGGTCCCGGTCCTTGGGCTTGTACCCGCCGTTGACCAGGAGTTTCTCGCGGCGTTCGGCCAGGATCTCCTCCGAAACCTCCAGCTGGAGCGAGCGCTGGCTGATGTTGATGCTGATGATGTCGCCGTCCTCTACCAGGGCGATGGCCCCGCCGGACGCAGCTTCCGGGGAGATGTGGCCGATGGACAGGCCGGAGGTGCCGCCGGAGAAGCGGCCGTCCGTGATCAGCGCGCACTTCTTGCCCAGGCCGCGGCCCTTGAGGAAGGACGTGGGGTAGAGCATCTCCTGCATGCCCGGACCGCCCTTCGGGCCTTCGTAGCGGATGACCACCACGTCGCCCTCCTTGACCTGCTTGTTCAGGATCTTCTCTACTGCTTCGTCCTGGGACTCGCACACCACGGCCGGACCGGAGAAGGTCCAGATGGACTCGTCCACGCCGGCGGTCTTCACCACGGCCCCGTCCACTGCGACGTTGCCGCGCAGCACGGCCAGGCCGCCGTCCTTGGAGTAGGCGTGCTCCACGGAGCGGATGCAGCCCTCTGCGGCGTCGGTGTCCAGGGAGGTCCATTCGTTCGACTGCGAGAACGCGGTGGACGAGCGGACGCCGCCGGGGGCCGCGTGCCACAGGGCTTTGGCTTCCTCGGTGGCCTTGCCGCCGCGGATGTCCCAGTCGTCCAGCCAGCCGTCCAGGTCGGCGGAGTGCACGGAGTGGACGTCCTTGTGCAGCAGCCCGCCGCGGTTCAGTTCGCCCAGCAGGGCGGGGATGCCGCCGGCGCGGTGCACGTCCTCCATGTAGTACGTCTTGTCCTTGGCGACGTTCGGGGCCACCTTGGCAAGGCAGGGCACCTGGCGGGACTTGGCGTCCATCTCTGCCAGCCCATAGTCCACGCCCGCCTCCTGCGCCGCGGCCAGCAGGTGCAGGATGGTGTTGGTGGAGCCGCCCATGGAGATGTCCAGGGCCATGGCGTTGTCGAAGGCCTTGGCGGTGGCGATGGAGCGGGGCAGGACGGAATCGTCGTCGCCGTCGTAATAGCGCTTGACGAGCTCGACGACGGTCTCACCGGCCTTCTCGTACAGCGCCTTGCGCGCGGTGTGGGTGGCCAGCACGGAGCCGTTGCCCGGCAGCGAGAGCCCGATGGCCTCGGTGAGGCAGTTCATGGAGTTGGCGGTGAACATGCCGGAGCAGGAGCCGCAGGTGGGGCAGGCGTTCTCCTCGATGAGGTTGATGTCTGCGTCGGAGATGGACTCGTCCACGGCGTCGGCGATCGCGTTCACCAGGTCCAGGGAGCGGACGGAGCCGTCGGTCAGGATCACGCGGCCGGCCTCCATGGGGCCGCCGGAGACGAAGACCACGGGGATGTTCAGGCGCAGGGCCGCCATGAGCATGCCGGGGGTGATCTTGTCGCAGTTGGAGATGCACACCAGGGCGTCGGCGCAGTGGGCGTTGACCATGTACTCCACGGAGTCGGCGATCAGGTCGCGGGACGGCAGCGAGTAAAGCATGCCGGAGTGGCCCATGGCGATGCCGTCGTCGACGGCGATGGTGTTGAACTCGCGCGGCACGGCGCCGGCGGCGAGGATCGCGTCCGAGACAATCCGGCCCACCGGGGCGAGGTGGGTGTGGCCGGGGACGAATTCTGTGAAGGAGTTGGCCACGGCGATGATCGGCTTGCCGATGTCCGAGTTGGCGACGCCGGACGCGCGCAGCAGTGCGCGGGCTCCGGCCATGTTGCGGCCGTGGGTGACTGTTTTAGAGCGAAGTGCAGGCATGCTTACCATCCTGCGGGTTCGGCCGCCGCGGTGGAAGACAGCACTGCTACTAGTAGTAGGAGTACCAGAGTAATAGTATTTTGGGGTGAACAATCCCGGGCGGCGCAAAGAACTTGGCCTTTTCCTGCGGGCCCGGCGTGACCAGGCGCTGCGGGCCGACTATGGCCTGCCGCCCGTGGGACGCACGCGGGAGCGCGGTCTCCGCCGCGAGGAAGTGGCTTTCCTTTCCGGCGTCAGCGTCACCTGGTACACGTGGCTGGAGCAGGGAAGGGACATCAGCCCCTCCCGGCAGGTTTTGGAGGCCATCAGCCGCGCGCTGCATCTTTCCAGCACGGGCCTTGGCTATGTGCTGTCACTGGGCGGCTACGCCTCCGCAGCCCCTGCCGGGCCGGCAGCCGATACTGCCCCGCCCCACATCCAGCGCCTCCTGGATGCCCTCGATCCCAATCCGTCCTTCGCGTTGTTCCCGGACTGGGGCGTGGCTGGGTGGAACAGGGCCTACGCGGCGCTGTATCCCAACATCGCCAACGTGCCGGCTGCAGACCGGAACCTGCTGTGGCTGGTGTTCACCGATCCGTATGTCCGGAGCCTGCTGCCGGACTGGGACACCACCAGCAAGCGGTTCCTCGCAGAGTTCCGGGCCGAGACCGGGCAGCGGCTGGGCGATCCGGACATCCAGTACCAGGTGGAACGGCTCAAGGAGGCGAGCCCGGAGTTCCGGCAGGGCTGGGACCTCTACGACATCCTGGGTTTCGAATCCCGCGAACGCCTCTTCCACCACCCTGCCGTCGGAGTCCTGCAACTGGAGCACCACCAGGTGTCCCCGTCGGACCGGCCGGACCTGCACATTGTGGTGTATACGCCAGCCCCGGGCAGCGATGCCGCGGCGCAGATGATGTCCCTGCTGTCCGGAGCCTAAACGGCTTCCGCCGCGAGGTAGGCAAGCGCGGCTGCGGCCTGGGCCCGGGTGGCTGTGCGGAGGGTGGGCTCCACGGCGGGCAGGAACGACGGCGAGTGGTTGGCGGGGATGTCAGCGTCCACCGTGCCTTTTGCCACGGCCCGCCGGTAGGTCTCCGGGGGCACGGAACCGACGATCCAGTAAACATACGGAATGCCGAACGCGTCAGGGATCCGGCTGAAGTCCTCCGATGCCGTCTGCGGGGCGGTGCGGTAGACGGCGTCCGGGCCGAAGGCGTTGGTGAAGGCTGCGGTGACCTTGGCGTTGGCCTCCGCGTCGTTGCTGGTCAACGGGTACTGGTCGTAATACTCAAACTCCGGTTCCTGTGGAGAGCCGGCCGCTGCGCACTCGCCCCGGACGATCCGCTCGATCGCGGCCACCATGTCGGCCCGCAACGCAACGTCGTAGGTGCGGAGGTTGAGCAGCAGCTCAGCCCGGTCCGGAATGATGTTGGCCGTTGCTCCCGCGCTCACCGATCCAACAGTCAGCACGGCGAACTCCCCTGGCGTCGTTTCGCGGGACACCACTGTTTGGAGGCGGAGGACAATCGAGGCGGCCAGCACCACCGGATCTACGGACTTGTGCGGCATGGAGCCGTGGGCGCCGCGGCCGTGGACGGTGATCCGTACCGAGTCGCCTGCCGAGAGCACAGGGCCCGGGGTGGTGCCGATGGTTCCCGCTTCGGTGGGCATGACGTGCTGGGCCAGCGCGACGTCCGGCTGCGGGATTCCGGCGGCCAGGCCGTCGTCGAGCATTGCCTGCGAGCCGGCCGCCGTCTCCTCTGCTGGCTGGAAGAGGGCGGTGTAGGTTCCCCGCCACGCCTCCCGGTGTTCTGCCAGGTACTTTGCCGCCCCGAGCAGCGCCACCACGTGCATGTCGTGCGCGCACGCGTGCATCACTCCCGGAACCGTGGAGGCGTAGCTTGCCCCGGTCGCCTCGGTGACTGGGAGGGCATCCATATCCGCCCGGGCCAGGACTCCCGGGCCGGCGCCGTTGGCAAGGACCCCCACGACGCCGGTGCCGCCAAAGTGCCGGACATCGAAACCCCAGCCGGCCAGCTTCGCCGCAACGGCCGCGGAGGTCTGGTGTTCGGCGAGGCCGAGCTCCGGATTCCGGTGGAACTGCTCGTAGAGCGGGACCTGCCAGGCCAGCTCCTGCTCGATGCCGCTGTCTGAGACGTCCATGTGCGTACTCCTCCCGGCCGGTTGCCCCGGCCCTTCCGGCTACTTTAGGCCAGCACCCCCTGCCGCACTATGGCCGGCTTGAACTGTGCACCCGCGCCCGGGAATACCGGCACCTCGATCCGCGCGTGGGTGTGGACCTCGGTGACCGTGGCTTTGGTGTGCCGGGCGATGTTCTCCATGGTGGTCACCCACATGCCGTCCATTGCCTTCACCCGCTCCATCAACTGCTCCAGCGCTACGGCCTTGGACGGCCGGCCGGAGATGAACGGGTGGTTGGTGAGGACGAAGCAGCTGCCCTGGGAGTGGTGGGCCTGGGCTTCGAGGGTCCACATTTCCAGGACCTTGGCCGGGCTTTCGATCACGCCGCTGCCGGTGACCCCGGGGTAGAAGGCGTACTGCTCCCAGTCGTCCAGGGTCCAGTCCACGGGAATCTCCACGATGTCCCGGGGATCGTCCGCGGCGACGGCGCAGCGGTAGGGGGCGTCGCCGTCGAGCAGGCTCGAATCGTAGAGGAAGCCGCGGTCCGCCAGGAGGCCCGGGGAGTGCCAGTTCAGTTCCCACCACGGTGCCCGATAGCCCACCGGCCGGACCCCTGCCACCTTCGCCAGGGCTTCCAGGCCGCGGTCAATGTAGCTGGCCTCGGTGGCGGCGTCGATCCCCTGCATGGGTTCGTGCAGGTAGCCGTGGTGCGCCACCTCGTGCCCGCCGTCCACGATCTGCCGCACAACGTCGGGGTAGGACTCCGCGGTGAAACCGGGGATGAAGAAGGTGGCCTGGATGTCCTGGCGGGCCAGGATGGCCAGGAGCCGCGGGACCGCGATCTTGGGGCCATAGGACTGGTGGCTCATCAGCGACATGCGCCGGGTGCTGGTGGGATCGTGGGCGATGGTGCAGGACTCGGCGTCCACGTCGAAGGTGAAGGACGCTGCGGCCTTGAAGCCCTCGGGCCAGGTGATGGGGTGCAGGGCGTCCGCGATGGCGGGCTTGTTCACGGGAAATCCTTTCGGCGGGCGCTGTGTGCGCCCGCCAGGGTTTGTGGAAGAGGAGTAGTGCCGCTTAGAGGGCGGGAAGGGCGGGGCTGCCGGCCGGCTCGGCCTGGGCGACGGTGCGGGGCTCAAGGGCGAGGTAGCGGATGTGCTGGCGCGGGCCGAGGATGGCGTACACCGCGGCGCTGGTCAGTCCACCGGCCAGCCAGGACAGGTCCCAGCCGCCCAGGGCCACGGCGATGGGGCCCTGCATGATGGGGATCAGGCCGTACATGAACAGCCACGTGGTGAAGATCCCTGCCACGAGTGAGATGACGCCGGCAAAGTTGACCACCGGAAGCCGCTTGGTTCCCACGCCGTCGAACAGCCGTTCGGTTCCGCCGGGCCAGCGCTTCTCCAGCCAGAAGTAGTGCACCAGCATGATTCCGCCCCAGGCGGCCACCCAGGCCACCAGGCCGATCAGCCAGGCGTCGAGTACCGCTGCGAAGTCCTCCTGGAAGATGAAGAAGACGACGGCGGCGAGCGAGAAGACGCCGACGAACAGGTTGAGTTTGCGGCGGCTGATGGAGATGTCCAGGGCCTGGGTGGCCACGGAGAAGGTGTAGATGTTCAGGATGTTGGTGGCGATGGGGCCGTGGAGCACCATCAGCAGTACGGGCAGCGCCATGGCGCCGAAGTTCAGGACGATGAGCTTGCCGGGATCGATCTCGCCGCTGTTGGTGGCAAGGCTGGCGCCCAGGACGCCGAGCCACACCACGGGGATGAACTGGCCCAGCACTGAAGCGAGGTAGACCTTCTTCTTGGGGACGCTGGTGCTGACGAACCGGGAGTAGTCCGCGGCGTAGGTGAACCAGGTGATGCCCCAGCCAATGCCGATGGCGGTCATCACGGCGCTCATGGCCGCGATGCGATCGGAACCTTCCAGGACGGCGCCGGCAGGACCGGCATAGCTCCAGTTGATGTCCATGCCGAACCAGGCCACCTCGGACATGACGGCGAGGATGAGGATGGTGGGCGGTACGGTCCATTTTTCGAAGGCGGCGATGGCCTTGTAGCCGAACCAGGCAATGGCAACCTGGAGGGCCATGATGAAGGTGGCAACGCCGATCTTCCAGGCGTAGTTGGGGGCTTCCGGGTCAACCCAGCCAAGGGTTCCGAAGAGCGCCATGACCAGGTCCAGGATGATCCAGGTGTTCACCGCGCACCAGCCGATGACCAGCAGGGCCTGGATGGCGGCCGGCAGGTAGTTGCCGCGCCGTCCGAATGCGGCCCGGGCCAGGACCATGCCGGTGGCTCCGGTCTTCTGGCCCAGGAGGACAAAGCAGCCGAAGAGCAGCATGCCGATCAGGTTGCCCAGCACCAGGACGGTGATGGTGTCCGCGAGCCCGAGTCCCAGCTGGATGCCGAGTGCCCCCAGCACCCAGTTGATGGGTGCCAGGTTGGCGCCCGCCCAGATCCAGAACTGGCCGGATACCTTGCGCGTTCGTGCTGATTCGGGGATGGGCTGCAGCCAGGCTTCGTGGTCCACGGCGCTGTGGTCCTGCGTGGCCTGGTCAGGTTGGCCGTGCGTGGCTGTAGAAAGCTTTTCTTGCATGGGGGCCTCCGTGAGGTGGATAAGTACCAACAAGGCTATGTGGCCCCCATCACAAGCAACAAGATACAATCTGTCGAACAAATCCTCCTACTACGTTACGGACTGTCGTGTCAGTGTTTCTTGGCGAAATACTCGCCCACCCCGCCCTCGCCGCCGCCGATCCCGTGGTCCACCCGCAAGGAGTGGTGGCTGATGCGCAACCGGTCCGCTGGGTCCACTCCAGTGAGGTGCTGGACATCGCTCCCCTGCTCCGCGGCGGCGAGCTGCTGCTCTGCGGCGGGATCACGCTGGCCACCGCCGCCCCGGCCAAACGCGCAGACTACGTCCGTGAACTGGCCCAGCGCGGCGTTGCCGCCCTGGCCATCGAGACGGGCGGTGCACTGCCGGAAATCCCTGCCGACATGCTTCAAACGGCGGAGGAGTACGGCCTTCCCGTGGTGGAACTGCGGAAGGTGGTGCCGTTCGTCGGTGTCATGCAGGCCATCAACTCGATGCTTGTCAGCGAGTCCGTGGGGCACCTGCAACAGGCGGACGCCGCAACGCGCGCCATGGCTGCAGAGCTGGCCCACGGCGCCTCGCTCGACAAGATGCTGGGCGTGCTGGCGGGCATCACCGGCTCCGCCGTCAAACTCACTTCCCCGTGGGGCGTCACCATGGGCAGCGCGGTCCCGGAAGGCTGGAGCAACGGGGTGGACGCGCACGCGGGCGAAGGAACAGGGGACGACGACGGCTCCGGGCCGGACGCGCACGGCGGCTTTTACGCCGTGGCCGGCGGAACGGTCATCACCGTGGACATCCCGGTGCGCGGGGTCCTCATGGGGCGGCTCGAGGTGCACGTTCCCGATGTCGCGGACACCGCCCTGGCCCAGGTGGCCGGGGAACGGGCCGTGGACATCCTGGGCCTGGCGCTGCTGCAGCACACACCTCCGGGACTGCATGCCCTGGCCGGTGCTGAACTGATGCGCGCCGTGTTGAATTCCGCTCCGGAGTGGCGGCTCGAGCAGCTCGCCCCCGGCGCCGGTTTCCCCACGGACTCCCCCGCCGTCGTCGCCGCCATCCATGCGGCGGCGCCGCAGGAGCTGCGCGGCGCCGTCGAAAACTTCCTCAGCTCAGAGCGGATCCCCTGCGCCGCCTACCTTGACGACACCGAACTGGTGGTCATGATCGGCCTGCCGTGCACCGAGACTGCCGGCGAGCGCCGGCAGCTCCTGGAATCCTTGCAGGGGCTGGAAGGGGACCACGACGCCGTGATCGCCGTGGGGCCGCTGGCAGACGGGGTGGCGGAGGCAGCCTGGTCACTGGCGGAAGCGCGCCGCGCCCTGGAGGTCCGGCAGATCCGCCGGCGGAACGCGTCGGCCCGCAGGCGGCACCCGTCCCGGGGCCTGGTTGTAGTTGACGCCCAGGACACCGCCGTGGAAAGCCTCGCCCTGACCTGCCTGGATGCCTCGTCCCGGGAGGCGTTCGTGAGCCGGCAGCTACGGGCGGTCCTGGATCACGATGCGCAGCGGCAGTCCCAGCTGCTGGAGACCCTGCAGGTGTGGCTGGACTCCGGCTGCAATACCGCGCAGTCGGCACGCGAACTGCACTTGGAACGGCAGTCGATGCACCACAGGCTGCAGCGGATCTTCGAGCTCTGCGGCGGAGACCCGCGCGGGACGGGGCGGCTCGCGGCGTTGCACCTGGCGGCAAGGATGGCCGGGCTGCCCTGACCTCCTGCGGGGCCCCTGCTTCCGGACGTATGCTTGCCTGGCATTGCCCTGTGGCCGGGCCCCCAGGTCCGGGCAGCTCGGATGGAAAGGGCGCGGCGGATGGCAAAGCGGAATACTTCCTTAGTGGGTGCGCCGTGCTGGGTCGACACCTGGCAACCGGACCCCCAGGGTGCCAAAGAGTTCTATGGCGGACTGTTCGGCTGGACGTTCGACGAGCCGATACAGGTGCCGGGATTCGAGGGCGGGTACTGTCTGGCGCGCCTTGACGGCCGCTCCGTAGGCGGCGTGGGGCAGGCCCCGCCGGGGTCACCAGCGGGATGGCTGACCCATATCCGGGTGGGCGATGCCGGGAAGGCTTCAGCGCTGGCGGAACAGGCGGGCGGCCGGCAGCTCGGGGCCATCGGCGCCGGGACCCGTTCGCAACTGGTTGCCGATTCCTCCGGCGTGCTGTTCTGCCTGCGGCAGGCGGGCGTCAATGACGGCGTTGAGCTGGCAGACCAGCCCAATAGCTGGGCCATGAGTTCGCTGCACACCCCGGATCTTGGAAAGGCCCAGGAGTTCTACAGGGCATTGTTCAACTGGGAACTGACGTCACCGCCGGACGCCCCGTTTTCACTGTGGCTCCTCGAAGACCAGCTGGTGGCCGTGGCTACCCCCACCGACGGCGTGACTGTTCCTCCACATTGGAGTGTGAACTTCGGGGTCACCGATGCAGACAGGACCGCCGACCGGGCCGTTGCCCTGGGCGGCGGCATTGTCATGGCACCCATGGACAGCCCCGGGTTCAGGAGCGCCGTGATCAGCGACCCCTGGGGCGGCGTGGTCGCGGTCAGCGCGGTCACGGAGCAAACCGGCACCCCGCCGGTACGGGCCTGACCAGGCAGCCTCAACTTCCCGGGCGGCCACCCAGCCGGGTGGTCACCTTGGCGGCGGCGGCGACGCAGGCCTCCCCCAGGCTCTCGAACTGTTCCTTGGACACCCGGAACCGCGGCGCCGGAATCAGGACGGCCGCCACAACGTCGCCGCGGTGGTCGCGGACAGGCGCGGCCACGCCCACCTCGTCCATGGACGATTCGCCGTAGTTCCCCGCCCATCCCCGCTGCGCAACATCCTGGAGCCGGGCTTCGTACGCTGCCAGTCCGTCGTCGTCCAGTCCCGGGAAGGTGATGGTTCCGCTGCGCAACAGTTCACGCACCCGTTCGGCCGGCAGCGTGGACAGGAACACCTGGACCGAGGCGCTCATGGCGTCGCGGTAGCGGGCGCCCAGGGGCGTGGTGTGCTTGATCTGGTGGTGGCTCGCGATCTGCTCCACGCAGATGGCCTCGTCACCGTTCCACAGCATGAGGGCACTGGTTTCGCCGGTCTGCTCGGTCAGCTGCCGCAGGACGGGGTAGGCAACGCGGCGTTCCTCCATCTCGGCCAGCAGCGGTCCGGCGACGGCGATGAGCCCCAGGCCCAGCCGGAACCGCTTGGTTTCCGGGTCACGTTCCACCAGGTTTTCCTGCTCGAAGGTGGCCAGGATCCGGGACACGCTGGATTTGTGCATGCCCACGCGGTTGGCGATTTCCGTGACGCCCAGCAGGGGTTCGTCCGCCGTGAAGGTGCGCAGGACGGCGATGGCGTTGACGACGACGGAGGCTCCTTTGGCGTCCGTCCCGCCGTTGGTGCCGGTTCCGCTGCCGTTGCTGTCTGGGGTTTTCGCAGGAGTCATGGTGGACACCATCTTTCCCTATGGTCGGGGCTGGACACCGAAAGCGGCGCCGTGGTGCACGGCGCCGCTTCGGCTGTTCAGATGGTTATCCCTGGACGATGTTGTGTTCCGGGCCGAACGGGAACTTGGTGATGTTTTCCACCGTGTTGTCCTCGCCGATCACCAGGATGTCGTGCTCGCGGTAGCCGCCGGCGCCCGGCAGGCCGTCCGCCACCGTGATCATGGGCTCCATGGAAACCACCATGCCCGGCTCGAGGACGGTGTCGATGTCCTCGCGCAGCTCCAGCCCGGCTTCGCGGCCGTAGTAGTGGCTCAGGACGCCGAAGGAGTGGCCGTAACCGAAGGTGCGGTTGGCCAGCAGGCCGTGGCTGATGTAGATCTCGTTGAGCTCGGCGGCGATGTCCTTGCAGACGGCGCCGGGCTTGATCAGTTCCAGGCCGCGCTCGTGCACCTCGACGTTGATGTTCCACAGCTCCAGCGAGCGCTCGTCCGGCTGGCCCAGGAAGAGGGTCCGCTCCAGGGCGGTGTAGTAACCGGAGGTCATGGGGAAGCAGTTGAGCGAGAGGATGTCGCCCTGCTGCAGCTTGCGGGTGGTGGCCCAGTTGTGGGCGCCATCGGTGTTGATGCCGGACTGGAACCACACCCAGGTGTCGCGGACCTCGCGGTCCGGGAAGGTCCTGGCGATCTCGTGCACCATGGCCTCGGTGCCGATGAGGGCCACCTCGTACTCGGAGATGCCTTCGCGGATGGCGTTGCGGATGGCCTCGCCGCCCAGGTCGCCGATGCGGGCGCCGTGCTTGATGACTTCGATTTCCTCGGCGGACTTGATCATGCGCTGGCGCATGGCGTCCTGGGAGACGTCCAGGAGCTGGGCGCCGGGGAACGCGGCGGCGATCTTTTCGCGGGTCAGGCCCGGGAGGAAGTCGTCCTCGACGCCCAGCCGGGTGGCCTTGACGCCGCGCTGGCGCAGGGCTTCCTGGAGGCCGAAGTAGAAGTTGTCGCGGCGCCAGTCGGTGTAGACGATGTTCTCGCCGTAGGAGGTGCGCCACGGCATGCCGGCGTCGATGTTGGCGGTGACGGTGACGGAGTCGTTGGCGGTGACCACCAGGGCGTAGTTGCGGCCGAACGTGGTGTACAGGAAGTCGGAGTAGTACTTGATGCCGTGGTAGCTGGTGAGGATGACCGCGTCCAGCTCCTTGGCGGCCATGATTTTGCGGAGGCCGCCAAGGCGGCGCTCGAACTCTGCGTCGGAGAACGTGAGCTTGCCCTTGGTGCCGTTGTGCAGGACCTTGAGGCGCTCGAGTTCGGCGATGGAGGAGGCGTTGTCGGCAGTGATAGTCACGGGTGGTGCCTTTCTAGTGGGTGCCAGCTGCTGTTGGTGCAGTTGGTGTTGGTGCGTAGTGAGGTTGGTCTGTGGACCCGGATGGGTCAGGGGCCTCTGGTTGGTCAGAGGTGCTTGAGGGGCTTCCGCGAGGTTTCGGTGGCGAACAGCACGGCCACGAGGGACACGGCGGATGCGGCCACGAGGTACCAGCCCGGCGCCAGCTTGCTTTGCGTCATGCCGATGAGCAGGGTGGCCATGAACGGGGCGGTGCCGCCGAACAGGGCATTGGAGAGGTTGAAGCTGACGGCGAAGCCGCTGTAGCGGACCTTGGTGGGGAACAGTTCGGCCAGGAAACTGGGCAGCGTTCCGTCGTTCAGCGTGAGCATGCCGCCCAGCAGGATCTGGACCAGGACGATCACCAGGAAGTTGCCGGTATCCAGCAGCATGAACGCGGGGACGGTCAGGAGCATGAACAGGACCGACGCGGTGATCAGCATGCGCTTGCGGCCGAACCGGTCCGAGGCGAGTCCTGTCAGGAAAATGAAGCCGATGTAGCTGGCCAGGGCGATGGTGGTGGCCAGGAAGGACTCGGTGGGGCCGAAGCCCAGTTCCTCGGACAGGTAGGTGGGCATGTAGCTGAGGATGACGTAGAAGCCGACGGCGTTGAGCAGCACTGCCCCGCAGGCGATGATGAGCTGCTTGCGGTAGGTGCGGAACATGTCCAGGGCCGGGGCTTTGGGAGCGGACTCCTCCTGGTCGGCCAGCGCGCGGAAGGCCGGGGTGTCCTCCAGCTTGGTGCGGATGTAGCGGCCGATCAGTCCCATGGGGGCGGCCAGCAGGAACGGCAGCCGCCATCCCCATTCGTGCAGCTGGTCAGTGCTGAGTACCGAGCTGAGGAGCGCCGCGATCAGTGACCCCAGGAGCAGGCCGGCGGCGGTACTGGCGGGAACGACGGCGGCATAGAGTCCGCGGCGGTTGGCCGGCGCGTATTCCACCAGGAAGGCTGATGCTCCGGCGTATTCGCCGGCCGCCGAAAAGCCCTGGACCACGCGGACCAGGAGCAGCAGGACCGGGGCCAGCATGCCGATGGTTCCGTAACCGGGGATGAGGGCGATGCAGAAGGTTGAGACGGACATGATGACGATTGAGAGGGACAGCGCCTTGCGCCTGCCCAGCTTGTCGCCGATATGCCCCCAGAAGAAGCCGCCCAGGGGACGGACGAAGAAGGAGATCGCGAAGACGGCGAAGGTGGCCAGCAGCGCGGTCTGCCGGTCTGCTTCAGGGAAGAACACCGACGAGATGACGGCTGCGAGGTAGCCGTACACGGCGTAGTCGAACCACTCGACAAAGTTGCCGATGAAGCTCGCGGTGACTACCCGGCGTCGTACGTCCTTGCCGGCAACGGCGTTGTCCGTGCCGCCGCCAGCCCCGGCAGGAGCGTTGGCGTCAGCGGCAACCACTCCTGCCTGGGGTGAGTTTTGTTGGGTACTCATGAAACCACCAATAAAAGTTGGAGTTGCATTGCTTGCAACGTGGTTGTTTCACGATAGGGCGTGATGTGCAGCACAGTCAAGGCTTTTTCGAAGCTAGTTACTGCAGTTCTTCTTGAACATCCCAGGGAGCCGGACAAGGGGAAGCGCGGGCGGAACGGTCCTACTGGGGTTGCTTTCAACGCAACATGGTTGTCACACAAAGCCCAATTCTGTTCCTTAGTGGCCCCGCCCCTCAGCCGCCAAGGACGGGCCGAAAGACACGAGCGCAACGGCTCCCCTTACCGCATACTGGCGCCATGGACGACACTGCTGCCAAGGAGCGCACCGCGCGAAGACCCGACCGGATCCTGCTCACGCTGGTAGGGGTGGTGGTCCTGCTGGTGGTGGTTGCGCTCGCCGTGGTCTTCACCCGCGGCGAACCGGCACCGCTCGATGAGGCAAGCCCCGCCGGGGTGGTCCAGCGCTACAGCAAAGCAGTGGTCGACAGCGACACCAACACTGCCCAGTCATACCTCACCGAGGGCGCCAAGAGCCGGTGCCGTGGCACCTATTCCGGCGAGCCGGCACCCGCCCGCGTTGTCTTGATTTCGACGACGGAACGTACCGATTCAGCCACCGTGAGAGTTTCGATTGTCCGGTCGTCCCAGGGCGGACCTTTCGGCCCCTCCGAGTACGAGATGGAGGATTCCTTCTCACTCCTCAAGGTGAACGGACAATGGAAGATTGACCAGCCGCCATACCCCCTCATGGCGTGCACCGTTGTGCCGGTGAAGCAATGACGGCGCCCGCAGCTTCAGCGGCCCCCGCGCCCACGAGCGGCCTGGCAACGCTCCGCCGGCTGATCCTGTACGTCCTGCTGTTTGCACTGGTGGTGATCTCGGCCTCCGGGCTCCAGGGACTCCTGGAGCGGCTCTTCCGGACGGCATCCACCCTGGTGTCAGGCGACGTTGCAGGCCTGGCCCTGTCCCTTGCCTTTACCCTGATCGGCGGCCCGCTGGCCCTGCTGCTGTGGTGGTTCGTGTGGAGGCGCCTGGACGACGAATCGGAGCGCAGGGCACCCGGCTGGGGCCTGTACCTGACCGGGATGTACACGGTCTCGCTGATCATCAGCACCACGTCGCTGCTGAACCTTGCAACCTCCTTCATCGATTCGCACGAAAGCCAATGGCCCTCCCCCCTGGCCAACGGGATTGTATGGTCGGCCATCTGGTGGTGGCACCGGTGGATGTGGAAGCACCCCCGCAAACCGTCGTCGCATCTCGAAGACGTGCGGGCCGTCGTCGGCTCCGTGTTTGGGCTCCTCCTGGGCGCCGGCGCCGCCATTGCAGCACTGGGCAGCCTGCTGGACGTGGCGATCCGCGGTTCCGCGGCAGCGGCCACCTTTGAGCCTTGGTGGTTCCCTGTCCTGAGATCCGTGGTGTGGGCTGCCGGCGGAGCGGTGGTGTGGTGGTGGCACTGGTTCCGGGAGGGCGGCCGGCGCTTCCAGACAGGGCTGGTGGACATCACCATCATCGCCGTGGGCATCTTCGTCGCCGGCATCACCGCCCTGGGCGGACTGGGCGTCATCCTGTTTGTCCTCCTGCGGCTGGCATTCGACCGGATCGACCCCCTGAATGACCTGCTCGAGCCGCTGGCCCCGGCAATCGCGGCCGCTGCCATCGGCACCCTGGTCTGGCGCTACCACCGCATGGCGTCGGTCAGCCGGTCCACCAGGACGCGCCGCGCCAGCCTCCTGGTGACGTCCGCGGTGGCGCTTGCCGCGGCGGCATCCGGCGTCGGCGTTGTAGTCAACGCACTGCTGGCCGCCGCCGTCTCACCGTTGGCGGGCGGGGCCACACGCACGCTGCTTCTTGGCGGCCTCAGTTCCCTGGTGGTGGGAGCACCGGTCTGGTGGCTGGCCTGGAAACCCAGGCACCAGCCGCGGACAGCGGAGGATATTCCGCCCGGCCGGCGCGTCTACCTGGTGGCGTTTTTCGGCGTCAGTGCCGTGGTGGCCCTCATTACCCTGCTGGTCATTGGCTACCGGCTGTTCGAATTCCTGCTGGGCGATGTCACCGGCGGAAGCCTCCTGGACCGCGTCCGCGCACCTCTCGGCCTCCTGGCGGCGGCAGGCCTCGTTGCGGGCTACCACTTCGCGCTGTGGCGGCATGACCGGAAACTGCTTGCCGCGGCCGCTCCTACGCACAAGCGAATGATTGAGCGGGTCACCCTCGTCAGCGGATATCCACCAGGTTCCGTGGATCCCGAGGCCCTGGCGCGCGGCATTGCTGACGCCACCGGAGGTGCCAAGGTGACCACCTGGCTGAGGGCGGACGACGGCGGCACCGGACTTCCGCCGTCGGCCGCGCTTGCTCCGGGGGTTGAGGAGGCCGTGCGGCAGGTGGCGGCGGCTCTGGAGGGCGTCACCGCCCATCAGGTCCTGGTGGTTGCGGGGCCGGAGGACCGGCTGGAAGTGATTCCGCTTGCTGCTGCCGGTGGCACTCCTGTCCTTGGCGGCCCTGTCCCTGGCCGGGTGCTTCGGCCCTGACTTGCGGTGGATGCTGACGCCTGGCGTTGGCGGGAAAGGAGGGAAGCGATGGCTGCTCGTGGACCCGCGAAGCACCGTGTGCCGCATGGGTAGGAAACAGCCGGCGCGGACTCGGGTGTTTGGCGGCAGTCCTGCTCGCGTTGGCAGGGTGTTCGTCCCGGTGGTACGCCGTCGGCCAGCAGCCCTCCAAGCAGTGTGACGCGTTCTTCGCAGGCCTCCAATTCCCCCTCTGCATCAGCAGCGCCACCGTCCGGGCCCTTCTCGGATGCCGAACTCGCAGCCATCATCAACGGCGTGGGCGAGGCCCGCAACCTGCCGCTTCCCCCGGCCCATGATTCAACTCGCCTGCGCATACCCTTCGACTCCCGGGCAGACCGCCTGCGGGGCTGCACAAGCATCCAGGAAAGTTCGTTCGGCGGAGGCAGCAGGCCCTGGTCCGGGGTTTCCGCGCTGCCCACAACCATCGCTGCTGACGCGAGCTGCGCGGTGGCCTATCAGCTCTCGGACGGGACAGGCGAATGGCACGTGCGGAGCGGGACACGCAGGGGAACGCTGTCAATCGAAGCAGCCAGCAGAACGGCATCGCGGGCGGATATCCAGGCCAAAGCCGAGGCGCTGGCCGCTTTCTACGGCAGCGTCTTCGCACGCGCCGGCAAGTAGGCGGGCATGGCCAACCTCCCGACGGCGCCAGCCCATCCTCAAGATTTGCGCAGTTTATCCGGCTGGTGGATTAACCCTCTTCCCTTGGCATTCGGTGGTGCCTAGTGTGGGCACACAGGTTTTGCCAAGGGGGACATGTGAAAAGCTCGGTTGAAGGTCTTCAGGACGCCACAAGCCAGGATGCGCAGGCGGCGGCAGTGGATTCAGTGGAAGTACAGCACAAGGTGGCGGAATGGACATCTGACTGCCTTCTCACCCTGCGCAGCCCCATCCGCTTCACCCGGGCCGACTGGCCCTAGTTCCCACCGGCCCCGCTGACAGGACGGGCCACCTGGACCACCGGTATGACTCGCAGAGCCATGCGCCCAACACGGCCAGCGCACTGGTCCAGGTCGTTACCCGCCGTTTCAGGCCCGTCCTGGCTGATCTTCAGCTGGACGCGTCCCGCTCGATTTCTTCGGCGAGATCGTCCACTTCCTCGGGGCGGGCGTCAATTCCCGCTTCCTCGAAGCGCTCTTCCAGCACATGACTAACGTCATCCTGGACATGGCCCAACTGGATGTCGTGGCGCACATCCTCGGCGATGGTTTCAGGCGTCTCGAGGTGTTCGGATTCGGCCACAAGCTCGTCGCTGCCGTCAAAGGGGTCGTGGGCGCCGCCGTCTCCGCTATCAGTCATACTCCATGGTTACCCTTCTCCTTCCGGCAGTAAACGCCCCCGCGTCGATGAGGCGCCGCTTGCCCCACCTCAGCCCAGGAAGGTGTGGTGCACTTCGCTGCCGTAGCGGCCGATGATGGCCCGCTTGGCGTTCCGGAAGGCTTCGAGATCATCGGCATGGCCGTGCTGTTCGACGCGGAGCCTTGCCAGCTCGTCCGAGATCACGTCAAGGAAGAGTTCGGCGAGCAGGAGCCGGGCGGAGTCGCGGAAGCGTCCCCGCCCGTCGACGTAGAGCTGGACGGTCGGGGCCGCGGTGTTGATAATGACCTTCCGTTCCTCTTCGGAGTACACGGCGCGGTCCGTGCTGTTGTGGAGGTTGCGGAAGTCGTAGCCCGTAAAGAGGTCGACGCCGTGGTCCCGGCTGGGGCGGTGGACCTGGCGGTGCGGTGCCGGCAGGCTGCCGGCGGCGGCTTGGTGCGGCGGTTGGTCTGCGCTGTGGCGTGAGGCGTGCTCGGCGATGACCACTTCGCAGATCGCCCAGTAGTCCCCCGCCCTGGCGGTAATCTCCCCGCGGTCGCCAGCCCGGTCCCCGGCTGCAGTCCATTGAAGCCGGGGAGTCTCCGCCAAGGTACTGACGGGAACCGGGGCGGGCAGCGGGTCCAGCCGGATTGAGGCCGGAAGTTCCAGCTCAAACACCAAGGTTTCGCCCTCGGGCAGTTGGCTTGGATCCAGCAGCAGGGCAACGTGGAACGGATGCACCGGGGGACGGTAGTAGAAGGGCGTTGTGAACCGCAGCGCCGCCGGGACTTGTGCCTCCGGTTCCTGTGTGCCGTCCCCGTTCCGGACAATGGGTGCTGTTTCCAGGCCCAGGTCCAGGATGGCGGCCTCGCTCATGTGTTGCAGCAGATGCTCGATCATCTCGGCGGTTCGCCCGGAGGTGGTGGCGCGTTCCAGATGGGTGAGTTTGTCTTTCTCGGCCTGGACAGGCGCCGCGATCATCCGGCTCACCGCGTGCGAGAACGCAGCAACGAAAGGGTCCTTGATGTTCAGGCCTTCACGTTCGTCGCTGATGATGGCTTTGCCTCTGCCCAGCATTTCGGTCAGCGCGGGGCACCGCACCGTTCCGAACAGATATTCAGTGCCCACCTGGTTCTCAAATTCGAACATCTGGCAGTCCAGCACGGCCATGCCGGACTCCACCACCAGGCCGGCGGTCCGTTCGTCGCCCTTCAACGTCAGTTCAACATCCTGTGCCCGTTTGAGCGTGACGGTGAACGCGTACTCGCTGCCGTCAACGCTGAACCTGCCTGGCTCGTCAGGGCCTATCAGCGTGATGGCCGGGGGTTCGTGGAAGCGGATGCGGTCTCTGCCGTTGTCCCCGTTTCCTGGGCGCCCGCGCTCCAGCTCCACTGTGCGCCGGTCCAGTACGTCCCGCAGGTAGATGTTGTCCGCAAGGAGCTGCAGCAAGGTGGCCTGCTGGGTGATGGTGGCGTGCGGGTTGTCGACGACGATGGTGACCTTGGTGCCGTTGCCGCCATCGGGAATCCCAAGCCGGGCGTAGTCCGCAGGAAACGCCTGCCGGTCAGCACCGTCGTCGTCATAAAGGTAACCGCCGTTGCTGCCCCGGAAGATGTCGATCCTGGTGAAGCGGCCACCCTGGACGGTTTCGATCCAGCCGTGGCCCAGGCCGAAGATGGCCTGTTTGAGCCCGCGCCCGAAGTAGCCGCGGCCTGCTCCCTCGCCGCGGGCCAACGGGCTGTGGGCGCCGCCGTAGCTGAGGATGCGGCCCGCCTGTTCGAAGGACATGCCTTCCGCCTGGTCGCTGACCATCAGTACCGCCCCGGAGTGGTGCCGCTGGTAGCTGACCAGGATCCTGCCCGTCACGTTGCCGCCGGCTTTTTCCAACCGGGCGTAGCTGTCATCGCTGTTGGTGATGAGCTCCACCAGCGCCTTCTCAACCGAGGCGAAGCGCCGGGAATCGATTCCGATCACGCGCTGGTCCACTTGGATCTGGGCAACCGTCATGGGTGCTTCCTTCGCTCACAACCGAAGCTGACAGCCAACCGGGAGGCGGTGCAACGGTTGGCTACGGGGAGCCTAGCAGCAGGCGGGGAGGTCAGGACACCCCGGCGAGAACCCCGTCAACGCGGGCCAGCAGCCCAGGCCAGCCGTTGCCCATGCCGTCGATGGCGTGGCGGCCCATAGGGGTGTCCAACTGGAAGCCGGCGTGCTCGAAGTGGAGGATGGTGCCGCCGTCCACGGGTTCGAGCTGCCAGGTGATGGTGGTGTCCAGCTGGCCTTCGGAGAAGAGGAAGCTGATGGATGTTCCGGGCTCCACGGCCAGGACTTCGCACTGCTGCTGGCCCCAGGCGTCCATGTCCATGGTGAAGCGGTGGCCCACCACTGGTGCGATGTCGCCAGGCGCCCACCAGCGGGCCAACAGGTCCGGTGTAGTCAGCGCGGCCCAGACGGCCGCAGCGGGGTGTGGGTAGCGGCGTTCGAGCCTGATGGCGTTCTCGGTCATGTCGGTTTCTCCTCGTCCAGAAGGTCGGCCAGGACATCCAGCCGCTGGTTCCAGTAGCGCTCGAAGTGCTTCACCCACCCGCCAATCTCGGCGAGCCTGGCCGGCTGGAGGCGGTACACCCTGTTCCGCCCCTGCCGCTCCTCCCGCACCAGCCCCGCGCCCCGGAGCACGGCGAGGTGTTCGGACGCGGCGGGGCGGCTGAGGTCCAGCAGGCCGGTGAGTTCACCGGCCGTCCGGGGCCCTTGGCGCAGTTCGTCCAGGATGACCCGCCGCGCCGGGTTCGACACGGCGGCGAAGACATCGGGAAGCACAACGACAGTATACGTCGGAAATATCCGACACATCACATACCGGCAAAGGCCGGTCATGTTCACTGCATCACATCAGGGCTACGCTGGGCCGCATCAGGCATAGGCTGTAATTGCATGCAAATACATGAAGCATCAAGGGATTCAAAGGAGATGCCCCCCATGAAGGCATGGCAGTTCACCGGCACCAACAACCCGCTCACCCTCAACGAAGTGGCTGAACCCAGTGGAGGTCCGGGCCAGGTAGTAGTCAGCGTCAAGGCCGCCGGGGTGTGCCACTCGGACGTGACAGCCCTCGACGACGCCGGATGGATGCCGCTGTTCCCGGAACTCCCCCGCACCATGGGCCACGAAAATGCGGGCGTCATCACCGAGGTGGGCCCCGGCATGGAGCACTGGAAGGTTGGCGACCGGGTTGGCCTCTCCCCCGTCATGAAGGACGGCGACGCGTTGGGTTATGGCAAATGGGACGGCGGTTTCGGCCCCAAACTGCTCGCCACGGACGACAACCTGGTGAAGCTGCCCGATGAGGTCTCGTTCGAGCTGGGCGCGATGGCCACCGACGCCGGACTTACCGCCTACCACGCCATCATGGCCGTGGGCGGGGCCAAGGCAGGCATGAAAGTAGGCGTGATCGGCCTGGGCGGACTGGGCTACATCGGTGCCCGCGTGGCAGTGCTGGCAGGCGCCGAAGTCTATGGCGCCGAGGTGAACCCCGAGACGCAGAAGCTCGCGGACGAGATTGGCCTCGCCGGCGTGGGTGGCTCCATCACGGACTTCAAGGACAAAAACCTGGACCTGATAGTGGATTACGCCGGCTTCGGCACCACCACCTCGGCGGCACTTGAGACCCTGGCCGAGTTCGGCACGCTGGTCCAGGTTGGCATGGGACGTCTCGAAGCGACCATCAACACCTACCCACTGATCATCAACCAGCTGTCCATCAAGGGATCCAAGTCGGGCACCAAGGAGGACCTCGAGAACCTCTATGCCCTCATGAAGTCCGGCGAGCTGAACCCGCCGATGAACCTCATCAAGCAGGCTGACATCCCGGACGCCATCGACAAACTGCGCAAGGGCGGCGTGGTGGGCCGCTTCATCGCGGTCTACGAGGACTGAATCAGCCACGCGCCTTCTTGAGCGGACGACGGCGGGCGCGTCCCGCCGTCGTCCGCTTGCTTCTTTGACGGCTACTACAGCGCGCTCCCGGTTCATCCACTAGGCTCGCTTCTGGCCCGCTGGGGGCCGGACTCGGCTGCGCCGGACTTATTGGGGGGCATATCCATGGTGGAAACTGGCAGTACATCAACAACGGCGAGAGGCCTGTCCCTGGTTCGGCCAGCCGCGCTCCTTGTTGTGCTGTCGCTGGGACTGGCAGGATGCACTTACGCGGGCGCTCCACCCCAAGTGGAACCGGCCGCCGCAGCCGTGCCAACTTCCCCCACATCGTCCGCCGCCGCGAAGCCTCCCCTGGGTGGGGAAACCGTGCGGGACTCGTTTGGCAACGCGGACTTCTACACCAGTGTGGGAGGCGACACTCCTGCGGCGGTGGCTGCCGCCTACAAGCTTTCCGAGGCCAAGCTCTCCGCATTTAACGGCCTCCAGCCCGGGACCCCCCTCACTCCGGGCACACGGCTCCGCCTGATTCCGGCCGGGCCGGGAACCGGCGCAAGCGGCCCTGTGACCGTTGACGCAGATGGCATCCCGACCAGCTACTTGGTGGAACCCGACGACACCCTGAGCGGCATCACTTACCGCTTCAACCTCACCGAAAAGCAGTTGGCCGAGGCGAACAAGGTGCCCTTCACCTATGAGCGGGGGAACGTCTTCTACATCCAGGCAGGAAGGCTCATCCAGCTTCAGAAGAAGCCGGTGGACAGCCGCTCCGGGTCCGGGACAGAGGTCAAAAACTCGTTCGGCCAGACGGTCTTCTACACCACGGTGGACGGCGACTCGTTCGACAGCCTTGGCTACAAGTTCCGCTCAACCACGGCACAGATCCTGCTGTACAACCCTTCACTGGCAGCGAATGAGCCCATCCACGCAGGGACGAAGGTTCAACTGATTCCTGGCGACGTGAAAATTGAAGGCGCCCAGGGAACGTTCACCGCCGATGCCAACGGGATTCCGCTGACCTACACCACGGCGCCCGGCGACATCGAACTCCAGGTTGCCTTCCGCTTCGGCGTGACAGACGTAAGGTCGGCCAACCGTCCAAGTAAGGGCACGGGTGGGGCGTGGTACGAGTTTGCAGACTTGCCGAACGGCGAGCTGGCACCAGGCCAGACCATTAGCGTGGCACTGGACCAGCCCATCAACAAACCCGAACGCTAAGGCACGTCGCCAGCGACGTTTTCTTGGCGCTTTAACCTTTACTGCCGGCCGGAGCTGCCTCTCCGGCCCGCCCGGTAACCCGCCCAGAACGCGAGCACCAGCAGTCCGGCAACCATGACCGCCAGCCCGATCTGGGTGCCCGGGCTGATGAATGCCATGCCGTTGGCTGTGAAGACCTCATTGCTCAGCGGCGCGTAAGCGAACCAGCCTACGTAGCTGTTCCGGTTGCTCCACGCGATGAAGCATCCCACCACCATGATCAAGACACCCAGTAAAGGCACGACGGCGGCAGGAACTTTGGCGCGCTTGTACGGTTGGCGTTTCTCAGGTATGTCGTTCTCCCGCATGGAACGCGAGTCTAGCTGCGGGCACCCGTGCTGCCGGCCAAGGCGGCCGCAGAAACTTCCGGCACTCCATAAACATCAGCCTCTCCTCTTGCTGAGAAACCGCTTTCTCGATAATGTCCTTGTCAGCGCCCTCCAGTGATCGGCGTCATAGTGGACCGCGGACCGGGGCGCGCAGTTCATTCCAATGACGGAAGAGATAACATGCGAAAACGCAGTGCCTACGTGTCCTTATCCGCAGCACTGGCAGTAGCCGGAGCCCTCATCATTCCAACCCAGGCAGGGGCAGCTCCAAACCCTGCGGCCGACCCCACTGCCCAAACCGCCCAGACACCACTGGAGCGCCAAGTCCTTGCCGAAGGCAACGGCTGGGCGTCAGAAGGGACGGGAACCACGGGCGGTTCAGCAGCCACAGGCGCCCACGTCTACGACGTCACCACCAAAGCCGAGATGCTGGCGGCCTTCGCGGAAGCCGGTACCCAACCCAAGATCGTCAGGGTCCATGGAACCATCAACGCAAACACGGCACCGGATGGAACTCAGCTGACCTGCGAAGGTTACGCCGAGGGGACCGGCTACAGTCTGGAGCAGTACCTCCGGGACTTCGACCCGGCCACCTACGGACGCAGCCAGGAGCCCGCAGGTCCGCAGGAGGACGCCCGCCGCCTGGCCGCGGCAAAGCAGGCGAAGACCATCCGCTGGGACATCCCGAGCAACACCACCATCGTCGGAGCAACCCCGGACAGCAGCATCACCGGCGCGGCGATGCGTATCAACGGCGCCACCAACGTGATCGTGCGGAACCTGACATTGCGGGATTCCGCCGACTGCTTCCCCGCCTGGGATCCCACTGACGGGGATGAAGGCAACTGGAACAGCGAATACGATCTGCTGCAGGTCATCAACAAAGCCACGCACGTGTGGATCGACCACTCCGCCTTCACCGACGCCCCCAACCTGGACAGCTCCCAGCCGCTCTACTTCGGCCGCCCCTACCAGGTGCACGACGGCGCGGTGGATGTCACCAACGGCTCGGACCTGGTGACCATGTCCTACAACCGGTTCTCCGACCACGACAAACTGCTCCTGATCGGCTCCACCGACTCCGCCACCCGTGGCGACCCCGGCAAACTGCGCGTCACCATCCACCACAACGTCTTCGAGAACGTGGGCCAGCGTGCCCCGCGGGTGCGTTTCGGCCAGGTGGACGTGTACAACAACCACTACAAGGTAACGGCGGACAGCCCCATTCCCTACGAGTACAGCCTGGGCGCCGGCTTCAGCTCCCACCTGTACGCGGAGGCCAACGCCTTCACCCTGCCGGAGGGAATCACCGCCGCTGACATCATCGGCCGCTACAAGGGAACCCAGATCACCACCATCGCCAATGCGGTCAATGGCAAGATCACGGACATTCGCGCCGAGTACAACGCTGCTGCTGCGCCTGCCGACCAGCTGGCAGCGGATACCTCCTGGACGCCCACCTTCCGCACCCAGGTCCACCCGGCCCAGGCCGTACCGGCCCTGCTAAAGGACTCCACGGGCCCCATCTTCACCGCCGGGAGGGACTCCTGATGGCCGCAATCCTGCCCAGCCGGCGCAGCGTCCTGGCCTCCCTGGCCCTCGCTGCCGGCACTGCGGCTCTCTCCGGAACAGGCGTGGCAACCGCCGTCGCCCAGGCCAGCTCCGACCCCACGAAGCCCCGCACCAAGCCCGTCATCTTTGTGGTCGGGGACTCGACGTCGTCGGCGTACCAACAGTCAGAACGGCCCCGCGCGGGGTGGGGACAGGCCCTGCCGCTCCTGCTGGGACCGCAGGCGACCGTCTTCGACTACGCGTGGTCCGGAGCGTCCTCGAAGAGCTTTGCCGATGCAGGCCTGCTGGACCGCGTGCTGGCCCTGATGCAGCCGGGCGACTACCTGCTCATCAGCTTCGGCCACAACGACGAGAAGGTTGCCGATCCCGCCCGCGGGACTCTTCCTGATTCCACCTTCAAGGAGTACCTGGGCCAGTACATCGACGGCGCCAGGGCACGCGGGGGCAAGCCCGTGCTGGCCACCCCGGTAGAGCGCCGCCGCTTTGATGCGTCCGGCAATGCAAAGGATTCCCACGGTGAGTATCCGCGGGCAGTGCGCGAACTTGCCGCGGCGTCGGGCACTGCCCTGGTGGACCTGACGGCTTCTTCGAAGCAGTTGTGGCAGGAACTGGGGCCGGAAGGAACCAAGTCGCGCTTCCTCTTCCTCGCCCCAGGCCAGCACCCGCAGTATCCGCAGGGTTCCGAGGACAATACCCATTTCCAGGCCCTCGGGGCCGTGGAGGTGGCCCGCCTGGTGGCCCGCGAACTGCAATCCAAGCAGATCGTCCCGCCTGGCTACTTCCTGAATATCGACGCCGGCACCGATCCCCTGCTGGAGGTGTACTGGCCCAGTGAACGTCCGGTGGACCTGCCAGTGACGCTCGACGTCGGCCCGGGCAGCACGTTCCCGACTGTTCAGTCCGCTGTGGATTCGGTCCCGGCGGGCAGCCTGCAGCGGACGGTCATCAGGATCCAACCGGGCACTTACCGGGAAGCCGTCCGGATTCCGGCCACCAAGCCGCGGATCACTTTCGTTGGGCAGGGCGGCAGGCCGGAGGATGTGGTGCTGGTCTACAACAACGCCTCAGGGACTCCCAAGCCGGATGGCAGCGGGAACTTCGGCACCTCGGGCAGCGCATCCGTACGGGTTGACGGGCCGGATTTCGTGGCACGGAACCTGACCATCAGCAACGATTTCGACGAAGCCGCCAACCTGGGGATGAAGGACCGCCAGGCTGTCGCACTGCACGTCACCGGGGACCGGTCGGTGTTGTCCAATGTCAGGCTGCTGGGCAACCAGGACACCTTGCTGGTCAACTCCCCCGGCGCGGGTGTCCAGGCCCGCTTCTACTTCGACAGCTGTTATGTGGAGGGGGACGTGGACTTCATTTTCGGCCGCGGCACCGCCGTTTTCAGCGGCTGCGAGATCAAGAGCCTGAACCGCGGTTCCACGACCAACAACGGCTACGTCACGGCGGGTAGCCAGGATCTTTCCATCAAGTACGGGTACCTTTTTGACCGGTGCCGGCTTGTCTCGGACGCCGCCGCCGGTTCCGTCCACTTTGGCAGGCCGTGGCATCCCAGCGGGGACCCGAAGGCGGTGGCGCAGGTCCTGGTGAGGGATTCCTGGCTTGGCGCGCACATCTCGGGTACGCCGTGGACGGACATGAGCGGCTTCTCCTGGCGCGAGGCCCGGTTCCACGAGTTCAACAACCGCGGCCCTGGTGCACAGGTAACGCTGGACCGCCCGCAGCTGCCCGGGCCGGAGGCGGGCAGCTACGCAGCCAGGAACTACCTGCAGGGAACGGACGGCTGGGCGCCTCAGCTTAAAGGGTCGACGGCGGACTGCAGCGTGGTGCCGGTCGCCTAGTAGTGGAAGGGAAGGCCCGGTTCCGCCGCGGAACCGGGCCTTTTTTTCGCCGTTCCTGTCTAGCGGGGCCGCTGCGGCGAGGTTTAGGCTGGGCGGATGCTGACTATCGGAACCATAGTCCTCGGCGTCAACGACATCGCAGCCGCCGCCAAGTTCTGGCATGACGCCCTGGGCTATGTCCCCCAGGAACCCGGTGACGAAACGTGGGTGACCCTTGTGCCGTCGTCGGGCCCTGGTGCGGAGTTGTCGCTCATGCTCAGCGAAACCCCTGTCCAGGACCACCCGCGGATCCACTTGGACCTCTATGCGGATGACCAGGACGCGGAGGTGGAGCGCCTGGTCTCGCTCGGTGCCAAGCGGGTGGACTGGGACCTGTACCCGGAGGACCCAGACTTTGTGGTCCTTGAGGATCCGGACGGGAACCGGTTCTGCGTCATCGACAAGAGCCCGCGCTAGGGGGCTGCGGGGAACAAGCGCGGCTTCCAGGCCGTTGGCATCCGTACAACCGTCACCCTTGCGGGACGGCAGCGACGGAAGGGAACTGATGGTCAGGGCTATCTGGAACGGAAGAGTCATCGCCGAATCCGCGGACACTGTGGTGGTGGAGGGCAACCATTACTTCCCGCGCGACGCCGTCAACGCTGAGTACCTGCGCTACAGCGGCAAGAACACGTTCTGCCCATGGAAGGGCACGGCCAGCTACCACACGCTGGAGGTTGACGGCGAGCTGAATGAAGCTGCGGCCTGGTACTACCCGGAGGCAAAGCCGCGCGCCAAGCACATTGAGGACAGGATCGCGTTCTGGCGCGGCGTCACCATCGAGGAATAGCAGGCGGACAGGGCGGACGACGGCGGGTGGCAATCCTCCGTCGTCCTCTTGCGTGTCGCAGCACCAACAGCACGCGTGGCCCGGCGCTGCTGGCACACTGACCCAATGAACAAGGCACCTGAACCGGTACGCAGGCCTGGCATCCGTGCAGCGATGTTTGTTGATTTCGACAATGTCTTTACTGGCCTCCAGGCCCTGGACCCGGCGGCGGCAAGACGCTTTGCCGAGGATCCCAAGCAGTGGGCAGATGCTTTGTCCAACGGGGGAACCGGGGACGAGACCCGGCGGTTCCTGATCCGCAACTGCTACTTGAACCCCATGGTGTACTCCAAATACCGCCCCTACTGGACCCGGGCCGGTTTTCGCGTGATCGACTGCCCCTCGCTGACGCAGCGGGGCAAGAGCAGCACCGACATCAACCTGGTGCTCGATGCCATGGATGCACTTGCCGGAAGCGTAGGTATCGAGGAGTTCTTCATCGCCTCGGCCGACGCCGACTTCACGTCCCTGATCCAGCGGTTCCGGGCAGCCGACCGGATGACCACCGTCATTGCCGCCGGCGCCGTTGCCTTTGCCTACCGGGAGATGGCAGACCATGTGGTGGAGTCCCATGACTTCGTCGCGATTCTCAACGGCACCACCGCGGAACCCATTCACGCCGTGGCGTCAGCGAAACAACCACCCAGCCCGGCAACGGCCAAGGCAAAGGCGAAGACTGGTTCACCCGCTGTCCTTGAAGTGATGAAGTTCGTCCGGTCTGCGCCAGGCCCGGTGGCCGGAGCGATGGTTGCACACCGGGCACTCACCGCAGAGCCGTCGTTGAAGACGGACTGGGCCGGTCTTGGGCGGTTCGGATCCTGGGTGGCGCAGATTGGCAAAGACATCGAATACTCACCCGCCAAGGGCGGCTGGGTCTGGGACGCAAAGAGATTCTCCGCTGAAGACCTTCCCGCGCCTGCCGACGTTCAGCCCGGGGTGGAGGAGCGGGTCACCCGCGTGACGGATGTTCCGGCACTGTCGGCAGCCCAGTTCCGCCAGATCTTCACCTCCATGGAGGCGCGCCTCAGGGAACATCAGCTCAACCGGAATGAGTTGGCCCGGCAGGTGCGGGACGACTGCGTCAGTGCCGGCGAACCTGTCTCCCGCAATGCGGTGAACTTTGTGCTGCAGGGCCTGGCCTACGCCGATTTCCAGTTGCGGGACGACGCGACGGCAGCAGAAATTGCCACGGCCTGGACCGCGAATGTGGAGGAACTTTGCCGGGTGGCGCTGCTGGAATTCGACGCTTCAGAAAAACTGGCAGTCCGCCGGTGGGCAAGCGGCGGTTTGTTGGAGAAGTAAAGAGAGCGGACGACGGCGGATGCGCGTCCGCCGCCGTCCGTTCCCCAACAGTGTGGCCCGGCACGCGCCGTTGAGTGCCGGGCCGGCTACGCTGCGAGCGGCAGGTCGAACAGCTGCTCGGCCAGCCTGATGAGATGGCGTGGAGCGTCGCACTCTCCGTCCAGCCTGTCGCGTCCCAGGAACAGGGCCGTCCCTTGGATGGTTCCGTCAAGGTCGATGCCGGCCTCGCGGATGAGCACCTCGGCGCGGACATTCGTGGCCGGCCTGTTTGGGGGGCTGTCCAGGTAGACGTGCCAATCCATGCCCGCGAGGAGGCCGATGCCGCCTGACGCGATCTTTTGGAAGGCCGTCTCATCAAGGTCGATCGGCCTGATGTGCACCGGCTGGGTGAGTCGGGTGGGGACGACTAAAGCATTGTGTGAGGTCATCATTGTGGTGTCCTTCGGCTGATCCCCCGGCGTTCAGTCCTGGTGAAACTGCCGGGGTGGCGCGGGCGGCCGCGGGCTAGGAGTCCCGGGCGGCCACCCGCTGGCGTGGTCAGCGCTGGTTTTTCCGCGGTTTTACAAAACCGAGTTCGCTGTTTTCATTTTTGGCTCTTTTTTCGGCCCGTTTTTCCAGGATTGATTTGCCGGCCTTTTTAGTGGCGCCGCTTTTGGGGGATTTTCCGGACATCGGAATCACGCCTTTCTTTGCTTTGCGTTATCCGAAACCATACCTGCTTTAATTTTTTTATCCAGTCCTGCCGCGGACCGCCGTGAACCCCGGCAGGGAAGGGATGGGAGCCGCCCATGGATGTGACCCGCCTGCCAGCACAAACTCTCTAATTCGATGCGAAGCGCACTTCTGCACTTTTCCTTACATAAATCACAGAAAATCCTGGATAACCTTCACAAAGGAGGAGAAAAGCGCTCTTTTATTCCCTTGAAACGATCACTTCCAAAATTCCATGAGCCTTGCGGCCAGGGCTTTGCCCTGGTTGTACCCGGCGTGAGCCGCGGCCGGACGGAGTGACGGATCCATCGCGTTGGCACCGAACATGTGCTCGGCCCCGCTGTCCGGGAAGACGGCCTCGACCCTGCTGCCACCCGCGCGCAGCTCTTCCACCTGCGCCGCCAACTGCATGCCCCACTCCAGTGGCATCCGCGTCCTGCCCCCGAAAGGCGACAGAACCAGGACCCGCCCACACCCCGCGGCAAGGTCGGCGTTTTCGTTGCGCCGGTAGCCGCCGTCGATATAGCCCTTGTCTCCAATCCGGTATGCGGAGCCGCTGGAGCAACTTGCTGCTACGGCGTCAACCAGGCCGATGCCGCTGTGGCGGTCAAACACCGCCGGTTCCCCGCTGGTGGCGTCCACTGCAGTGATCAGCAATTCATGCTCGGGCCATTCCTGCCTGGGCAGCCGCGCCGCGACGGTAGCCCGCCACCGCTCCGAGCCGTCGTGGGACGCCGCCAGGTCGAGCGCCGCGGCACCCATCCTGCGGCGCATGTCCGCTGCGTCCGCGGAGGCGGCGATGAGCCTGCCGGTCCGCTCCAAGTGGTTGGGCACCGCGTGGTTGGACGCAGGGCTGCCGGACGCCTGCGTTCCCGCGGGACGCGTCCGCTGCGGAAGCGGAGCGTCCAGGACCGCGGCATAAAGTTCGGCCGGGGTGGCACCGGCAATCTGCGCGGCGGCCGTGGATCCGGCCGAGGTTCCGATGATGCGGTCGGCGCCGGTCACGTCCAGTCCGGCGTCTGCCAGGCCGGCAACGACGCCGATCAGCCAGGCGTTGCCGGTGGAGCCGCCACCACCGAGGACCAGCGCGCGTCTGGCACTCGCCGCCGGAGCATCGTGCGGGATGGAAGAAGGTGTTGTATTCATGGGAGTCGCCTTTCGCGAATTTGCCTGTTCGGCGCTCCCGGTGGCGGCTGGGTCAGCCGCGGATCGTAGACAACGGGGGAGCACCCATTACGTGTACAGCGTTCATGGGTCTCACCTCCTGGAGTCGGTTCACGATCAGGGGAATCTTGGCACACCGGAGCTGCGGTCCGCAACAGGTGGGCTCCCGGCCATTGCGGCGGACCTCCGCCGCGCATAAGGAAGCGGACGACGGCCGGGGGGCACCCGTCGTCGTCCGCTTTGATAGACGTCCCTAGACTTCGCCTCGCCAACCACCGGTTTCGGTGCCACGCGATTCAACGAAGTCCTTGAACTTCCGCATGTCCGCCTTGACCTGCATGGTGTCGATCTTCAGCGCTGCGCCGGCCTTTTCAGTGGCGGTTTCCGGCGCCCATTCGAAATGGACTTTGACCTTGGTGTGGGTGGCATCCAGCGGCGTGAACCTGATGATGCCGGCGTGCGACTTGCCGTCGGTGCTGCGCCAGGCGATCCGGTCATCAGGCGCCTGGTCAACGATTTCCGTATCGAACTCCCTTTGGACCCCGCCCACTTTGGTGACCCAGTGGTTGGTGGTGTCGGTCAGTTGGGTCACCGACTCGACGCCGGACATGAACTGCGGAAAGGATTCGAACTGGGTCCACTGGTTGTACGCGGTCCGCACCGGAACTGCGACTTCAACCGTCTCTTCAACCTCTTCAACGTGTGCCATCTGCTTCCTCCTCATGACGGACGGCCGCAACGGCGGACCGGCAGCACTGGCCATCCTGCCAGTCAGGCAGCCGCCACCTTTGCACGATAAGTCCGGCGACCACCGGTGTCCAGACCCTGAAACCGCAGCGGACGACGGCGGGTGGGCGCCCGCCGTCGTCCGGGACGTTCGGCTCTAGGGACTTTCCCGGTGGCTTGAAAGACTGGCACTGACCGTCTGCCCGAAGAACGCCAGGAACAGGATCATGGCCAGTCATATCCATCCCGCCCAGCAGGTCATCCGGCCGTGAAGTTTCTCGAAAATTCGCCCCGGTTCCTGTTCTTCACCGGCAAGGGTGGGGTGGGCAAGACCTCGGTGGCCTGCGCTGCCGCGCTCTCCCTCGCCAGGGCCGGCAGGAAGGTGCTGCTGGTCAGCACGGATCCGGCCTCCAACATCGGCCAAGTCTTCGGCCTGGCCATTGGAAATACCATCACCGCCATTCCTGATGTGCCGGGCCTCTTTGCGCTGGAGATCGACCCGGAGCAGGCGGCCGACGCGTACCGGGAGCGGATCCTGGCTCCTGTCCGGGGAGTCCTGCCTGAGACGGAACTGGCCGGCATCGCGGAGAGCCTGTCCGGTTCCTGCACCACGGAGGTGGCGTCCTTCGACGAGTTCACCAGCCTGCTCGGAGACGACTCCTCGTACGCGCAGTACCACCACATCATCTTTGATACCGCGCCAACCGGTCACACCATCCGCCTGCTGCAGCTTCCCGGATCATGGACAGATTTCCTCGCCACCGGGGCAGGGGAACCCTCCTGCTTGGGTCCGCTGTCCGGGCTGGACAGGCACAAGGAGGTATACGCAAAGGCGGTCCAGGCACTTGGGGATCCCCTGCGCACCCGGCTTGTCCTGGTGACCCGTGCGCAGGCATCGTCCCTGAAAGAGGTGGAACGGACTTATCTCGAGCTCCACCGGATCGGAATCAGCGGCGGGTATTTGGTCGTCAACGGCGTCTTTCCCAAGGGCGGGGGCGAGGAGGAACTGGCAAAGGCCCTCCGTGCCCCGGGCGGCGGCCTTGGCGACCATTCCGGAGTCAATCGCTGCTCTCCCCCGCGACGTCCTCGACCTCAAAGCCGCCAACATGGTAGGTATTCCCGCGCTCGAGTCACTGTTCACTGCCGCCGCCGGCGCGGAGGAGGGCCCTTCGTCGGTCCCGGAGGTCGAGGATGCACCGCTCGCGGCCTTGGTGGACGGCATCGAGCGGGACGGTCACGGGCTGGTGATGTGCATGGGCAAGGGCGGCGTGGGAAAGACCACGGTTGCCGCCGCAATTGCGGTCTCCCTGGCCAAGAGAGGACACGCGGTCCATCTCACCACCACCGACCCCGCAGCACACCTGACCGAGACACTGCATGGGCCTGTTGCTGGGCTGAAGGTGTCCCGGATCGACCCTGCAACGGCCATTGAGGAATACCGCGCCCACGTCATGGACACCAAGGGCCGCAGCCTGGATGCCGAAGGACGCGCAGCTTTGGCGGAGGACTTGATGTCCCCGTGCACGGACGAGGTGGCGGTGTTCCGGCAGTTTTCCCGGGTGGTCCAGGAGTCCCGGCGGAACTTCGTGGTGATGGACACCGCACCTACCGGACACACCCTGCTGCTCCTGGACGCCACAGGCTCGTACCACCGGGAGATTTCCCGGCAGGTGGGCGACTCGATGGGGTTCGTGACGCCGCTGATGCGCCTGCAGGATCCGGCATTGA
The DNA here is from genome assembly GCF_059414985.1 of Arthrobacter sp. SAFR-044. Taxonomy (NCBI): domain Bacteria; kingdom Bacillati; phylum Actinomycetota; class Actinomycetes; order Micrococcales; family Micrococcaceae; genus Arthrobacter; species Arthrobacter sp. SAFR-044. The sequence goes on along the minus strand of NZ_JBPFDN010000003.1, from coordinate 371,744 downwards.
CGAAGGTCATCCTGGTTACGCTGGCTGAAACCACACCGGTGCTGGAGGCCAAGGAACTGGAAGACGATCTGGAACGGGCCGGGATCAAGCCTTGGGCCTGGGTCATCAACAGCTCGATCGCTGCTGCCCGCCCTCGCACCCCCTTGCTTCAGGCCCGTGCCGCACACGAAATCGAACAGATTGCCACGGTGCGGTCCATGGCGGACATGGTTGCCCTGATTCCCCTGCTGCCCGAAGAGCCGGTGGGTGAAGCGAAATTGGCGTCGCTGGCTGCTCTCACCAGCCAGCGGGTGTAGGGACGCGCAGAAAGCGGACGACGGCGGGTGACGCCCGCCGTCGTCCGCTTCCGTTGGGTGCCTACTGGCTGAAGGGGACCTTTTCCCAGCTCAGCACGTCGGTGCCTTTGGCGCTGTTGCCGGCGACCGTGAAGCGCACGTAGTCCACGGCGTTGTTGGCGCCGTCCACGGTGATGCGCTGCAGGCTGTCCGCGGCGGGCGCCCCGTAGATGTCCAGCCAGGGCGAGCCTTTCGCGAGGGGCTGGTTTTCGGCGAAGACGTGGCTGTCGCCGTTGACCAGGTAGACCGGGGCGTCGAAGTTGTTGGTCTCCTCGACGATGGCCTGCACGATCCCGCGGAAGCCGGAGACGGTGGCCGGGTTTGCCGTGGCATCGGCCAGGAGCGACGGATCGAACATGTCGGCCTGCTGCATGAGCACCACGGCGCGGTCGTTGCTGCGCCTGGCGTCGGCGAAGGACTGGTGGATCTGGGCGGTCACGGCGTCCGTGCGGTGCTGAACCTCGGCAAGCTGCTCGGGCGTGGCTTCAGTTTTGCCCAGGCCGGTCCATGGCAGCAGGGAGTTGTTGCTGCCTTGCACATTCAGTACGGAGAAGGCCACCCGGTTCTTCTCGAAGCGGACATCCTCAGGGAGTCCGAGGCTCTCCTGCGACTTCACCGGCATGGTGGCGCCGAGCGTCTTGCCAGGCTGGTTGAAGAAGACGTCCCGGATCTTGTCCAGGCGCTCCAGTGGGTTGTAGGCGCCGTTGTTGGTGCGGTGGCAGTCCACCCACTCGTTGTCGCCGGGCGTGTACACCAGGGGGTGCGTGAAGGTGTCGAACTGGGAGCGGATGTAGGAGAAGTACTCGTCGGAGCAAACGGTGGAGCCGTTCTTGATATCGCCCACGTGTGCTACAAACTTCAGCTCCTTGTCAGCGTTCAGGTCCTGGATGCGGGACGGGAACTTGGCGATCTCGGTGGCGCCGTAGGGGATGTCGCCGATGGCGGCGAAGGTGAACGCCTGGGCGATGTCGCTGGTGCTGTCCGCCTGGGCTGTTTGGGCGAAGGCGGGCTGCGCCGCAAGGAGGCCGAACGCCAGGGTGAGCGCCGCCGTCGTGATCTTGAGTGTTCTTGCAGGCATGGGTATGGTCCTGTTTCTGTTGTCGGCTGGAGTGGGGGCTCAGGCGCCGCGGGCGGTGAGGAACTGCTGTAGGCCGACGAGGTCGTCTGTGTTGATGTGGTCCACGCCGGCGTCGGCGAGTTCGGTCCAGACGGCGTCGCGGGCGGTACCGGGCTGGTCCGGGGTGGCCCAGAAGCGGACGCGGTAGCCGTTGGCGTGTGCGGTGGTCACGAAGGCGCGCAGCTTAGCGCGTTCGGCCTCGGGCATGGGGCCGACGCCCTGCCAGGTGAAGAGCTTGGTCCAGTTGTCGCTGACCAGCGGCATGAGGGCGGCGGGCAGGCCGGAGGTGAGGTCGGCGGCGCGGCCGTCGTAGAAGCTGTAGCGCTTGTCCTGGGCCTGCATGGTGGCCAGCGGACGGTTGCCGCTGATGACGGCGGTGACCGGGCCGGTCTTGACTTTGCCGTTGGTGTAGCGGCTCATGATGTCCCGGTGCTCAGCCAGTTCCTGCTCGATGGCGGCGTAGGTGGACTCGCCCTCGCTCTTGATGTCGATCAGGAGCTGCAGGCTGCCGTCCCATTTCGGGTAGACGCTGTGGCCAGGCTGGCTGCGGACCAGGTCTCGGAGTGGGTCGAGGTACAGGCGCTCGAGCGTGACGCCCTGCTTGGCGTCGGCCAGGTCGTGAGCCACGCGAAGCTCGCCGTCGACCAGCCATACGTCCGCCTCGACGCTGGTGAAGCCGTGGTCCAGGGCGTCGAACAGGGGGCGGTCATGCTCGTAATCGTTGTGGGCGTGCGTCCCGGCGAGGGGCTGGCCGACGACGGGCGCCGGACTGGGTGCCTCGGCCTGGGCTTGGGTGGGGGCCTGTGCTGGGGCCGCAGTGGCGGGGGCTACGGCTGTCCCGGCCAGGGAGGCGAGGACGGCGACGGCGGCGAGGGTGCTTTTCACGAACACTGGAGTACTCCTGGTACCTCGGGGATGTCCGCCCGGTGATGGGGTGCTCCGGGCGAGAGGGTGCGTGAAAAGACTGCTTGGCCTGGCGAAACGATTCAGGGCTTCCTGGTTGCATCAGAGTGAACGGCGGGGAACTTCAACGTCGGCGCGGGCATGAGTTCCCCGGCCGTGATGGAGCTCGAGGGTGTGTCCTCTGGGCAGCCCGACTGACCGCTCGTCAGGAGACCGCGAGATAATCCACAACCAATACCTCAAGCACGCTGGCCCCTTCCGGAAGCCAGCCCGGCGGCCAGAGTGTGGGTTCCCGGTCCGCTTGCTCGGCGTTGTACTGGCGGCCACTTGGAGAAGTCCAGCCCGGCGGCTCATTCCGGGAAGCCGGACCAGGACTCCAGCCGGTTCGGTGCTTGAGCCGGTGATGTTTGGGGCACAACTGTCCCAGATTGCTGATTCCGGTGGCGCCTCCGCGCTCCCAGGCCCTGAGGTGGTCCGCCTCATTGTCCTGGCTGTGGTTGCTGCAGCCGGGAAAAGTGCACTTTCCATCCCGCATCCTCAACCACCGCTTCAGCGATTCCGGGAGCCGGTAGCTGGTCCGGCCAAGTTCAAGCGGAGCTCCGTCGCGTGGGTCCACCAAAACGCGGTAGAACGAGCCGGCACCTTCCGCGACAAGTTTGCGCGCCATCGATGCAGGAATGGGTCCGTAATTGTCCAGGTCTGCAGGCTCGTCTGCGGCACCGAGGAGGGAACAGACCGGTACCGTGACCAGCACATCAGCTTTGAGGGACGGCCCAGGCCCGGCGAGGTCCCCGGTGTCCCCGAGCAGCAATTTTGCGGCCACGTCTGCCCTGAGCTGGGTAAGGGTTCTCGGCTCGTCCGGTCCCTGCAACCCACGGGCCAGGGCGGACGTCCTGTTCCAGATGGCACAGGCCGTGTCCGCAGCCATGTAGAGCGAAACACGGGCCATACCGTCCCGGTCCGGCGAGTACTCCATCCGCCGATCTGCAACGGACTTCACATGCCTGATTGTCAGGGACTCGGGGTGATGGCGTTCCCGCCAGGCGCGCACTTTCCGACGGAAACGACCCGGGACCAGCTCTCCGGCAGATGCACCCCGGGCCGCGTTAGGCGCCTCCGGGTCCAGGAAGTGAGCTTCCAAGGCTGTTGCAGCTGCAGCGTCCAGGCTGCTGGTTTCGTCGACCATGATCTGGGCATGCCGCCAGGAGACGGCGCCGGCCTCCATGGCCTTAAGCGTCGCCGGAAGAGAGCAGGTGAGCGCATGGGCGTCCTGCAGCAGCGCGGATGCGGCTCCTTCGGCGATGGTGAGCGTACAGGCGACTTCGGCGACGACACTCATGTCCCGCGCCGATGATTCATAGGCGCTTTCCGCCGGCGCTTCCATGGCGGCTGCGGCCTCCGAATACTCTGCGAGCAGCCGCACTTTCACGGCTGCAGTAGCAGCTTCGATCCGGGCCACGATGCCCAGACCGTCCAGGCAGGACTCGGCAACTTCCCGAAGCGGATCATGACTGTCGACGCCGTGAGCACTATCTGCCGCATTCGAAGAACCGCTCAGGGCTCCTGCAAGCTCGTCCACCAGCCCGGTCAGGGATGCGACGGCACCGGACACCCCGGCCTTGCCTTTCGCATCCACAACCGCTCCGGTTTCCATAACCAAAGCTTTCCAGGAGGGTCCGACATTTTAGTTCGGCGACGCAATACACCCGCAACCGTTCGTTGCCCGCCGCTTCTGCTCCCAGTCCAAAGTTTCACACTCAACCAACATGGTTTCCGTCGACCGGGGTCCTGCAGTGCCGTCCTGATCCCCAGAGCAACATCAGGATCGCGAAAAATTGACGGGAGGACCCACTGCCCGATGGGGTCGGTGAGTGCTGTTTCATCGAAGGCTGCCAGGACGGGCGACGTCGCGCCAACCATCGGATCGATCTGCTGGCTTCGGGCCGGCCGGCTACAACGGAGCTTCATGGTCCGGAGCACTTAGGCTTTAACCGCCTGAACGGTATGGCACGTGGCCGCACCGGCCCCTGCCATAACCGTCACTCCTGCCGGAACGCCGAGATGCCTGTAATCCGCTGGCCCAGGATAAGGGTGTGGACCTCGTCGGTACCTTCATACGTGCGCACTGACTCAAGGTTGTTCGCGTGCCTCAACGGCGAGTAGTCCAGAGTGATGCCGTTACCACCAAGGATGGTGCGTGCTTCCCGGCAGATGGCGATCGCCTCGCGGACGTTGTTCAGCTTACCCACGGAGATCTGAACAGGCTCCAACGTCCCAGCGTCCTTCAGTCGACCGGTATGAAGGGCCAGCAGGGTCCCCTTCTGGATTTCCAGCAGCATATTTACCAGCTTTTCCTGCGTGAGCTGGTAGCCGGCGAGTGGCTTGCCGAACTGGAGCCGGTCCCGGGCATAGGCCAGTGCGGCTTCGTAGGAGTCCCGGGCTGCACCCATGGCGCCCCAGATGATTCCGTAGCGGGCTTCGTTGAGACAGGAGAACGGGCCGCTGAGTCCGCGCGCGCCGGGCAGGAGTGCGCTGGCGGGCAACCGGACTTCATCGAGACTGATGTCACACTGGATGGAGGCCCGCATTGACAGCTTTGAACTGATGGGCGTCGCGCTGAAGCCGGGGGTGTCCGTCGGCACGATGAACCCGCGGATCCCATCGGCGGTGTTGGCCCAGATGACAGCGATCTGCGCCACGGAAGCAAGCCCGATCCAGCGCTTTGCCCCGTTGATGACCCAACCGCCGTCTCCGTCAGGTGCCGCAAAAGTCGCCATGCTGGAAGGATCGGAGCCGGCTGTGGGCTCGGTAAGCCCGAAACAGCCGATCTTCTCACCCCGAGCCATCGCCGGCAGGTGCTCGTTCCGCTGCTCCTCGGACCCCCACTTGTGGATGGCGCTCATGGCCAGGGAGCCCTGGACGCTGACAAAAGTCCGAAGCCCTGAGTCGCCGGCTTCCAACTCCATGGCGGCGAGGCCGTACTCGACGGCGCTGCGGCCCGGGCATCCGTAGCCTTTCAGGTGCATCCCGAGGACCCCCAACTTTCCAAGCTCGGGCACAAGTTCGAGCGGGAAGCGGGCATCCTCATACCAGCCGGCGATTTTGGGCCGAATCCGTTCATCCACGAAGTCCCGGACAGTGCTGCGCAACTGCAGTTCCCGGGGACTCAGAAGGCTATCGAAGTTGAGTACATCGTCGAGGACCATGGGGGGCGCGGTAACAGTCACGGTGGATTCTCCTGGCGGGTAAGAGGGCGGTTGGCGGCGGTACAGGCGCAAATATGCACCGGCGTGATCTCCACCACTGTGCCAGTCCAATTGCCGTCAGATCCAATACCTAATAATGAATCCGCTTATGCTTCATCGGCATCAATGAACGGCTCACGCCGGTGACGGAAGGACCTCTTCCGAGAGCCGAAGAACCTCGCGCAGAGCCGGACTGGCATTGTCCTTCCGCCAAACCAGCCGCAGTTGGATGGCATCCGCCGGGTCGTCCAGGGGCAGAAACACGACACCCGGGTGGCTGAAGTTTTCAGGCACCGAGGAGACCGTCAGCGCGACACCGATTTCCGCCGCCACCAGCGCCATGAGCGTCTGGGAATCCGGCGCCACCTGGGCAATCTCCACGACATACCCCGCCGCACTGGAAAGCCTCCGAAGGTGGTCATGGAGGATGGCGCCAGGATGCTCCGGCAACGTAACGAAAGGCTGCCCCGCAAGATCGGCCATGCGCAGCGAAGCCTGTCCACTCAACGGGTGGCTTTCATACAGCGCCACAACGAGCCGCTCGTTGGCCACGATCCGGGAGTCGAGGACAGCGGGAATGAAGTTCCAGCGGCCCAGGCCGACTTCCATGGCCCCGCCCATGACCTTGTCCATGGCCGGTAGCGCGAAGTTGGAACTGGAGAGCTCAAAGTCGATTCCGGGGTGCACTTCCCGGACACGCTTGGCGAGCCTGCCAACCATCACATGCGAGGAAACACCGGCAAAGGCGACCCGCACGCGCCCGGTTTCGCCACGGCCCACCGAGGCCACCGCCAGGCGGCCCCGCCGGCACCCTTCGAGTATGTCGCGTGCCGGGCCGACCAACGCCTGGCCTTCGGCGGTCAACTGGACTGTCCGTGTGCTGCGGATAAAGAGGGGCGCCTTTAGTTCATGCTCAAGCCGCTGAATGGAACGGCTCAACGGCGGCTGGGCCATATGAAGCCGGCGGGCGGCCCGGCCGAAATGCAATTCCTCCGCCACGGCAAGGAAGGCCCGAATCTGATGTATTTCCACTCCCGCGCTCAGCTCCTGCCCAGGTAAACGTCATTGTCCATACGCCCAAGATACCCAAGGAACGCGCCGACGCTGATGACGGGCGGGTATCAGTCCAGCACCAAATACGTATTGGACGTGAATCAGTCCGCTTGCAAAGGTTGGTGATGCAGACCACATTGCGGAGGATTTAAGATGACACAACCGATCGACGAATCGGTCTCCAGACGGCAGGACCAGCCTGCTGGAGGCAACGATAACCACGGCTTTGATGCCCTGGGCAGGGCAAGCGCCGGGCCCCTCGCCGGCATCGTGGTCGCAGATTTCAGCAGAGTGCTGGCCGGCCCGTACGCCACCATGCTCCTGGCTGACATGGGCGCCACAGTGATCAAGGTGGAAGGCCCCGAGGGTGACGACACCCGCACCTACATGCCGCCGGTCCGGGACGGCGAGGCCACCTTCTTCTTAGCGGTCAACCGCAACAAACATTCCATTGCCCTGGACCTGAAAGACCCGGAGGACCTCGACGTAGCGCGTTCCCTGATCCGCACCGCTGACGTCATGATCGAAAATTTCAAGCCCGGCAACATGGCGCGGCTGGGGCTGGACTATGCGTCCGCGGCCGGATTGAACCCGGACATTATCTATGCCTCCATCACTGGATTCGGCACCGGGGCCGGCGCACACATTCCGGGATACGACCTGTTGGTACAGGCCGCCTCGGGAATGATGAGCCTGACCGGGGATCAGGACACCCAACCATACCGGGCAGGCATCGCCCTGTTCGACGTCATCACAGGCCTGCACGCCGCCATCGGCATCCTGGGGGCACTGCACCACAAGGACCGGACCGGCGAGGGTCAGCTCGTGGAACTGAACCTGCTGACCTCTGCCCTTTCCGGCATGGTGAACCAGTCTGCCGCCTATGTAACAGGCGGTGTAGTCCCCACCAGGATGGGGAACGAACACCCCAGCATGTATCCCTACGCTCCGATGCAGACCGGGGACGGCACCATCATCATTGCGACGGGCAATGACGCCCAGTTCGTCCGGCTGTGCGGGGCACTGGGAATCCCCGAAGTGGCCCGGGATCCAAAGTTCGCCACAACCCTGCAGCGCAACGCCCACCGCAACGAACTGCGCGGCATCCTGCATGCCCAGTTGGCGGCCCGGTCAGCGGACGAGTGGTTCCGTGAGCTCTCCTCGGCAGGGCTGCCGTGCGCGCCGATCCAGGATGTCCGTGGCGGTGTTGCGCTCGCTGAACAGCTGGGGCTGAACCCGGTAGTGATGGCGGGCGAGGGGCCCCGGAAGATACCCACCGTCCGCCACCCTGTCGAATATTCCCTCACGCCGGTGGACTACTCGCTCGCGCCCCCGGAATTAAACGAAAGCTCCGGGTTGGTGCGGGACTGGCTGCTGCACCGGAAAGCCTTGACCCATGTCTGAGACCTACCGGACCCGGGTGTGCCCCCGATGGTCCGACCAGGACCTCAACGGACACGTCAACCATGCCGCCGTGGTGACGCTCCTTGAAGAGTCCAGGATCAAGTGGCGGTCCTCGATGCCGGGAATCGGCCCGGCCGAAGCCACGCCTACGGTAGTGGCCAGCCTCGAATTGAACTATCGGCGGCCGGTTCATCACGGCGAAGACCTGGAGGTTGAACTCGCAGTGACCAGGATCGGGACGAGTTCGTTCAGCCTGGAATTCAAGGGCAGCCAACAGGGGGCAGTCGCCGTGGACGGCCGGACCGTGCTGGTTTCAGTCCAGCCGCACACCGGCAATTCCCGGCCCTTGGCGGACCACGAGCGCCACTGGCTCACCCTTTTCCAGCCTTCACACGACAATACGGACCCGCAGGGTACGAGGGTCCCCGATCACACAGCACTGGAGCTCACGCAATGACACCGGAAACGGCCGCAAACGCCACCGATTTTTACCTCATGGACGATTTCCTCAGCGCTGAGGACCGGGCGCTCCGGCTGAAAGTGCGCGCCTTCGTCGACAAAGAACTACTGCCGGTGATTAACGGTTATTGGGAACGTGCCGAGTTTCCCTTCGAACTTGTTCCCAAGCTTGCCGGGCTCGGCATCGCCGGGTCAACCATTCAGGGCTACGGCTGTCCTGGGTTAAGCCGGCTTGCCGCCGGGATTGTTGCCGCCGAGGTCTCCCGTGGCGACGGTTCCGTCAATACCTTCCTCGGTGTCCAGTCCGGACTGGCCATGGGAACCATCAACATGCTCGGCAGCGAGGAGCAAAGACAGCGCTGGCTCCCGGCCATGGCCGCCCTTAACAAGATCGGTGCCTTCGCCCTGACCGAACCTGAGCACGGGTCTGATTCCGTGGCGCTCGAAACCAGCGCGCGGCGGGATGGGGACTCCTACATCATCAGTGGGCGCAAGCGCTGGATCGGCAACGCCAGCATGGCCGACGTCGTCATCATCTTTGCCCGCGACGAAGCAGACGCGAAGGTAAAGGCGTTCGTGATGGAGCGAAACGCGGACGGCAGCTTTCCAGACGGTTACTCCACCGAAGTCATCACCGGCAAGATCGGCAAGCGGGCGATCCTCCAGCCGGATATCACCCTCGATAACCTCCGGATCCCGGCCGCCAACCGGCTCCCGGAATGCCACTCGTTCAAGGACGTCACCCGCGTACTGACCTCAACGCGAAGCGGCGCGTCCTGGGAGTCCTACGGCCACGCAATGGCTGCCTACGAGATTGCACTGGACTACGCGAAGACCCGCCAGCAGTTCGGCAAACCCATCGGCAGTTTCCAGCTCGTGCAGAACAAACTGGCCAACATGCTCGCCGAACTGACCGCCATGCAGCTGATCTGCTTCCGGCTGGCCGAACTCGCCGAAGACGACCGGATGACCGGGCCCATGGCGTCACTCGCCAAAATGCATACGGCACGGAAAGCCCGCTGGATCTGTTCCGAAGCGCGGGACATGCTCGGCGGCAACGGCGTACTGCTGGAGAACCACGTGGCGAGGCACATGACCGACATGGAGGTTGTCTCCACCTACGAAGGCACAGACTCCATCCAGTCCCTGCTCGTAGGCCGGGAGATCACCGGCCTCTCCGCCTTCAGCTAGATGCCCGATGGGCTTCGGCAGCACGACTTTAACGAAATCCGTAGACGCAAAGGAATAGTCATGAGCAATTTCACCAATCGGGTGGCCGCGGTCACCGGCGGGGCACAAGGGATCGGCGCCGCCACCGCGCTGAAACTGGCGACCGGGGGTGCCACCATCGTCGTCCTGGACCTCAACGAGGACCGCGCCAAGGACACCGCACAGCGGATCTCGGACCACCCGGACGTCTTGGCGGCAGGCGGAAAGGCCGTTGCCGCGTGCTGCGACGTTACGGATGAGGAAGCCGTGGACCGGGTGTTCGATGACATCCACCGGGAGTTCGGCCGCCTGGACATCCTGGTAAACAACGCGGGCATCACCCGCGACAACATGTTCTTCAAGATGGAGCGGCCGGACTGGGATTCCGTCCTGACCACCAACCTCACCAGCGCCTACCTCTGCTCGCGCGCTGCCCAGCGCTACATGGTTCCGGCCAACTACGGCAAGATCGTCTCGCTCAGCAGCCGCAGCGCGCTGGGCAACCGTGGCCAAGCCAACTACGCGGCTGCAAAAGCCGGCATCCAAGGCCTCACCTCGACGCTCGCCATCGAACTTGGTCCGTTCAACATCACGGTCAACGCCGTGGCACCGGGTTACATCGCCACCTCGATGACCGCCGCCACTGCCAAGCGTGTGGGGGCCAGCCCGGCCGAACACCAGCAGGCGGTGGCGGAGCGAACCCCGCTGGGACGTGTAGGCCAGCCGGAGGAAGTGGCCGCGGCCGTGGCTTTCTTCGCCGGTGACGACTCCTCTTACATCTCCGGACAGACCCTTTACATCAACGGCGGGGCCCGCTGATGCCCGAGGCATTCCTCGTCGGCGGCGTCCGCACCCCCGTAGGCCGCCACGGCGGCGCGCTCGCCACTGTCCGCCCGGACGACTTGGCCGCGCTTGTGCTGCAGGCTGCAGTGGACCGGGCCGGCGTTGATCCTGCCACCCTCGACGAGGTCATCCTGGGCTGTGTGAACCAGGCCGGGGAGGACAACCGTAACGTTGCCCGGATGGCGGCGCTGCTGGCCGGGTTCCCGCACGCCGTTCCGGCTGTGACGGTCAACCGGCTTTGCGCCTCCGGGCTAACCGCCATCAGCATGGCAGCGCAGTCGGTGCGGAACGGTGACGCCGACCTTGTGGTGGCCGGCGGCGTGGAATCCATGACCCGGGCGCCTTGGGTGATGGCCAAACCGGAACGGCCCTATGCCAAACCGGGTGAACTCGCGGACACCTCTATCGGTGCGCGGTTTGTTAACCCCCGGATGGAATCCGGGGCGCTGTTCTCCATGCCCCAAACGGCAGAAGAGGTAGCCAACCGGGAGAACATTTCCCGTGCCGACGCGGACAGCTTTGCACTGCGCTCGCACAACCTGGCTGTGGCGGCCATCGACGCAGGCCGCTTCAGCGACGAGATAGTCCCTGTTCCGGTCAAGGAAAGACGGGGGGAAGTGTCGCTGGTGGACACCGACGAGGGACCCAGGCGCGGGTCGACCGCTGATGCCCTGGCCGCCCTCCGGCCGATCGTGGCGCCCCATGGAGTGGTCACCGCTGGCAACTCCAGTTCCCTCAACGACGGCGCATCGGCGGTGGTGGTGGCCAGCGGCGAGGCCGTGAAGCGCTATGGGCTCACCCCGCGGGCCCGCATCGTCACCAGCCAAGCGGCCGGTGTGGCGCCGGAAGTGATGGGCATCGGCCCGGTGCCTGCGACTCAAAAGGCACTGGCCAAGGCGGGCTGGGACCTGTCGGACGTGGGCGCCGTCGAACTCAATGAGGCGTTCGCAGCGCAGGCGCTGGCCTGCACGCGGCTGCTTGGTATGGACGCAGGAACTGTCAACAACGACGGCGGTGCAATCGCCTTGGGGCATCCCCTGGGCTCCTCCGGTTCACGGATCGTCGTCACGCTGCTGGGTCGGATGGAACGCGAAAACGCCAACCGCGGCCTGGCCACCATGTGCGTGGGCCTGGGCCAGGGCGTCGCCATGCTGCTGGAGAGGGTCTAAATGAGACTGTTCAAGGACGCCGCCGAGCTGGCCAGCATGACGGGGCAGGAAATAGGGGTGAGCGGATGGCATACCCTGGACCAATCCCAGATCCAGGCCTTCGCCGACGCCACCCTGGACCAGCAGTGGATACACACGGACCCGGAGCGGGCCGCCGGCGGACCGTTCGGCACCACCGTCGCCCACGGCTACCTCAGCTTGTCGCTGCTGCCGTACCTGGCCAGTCAGGTGTATCGGGTCGATGGGGCAGCGATGATCATCAACTACGGCCTGAACAAGGTACGGTTCCCTGCCCCGGCCAGGGTCAACTCACGCATCAGGGACCGGCTGACGCTGGCCTCAGTAACCGAGACAGCCAGCGGCCGGCAGCTGCAGTTCCATCACCTGATCGAGCTGGAAGGCTCGCAAAAGCCTGCCTGCATAGCGGAGACCGTCTCCCTGCTCCCGAGCTGAGCTGCTCCTGAAGACCTTGCACCACCATCCGAACAACGACGTTACGGCCGGGCCTGCCTGCAGGCCCTTTCCGAGGGAGAAGCCCCATGAGCACAGAAAACCAAAACCTGAATTACGTCGACGCTGACCTCCAGGGGCCGGCGTCGGAACTGAAGGTGTCGCCTGCTGAACTGCGCCGCACCTCCGTTTCGTCCTTCCTTGGTTCCGCTTTGGAATACATGGACTTCACGCTTTATACCCTGGCGGCGGCGCTCGTTTTCGGGCCGCTGTTCTTCCCCAACACAGACCCGGCCATGGCATTGCTCGCCAGCTTTGCCGCGTTTGGTTCAGGGTTCCTCGTCCGGCCCCTGGGTGGGGTCTATTTCGGCTACCTTGGGGACAAATACGGGCGGAAATCCGTCCTGGTCATAACCGTGGGAATGATGGGGATCGCCACTCTGGGAATGGGTCTTTTGCCCACGTTTGCCCAGATCGGGGTCATGGCCCCCATCCTCCTGGTGCTCCTGCGGCTTATCCAGGGCTTCGGCGCCGGCGCCGAGCTGTCCGGGGCCTCGCTGCTGCTGGTGGAATCCGCCCCGTCGAATAAGCGCGGCTTTTACGGCGCCGTGGTGGCACTGGGAACGGCAACAGGTGTGCTGTTGGCCAGCGGACTGTGGCTGCTGCTCTCGCAAATGCCTAAAGACGAGTTCCTCGCTTGGGGGTGGCGTCTTCCCTTCCTGCTGAGCGTCGGTACCACCCTTGTGGCACTGTACTTGCGGCGCAGTGTGAGCGAATCACCGGTCTTCGAAGCGGTGAAGGCGCGGCGGGAAGCGGCGCGCCTGGAGGCCAAGCAGCAAAGCGTCTGGCGTGACGTTGCTGATTCCAAGAAGGCCTTCCTCGTCTCGCTGGGCATCAAACTCGGCGAAAACGGCTCCGTGTACCTCGTCAAGGGATTCCTTATCGGATGGACGGTGTCTGTAGTGAAAATGGATCCCAATCTGGTCACTACCGGCGTGACGCTCGGCTCCGTTTTGGGCGTGCTCACGGTCCTGCTGACCGGTAAGCTCACTGACCGGTTCGGCCGACGCAAAGTTTGGCTCTGGCTCTCCGGGTTCCAGTTCGCCTTCACCATTCCCGCGATGCTGATGATCGAAACACGGAACCCGGTATTGGTGGCCCTGGTCTTCGTTGTTTATGTAGGCGGTCCGCTGCCGAACCTGTATGGCGTCGAGTCCACCTGGCTGGTGGAGATGTTCGGCTCCAAACGCCGCTTCTCCTTTATGACGACCGTCAAGGAAATCGGCGCCGTCCTGTCCGGAGGTCTTGGCCCCATCATTGCTGCCAGCGTCGTTGCTGCGACCGGACCGGGGTGGATCCCGGTAGCGGGAATCCTCATGGCCTACGCGGCGATCGGCCTTGCGGCCGGGTTCTTCGCGCCGGAGACCAAGGGCCGGGACCTCAATGCCGAGGCTGACGCGTTCTAAGCCCACAAAAGCGGGCGACGGCGGGAGCTCTCCGCCGTCGCCCGCTTTCGAGCGTCCAGTCGCAACATTCCTTAGACCTCCGCCACCGGGGCCGCGAACTGGGCCTCGTACAGACGTGCGTAGGCCCCACCAGCAGCCAGCAGTGATGCGTGGTTCCCCTGCTCCACGATCTGCCCGTTTTCCATCACCAGGATGAGGTCGGCATCGCGGATCGTGGACAGGCGGTGCGCAATAACAAAGGACGTCCGGTCGGACCGCAGCGCGCTCATGGCCTTCTGCACCAGCACCTCGGTCCGGGTGTCCACCGAGGACGTCGCCTCATCGAGAATCAAAACAGAGGGCGAAGCCAGGAACGCCCGCGCAATCGTCAGCAACTGCTTCTCGCCCGCGGACACGTTGGACCCCTCGTCGTCCAGCACCGTGTCGTACCCCTCGGGCAGCGACTTCACGAACCGGTCCACATAGGTCGCCCGCGCCGCCTCCAGCACCTCATCAGAAGAAGCAGCGGGCCGCCCGTAGGCGATGTTGTCCCGGATGGTCCCGCCAAACAGCCACGTATCCTGCAGCACCATCCCCATCCGCGAGCGCAGGTCGTGCCGGGTCATGGTGGTGATGTCCACCCCGTCGAGCGTGATCCGTCCAGCATCCAGCTCATAGAACCGCATCATCAGGTTCACCAGCGTGGTCTTGCCCGCCCCGGTCGGCCCCACAATGGCTACGGTCTGCCCCGGCTCGGCCACCAAGGACAACCCAGAGATCAGCGGCTTGTCCGGCGAGTAAGAGAAGGACACGTCCTCAAACACCAGCCGCCCACGCGAAGCACCATCCGGGCTCTGCAGCAAAGCCCCGGAAGGATCCGCCGACTGCTCCTCCGTATCCAGCAGCTCAAACACCCGCTCGGCGGAGGCCACCCCGGACTGCAGCAGGTTCGCCATGGAACCCAATTGGGCCAGCGGCTGCGTGAACTGCCGGGAGTACTGGATGAAGGCCTGCACATCGCCCAACTGCATCGCCCCGGACGCCACCTGCAGCCCGCCCACCACCGCGATGCCCACGTACACCAGGTTCCCGATGAACGTCATGGCCGGCATGATCAGCCCGGAAATGAACTGCGCCCCGAAGCTCGCCTCGTACAGCTCCGCGTTCTTCTGCCGGAACCGCTCCCCCACCTCGCGCTGCCTGCCGAACACCTTCACCAGCGCATGCCCGGTGTAGGTCTCCTCGATCTGGCCGTTCAGCTCGCCGGTGTTCTTCCACTGCTGCACAAAGAGCTTCTGCGAGCGCTTGGCAATCAGCGTGGTGATCCCCAGCGTCAGCGGGATAGTCACCAGCGCGATCAGCGCCAGCGTGGGCGAGAGGATGAACATCATCACCAGCACGCCCAGCACCGTCAGCACGGACGTTACGGCCTGGCTGATGGACTGCTGCAGGCTCTGCGAAATGTTGTCCACATCGTTGGTCACCCGGCTGAGCAGCTCGCCGCGCTGGATCGAGTCGAAGTACCGCAGCGGCAGCCGGTTGATCTTGGCCTCGATCTGCTCGCGGAGCCCGAACACCGTCCGCTGCACCACGCCGTTGAGTACATAGGCCTGCCCCCACATAAAGGCCGACCCCAGCACATACAGCACCAGCGCCCACGTCAGCACACTGGCGAGCGCAGCGAAGTCGATCCCTGCGCCCGGCGTCAGCGTCATGGCGCTGAGCATGTCCGCCTTCTGGTTCTCCCCCGACGCCCGCAACATCGCAATCAGCTGCGCCTGCGTCATCCCCGGCGGCAGCTGCTTGGACACCACCCCGGAGAAAATCAGGTTGGTGCCTTCGCCCAACAGCCGCGGCCCAATGACCTGCAGCACCACGCCCGCCACAGCCATTGCAAGCACCAGCACCAGCCAGAACTGTTCCGGCCGCAGCGTGCCCAGCAGGCGTTTCGCGGAGCCGCTGAAGTTCATTGCCTTCTCCGCCGGGACATTCATCCCGGCGAAGGGCCCGCCCCTCCCCGGCCCGCCGGCAGGACGAGGGATGCGTACGACGTCGGCCTGGCCGGCTTTGCCCCCGGCCCCGGACCCAGCGGGCGTGCCTGAGCCCGTCCTGGCTCCAGCGGGACGGCCGCCTGCGCGGTGCATGCTCATACCGTCTCCTCCGCTGCCAGCTGGGACGACACAATTTCGCGGTACGTCCCGGATGTCTCCAGCAACTCGCGGTGCGTGCCCTGGGCAACGATCCTGCCGTCGTCGAGCACTAATATCTGGTCCGCATCAACGATGCTGGACACGCGCTGGGCAATGATCACCATGGTGGCCCCCGCGATGTTGCGCTTGAGCGCCTGGCGCAGCCGGGCATCGGTGCCGGTGTCCAGCGAGGAGAACGAGTCGTCAAAAATGTAGAGCTCGGGCCGTTTCACCAGGGCCCGGGCGATGGCCAGCCGCTGCCGCTGGCCGCCGGAGACGTTGGTGCCGCCCTGAGAGATGGGCGCATCCAGCCCCTCCTCCATCTGCTCGACGAAGTCCCGTGCCTGCGCAATCTCCAGTGCGTTCCAGAGCTCGTCCTCGGTGGCGTCCGGGTTGCCGTAGAGCAGGTTGCTGTGGACCGTGCCGGAGAACAGGTAGGGCTTCTGCGGCACCAGGCCGATGTGACCCCACAACAGGTCCGGGTCCAGGTCCCTCACGTCGACCCCGTCCATCAGGACCGCCCCGGAGGTGACATCGAAGAGGCGCGGCATCAGGTTCACCAGGGTGGTCTTGCCCGAGCCCGTGCTGCCGATGATCGCCGTGGTCTGCCCGGCGCACGCCGTGAAGCTGATGCCCAGCAGGACCGGATGCTCGGCACCCGGGTAGGCGAACCCGACGTCGCGCATTTCCAGCTCGCCGCGCCGGACCGCGCTGGTGACCGGCTGCGTCGGCGGCATGACGCTGGAGCTGGTGCCCAGCACCTCGCCGATCCGGTCCGCTGACACCGAGGCACGCGGGATCATCACCGCCATGAAAGTGGCCATCATGACGGACATCAGGATCTGCATCAGGTAGCTCAGGAAGGCGATCAGGGTGCCCACCTGCATGGACCCGTCCTCGATCCGAAACGCGCCGAACCAGATCACCGCCACGCTGGAGATGTTCAGCACCAGCATCACCGTGGGGAACATGAGGGCCATCAGCCGGCCTGCACGCAGCGCAACATCGGTGACATCCCTGTTCGCCCCGGCGAACCGCTCCGTCTCCATGTCCTCCCGCACGAACGCGCGCACCACCCGGATGCCGGTGAGCTGCTCGCGCAGCACCCGGTTCACGGTGTCGATCCGGGCCTGCATCTTGCGGAACAAGGGCACCATGCGCGTGACAATGAGGCCGACGGCGATCAGCAGCACCGGGACGCACACGGCAATGAGCCAGGACAATTGGGCGTCCTGCCGGATGGCCATGATCACCCCGCCAATGCTGAGCATGGGTGCGGCGACCATGAGCGTGGCGGACATCAGCACCAGCTGCTGGACCTGCTGCACGTCGTTGGTGGAGCGGGTGATGAGGCTGGGGGCGCCGAACCTGGTGACCTCCTGCTCGGAGAACTGCCCCACCCGCTCGAAGATGGCGCCGCGGAGGTCCCGGCCCAGCCCCATCGCGGCCTTGGCGCCGAAATACACCGCCACCACAGCGCATGCGATCTGCGCCAAGGTAATGAGCAGCATGACGCTGCCGGTGGACAGGATGTAACCGGTATCGCCCCGGGCCACACCCTGGTCAATAATGTCCGCGTTCAGCGTGGGCAGGTACAGCGACGCGATGGACTGCGCCAGCTGGAAAACCACGACGGCGGCAAGCAGCGGCCTGTGCGGCCGCAGGTATTCGACAAGCAACTTCCAGAGCATACGAAAAAGGCCCTCACCTGGCGGAGTGTCCACAAACGTGGTGCGAAGGTCAGTGTACGTCCGCGAGGAGCGGTTGATCCTGGCAGTTGGCTGGGAAAAATGCGGGTTCTCCCACGGCGTAGTCAGCGGACCCGCCGAGGATCAGGAGGCGGCGGTGGGTACTTCAGTGTGAGAGAACTGGATGGGCGTCAAGAACGCGCCACCCACCGAAGGATGGAAGAACTAAAGATGCCTGCCGCCACGAGGAACGCCCCACACCGCACTGCCAGGTTCGGATTCGCCTTCATCGGCGTCCTGCTGATCGCCGTCAACCTTCGGGTGTCCTTTGTCAGCGTGGGACCGGTCCTGGTCAACATCAGCAGCGACCTGGGGTTATCCAGTGCGGCAGCAGGGTTCCTTACCGGCCTCCCGCTGATCGCGTTCGCGGTCTTCTCGCCCTTGGCGCCCGGTTTCGCTTCCCGCCTGGGACTGGACCGGGCACTGTGGATGTCGTTGCTGATCCTCGCGTCGGGCATCGTGCTCCGCTCCCTGCCCGTGCCCGGCTTTATCTGGGCAGGGACAGTACTGATCGGCGTCGCCATCGCGTTCCTTAATGTGCTGGTTCCTTCCCTGGTCAAGCGGGACTTTCCGTTGCGGGTCAGCCAGGTCACCGGAAGCTATACGGCTACACAGGCTGCCTTCGCAGCGGTGGGGGCCGCCGTCGTCGTTCCCGTGGCCCAGACGTCCCCGGCGGGATGGCGGCTGGCCCTGGGAGTCTGGGTGGGGCTGGCCCTCACCGCCATGGCGGTGCTGCTGCCCTGGCTGCGCCGGCACGAAACAAGCGCCGTGCACGCCGCACCGCAGGAACGGGCACACCGGTCGCCCTGGGGCTCAGCCTTGGGCTGGCAGGTCACGGCCTTCATGGGGCTGCAATCGATCGCCTTTTACGTCCTGATGGCGTGGTTGCCCACCATTGAGCAGAGCCGCGGGATCCCCGCCACCACTGCGGGCGTGCACTTGTCCCTTTTCCTGCTGATCAGCGTGTTCGCCAGCCTTGGGGCGGGTGGTGTCCTTCACCGGGGATCGGACCAGCGGCTGGTCTCTTTTGCCAGCGGGGTGCTGGTGTTCGCAACCTTCCTCGGACTGGCACTCGCGCCGGAACTGATCCTGCTGTGGGTTCTTCTGGGCGCCCTCGGGTGCGGAAGCCTCATTGTGATCGCCTTGTCGCTGTTCAGCCTCCGGACGGTGAACCACCCGCAGGCGGCGTCGCTGTCCGGGATGGCCCAGTCTGTGGGCTACGGGCTGGCAGCTGCAGGACCGGTGGCTTTCGGCGCACTTCACGATGCGAGCGGGGACTGGACGCTTCCGCTGCTGGCCACCGCCGGCGCCATGGCGGTGCTGGCACTGACGGGGTTGTTCGCCGGCCGTGACTGTGTGATCAGGGAACCAGGCGGTCGGCACGGTAACGGTCAAACAGCGAGGTGAAGGCATCCAGTGTCCGCCGATACCCCGTAAAGCCGGCATCCCGGCTCTTGCCCATGTCCGTCACCACCTCGATTCCGCGCCCCAGGTCGCCGTCGGTGTGCCACCAGCTCGCCACGCGGCCCAGGTCAGGTTCGCTGAGGTTGTTTTCCGCGGCAATCCTCCGCCACTGGTCCTCCCGTCCCGCCATGGATTGTTCAAGCGGACGGGGCTCCCCTTGGTACCCCTCCCACTCCACGCCGAAGTAGGCGGCAAGCTTCGGCCACATCCAGCGCCAGCGGAACACATCGCCGTTGACGATGTTGAAGGCCTCGTCAGCGGCCCCGGGGGTGGTTGAAGCCCAGAGCATGTGCTCGGCGAGCAGGCCGGCATCCGTCATGTCCGTGAGCCCGTTCCACTGCGTTTCCGACCCCGGGAAGACGAAGGGGTGCCCGCTGTCCCGGCACAGGGTGGCCTGCGCGGCGAGTGTGAGTCCCATGTTCATGGCGTTGCCCACCGCATGCCCGATTACCGTGTGGGCGCGGTGGACGGACCAGGTAAACCCCTGCCGGGCCGCGGCCGCCCAGAGCTCGTCCTCCTGGGCGTAATAGAAGTTCGGCACCGGAAGGCGCGGTTCCTCCTCGTGGAAGGGGGTGTCCGGCATTTCTCCGGCGGCGTATGCCTCGAACGGTCCCAGGTAATGCTTGAGTCCGGTCATCAGGGCAACGTGGGCCACGTCCTTGCCCTGCAGTGCTGAGAGGAGATCACGAACCATGCCCGCGTTGACTGCGATGTTCTCTTCCTCGGTGGCGCGGCGCGACCATGCGGTGAAGAAGACATGTGACGGGTTCTCCGGAGCCAGCACAGCGGCAAGGGACTCGGCCGAGGTCAGGTCCGCGGAGAGCCACCTGACGCCGGTGCGTCCGGGACCGGGCCGGCGGGACAGGGCCAGGACTGTCCAGCCTTCGCCAACCAAGGTATCCACCAGGGCGGACCCCGCGATGCCGGTGGCCCCTGCAACCAGCGCTGTCCGTCCGTTGCCCGCTGCTGTTCCTGATGCTGTTCCTGATCCGATGGTCATGGTGCTCCTCTTGGTAGGTGCTTGGTTGCATCCGCGCGTCAGCGCGGCCTCACGCATGGGCGGAGGCCCGCGCGCTGCGTTACGCCGGGACAGTGGGCCACCACGGGCCCTCTGGCGACAAGTCGGAGCGTCAGTCAGATATTCCGGCGCTGGCAAGTGGCGGTCAGGAGGTGCCGGACAAATTGCGAGGGGCGGGGCAATGACAGGCCGGGTTTCACCCATGGCGTAGGAGGGTCCTCTGCTGTCACCTGTCCATGGTCAAATAGGAGGGTTGCACCGGCTGCCCGAGTCCAACCGCGGCCTCGGCCCAACGGAAGGAAAAAGCACATGACCGATCCCCAAGACCATCCCCCGGTCCCCACTCCCGGGAGCGCGCAGGGCCTGGACCAGAAGGTTGAGGGCGGGTGCCCGGTGGCCCATGGCAGTGCCACCGGGCAGGGCAGTGAAAGCGAAAACCCGGCGATCGATTCTCCCCAGCCAAAGGGGCACCGTCCGCGGACCAACCAGGACTGGTGGCCCAACCAGCTGGACCTCTCCGTGCTGCACACGCATGGCCAGGCCAGCAACCCGCTGGGCCCGTCCTTCAGCTACCGGGAAGAATTCCAGAAGCTCGACGTGGACGCCCTCAAGCAGGACATCAGCCAGGTCCTGACCACTTCCCAGGACTGGTGGCCGGCGGACTTCGGCCACTACGGCGGACTGATGATCCGGCTGAGCTGGCATGCCGCCGGTACCTACCGCGTCCATGACGGCCGGGGTGGAGCGGGCGACGGCAGCCAGCGGTTCGCGCCACTGAACAGCTGGCCGGACAACGCCAACCTGGACAAGGCCCGCCGCCTGCTGTGGCCGGTCAAGCAGAAGTACGGCCAGAAACTTTCCTGGGCCGACCTGCTGGTCCTCGCGGGCAACGTTGCCCTTGAGTCCATGGGATTCGAGACGTTCGGCTTCGCGTTTGGCCGGGAGGACGTCTGGGAGCCCGAGCAGATCTTCTGGGGCCCGGAGGACGCTTGGCTGGGCGACGAGCGGTACACCGGTGAGGGCACCATGGCGGACAACGTCGGGTCCACCGAAATGGGCCTGATCTACGTCAACCCCGAAGGCCCCATGGGCAACCCGGATCCGGTGGCGGCCGCCGCCTTCATCCGTGAAACGTTCAAGCGCATGGCGATGAACGACGAAGAGACCTTTGCCCTGATCGCCGGTGGCCACACCTTCGGCAAGACCCACGGCGCCGGCCCCGCCGATGCCCACGTCGGCCCCGAGCCGGAGGGCGCGAACCTCGAGGCGCAGGGCCTGGGCTGGCTCAGCACCTACGGTTCCGGCAAGGGTGGCGACACCATCACCTCCGGCCTGGAGGTCACCTGGACGGACAAGCCCACGCAGTGGAGCAACCGCTTCCTGGAGATCCTGTTCGAATACGAGTGGGAGCTGGTCAAAAGCCCCGGCGGCGCCCACCAGTGGGTTGCCAAGGATGCCCCCGAGATCATCCCGGACGCGCACGATCCCGGGAGGAAGCACCGGCCCACCATGCTGACCACGGACCTGTCGCTGCGCTTCGATCCGGAGTACGAAAAGATTGGCCGCCGCTTCCTGGAGAACCCGGACCAGTTCGCGCTGGCGTTCGCCAAGGCCTGGTACAAGCTGCTGCACCGCGACATGGGCCCGGTGGGTCCGCACATGCTCGGCCCGTGGGTTCCGGAGGCGCAACTGTGGCAGGATCCCGTTCCCGCCGTCGACCATGAACTGATCGGCGAGCAGGACATCGCCCAGCTCAAGGCCACGCTCCTCGACTCCGGCCTGACCATTCCGCAACTGGCGGGCACGGCCTGGGCGTCGGCTGCAACGTACCGCAAGACGGACCGCCGCGGCGGGGCCAACGGCGCCCGGATCCGACTCGAGCCGCAGCGCAGCTGGGAGGCCCACGAACCGGAGCAGCTGGAGGCCGTGCTTCCCGTGCTTGAGCGCGTGCAGGAGGAGTTCAACTCGGCACAGGCCGGCGGCAAGAAGGTCTCACTCGCGGACCTGATCGTCCTGGGCGGCGCCGCCGCCGTGGAAAAGGCAGCAGCCGACGCCGGGTTCCCCGTCAGGGTGCCGTTCCGTCCCGGCCGCACGGACGCCTCACAGGACCAGACCGACGTCGAGTCCTTCGGCTACCTGCAGCCCCGCGCCGACGGGTTCCGCAACTACCTGCGCCCCGGCGCGAAGCTCCCGCCGGAAACCCTCCTGCTTGACAAGGCGTACATGCTGGACCTTTCCGCGCCGGAGATGACGGCACTGGTTGGCGGCATGCGCGCCCTGGGCACCAACGTGGGCGGTTCCAGCCATGGCGTGTTCACGGACAAGCCGCAGGTCCTGACGAACGACTTCTTCGTCAACCTGCTCTCGCCGGGCACCAAGTGGAAGGCCTCGGAGACCGAGGAGAACGCCTACGAGATCACCGACGCCGCCACTGGCGAACTCAAGTGGACGGCCACCCCGGTGGACCTGGTCTTCGGTTCCAACTCGCAACTGCGGGCGCTGGCCGAGGTTTACGCCAGCGATGACGCCAAGGAGAAGTTCGTCAACGACTTCGTGGCCGCCTGGACAAAGGTCATGGAACTGGACCGCTTCGACCTGAACTAGCCCTCATAATCCAGGCTCCGGGCTGGCTGCCTCCCGCAGCCGGCCCGGACCTGTTGAGGCGGCTTTTATTGGTCGGCCGGAAAGCTGATGACCGCTGTGGTCCCGCCGCCGGGTGACTCCTTCAGGCTCGGTTCCCTCCGTGCGCCTCGGCAATGCGGCGGCAGATGGCCAACCCAAGGCCGGAGCCGTGCCCGTCCCCGTCGCGGGGCTGGGATCCAGCGGTATTGCTCCGGCAGGCGGCATAGGATCCTCTTATGGCCAACCTCATTGTCCCGGATTCTACCCTCCACTCTTCCTGGCTGGAGGGAACTGCGGAGTTCCAGGGCGCCCACCTGGACGGCGCAGGCGCCGAGGGCTGGTCCCTGCCCGATCTCCAGGACCCCGCCGTCTTTGGCCGCTTCGTCGATGTCCTCATCAAGGATGCGCTGCCGGAAACCGTGCGGAAGCCGGGCTACGTGCCCTGCACCTACCTGTGGATTGCCGACGGCGGCACGTTCCTTGGGTCCCTGGCCATCAGGCACGGGTTGAACGACTACCTCCTCAACGAAGGGGGGCACATCGGCTACAGCGTCCGGCCCTCCGCCAGGCGCCGCGGCCATGCCGCGAAAGCACTTGCCGATGCGCTGCCCCTGGCACGGGCATTGGGAATCACGCGGGTTCTCCTGACATGCGACGAGGACAACGCCGGCTCGCGGGCAACCATCGAAAAGAACGGCGGCCAATTCGAGGACACGCGCAACGGCAAGCGCCGCTACTGGATCGACACCGAATAGCCGGCGAACGCGTGCCAGACTTGGCGGGTGATCACAGAACACGCGCTGCTTCCGGTCATTCCCGGCCGGGAAGAGGACTTCGAGGCAGCTTTCGCCCAGGCCCGGCACATCATCGCTTCAATGCCGGGCTTCCTCGCCATGTCTTTGTCGCGCTCGATCGAATCGCCCCAGACGTACCTGCTGCTCGTTGAATGGGAGTCGCTGGAAGACCATACAGTGGGCTTCAGGGGATCCCCGGGATACCAGCAGTGGCGTTCTTTGCTGCACCGCTTCTATGACCCGTTTCCGGTGGTGGAGCACTTCGAAACCGTTAGCGCCGCACCGTAAGCCACTTCACTCACATTGGGGGAAGCCCCCGCGCGAGTCTCGGCTCCAGCGCGGGGGCTCCTTGCTTCCTGCCGGGGAACTGGCGTGGAAGCAGTTACAAATTACCGGCCAGTAGCTTGTGGAAATCGCAGATTGCAGCGGCTTTGGCCAATCTTGATGAAACTTTGAGAGTGGCTTCGGAACCTTTAGTCTGTGGGACCCGCCGAGGCGTCGGGGTCCTCCTCCGGCTCAAAAGTGTTGGGCGCGGCCCCATCGGAGATCCCGACGCCGTCTTTCCCGCCGGGGATCCCGCCGTCGGGGTTGCCTTTGCTGGCCGCCGTGCCCTCCTGCGGTTCGTCCTCAGGCAGTGAATCAGGTGAATTGATGGACATCGCTCCTCCTTCTGTGGCTGGGCCTCAACGCTAACAGCCGGTGCCGGAAAAGGCTCCGGAACGCCAAAGGTTTTTATGCCGCCCCGGGTCCGCGACTGTTAGCTGCCGGCTGCCGCTGCCCGCTGCTGCCTGAGGATGTAGCGCTGGAGCTTTCCCGACGGCGTCTTGGGCAGGTCCGCGACGAAGTGGATGCGGCGCGGATAGGCGTGGGCGGCGAACTGCGTCTTGACCATGGCCTGGAGTTCGGCCACCAGGGCATCACTGGCGGCAGTGCCATCCGCCAGGACAACGTAGGCCTCCAGGACTTCGCCGCGCAGTTCGTCGGGAGCGCCCACCACGGCACTTTCCAGGACGGCCGGATGGGTGGACAGGACGCTTTCCACATCGAAAGGTCCAATCCGGTATCCGGCCATGATGATCACGTCGTCATCCCGGGAGGAGAAGAAGTAGTAGCCGTCCGCGTCCACCATGCCCGCGTCCCCGGTCAGGTACCACTTGGCGTCGGCACTGAACCTTTCGGCGGTCTTCTCCGGTGCATCCTGGTACCCCTTGAACCACATCATGGGACTGTCGGCCACGTTGACGGCAACCCGGCCAAGCTCCCCCGGCGCAGCCGGCTCGTCAGCGTTGTCCTTGAGGACCGCGCAGCTCCACCCCGGCAGGGGCCGGCCCATGGAACCCGGCCGCAGCTCCGTCCGCACGTCCTCATGCCAGGCGTTGATGATCATCATCCCGTGTTCGGTCTGCCCGTAGTGGTCCCGCACCGGGACGCCCAGCACCTCCCGGGCCCAGCTAATCACCTCCGGGGTCAGCGGCTCGCCGGCCGATGAGGCGCGCCGCAGCCGGAAAGGTCCAGTTCCGGCACCGGCTTTAGCGCGCATGGTGCGGTACACGGTGGGGGCGGCGGCGAAGTTGGTCACCGAGAACGCCTCCAGCACCTTGAAGCTGAGTTCCGGGGAGAACCCGGGGCGCAGCAGGATGTTCCGCCGTCCCGCCGCCATGGGACCGAGAATCCCGTAGTACAGGCCGTACGCCCAGCCTGGGTCTGCGGCATTCCAGAAGACATCCTCTGCACTGACGTCCAGGCCCAGTTCCACGTACTGGCGGAATGCCGCCAACGCCCGGACCGGCACCGGTACGCCCTTGGGCGCGCCGGTGGTCCCTGACGTAAAGATGAGAACCAGGTCACCGTCACCTCCCACAGCTTCTGCGGCGATCCCCGGTTGCTGCCTGGCCAGGAGCGGCGTGAGCGCGAGGTCCGCCGGGGAGGCTTCTTCGCCGGCAACCACCACGGCGGCGCCGGTTTCCTGGATCTTCGCCCGCTGGTCGGGGTCAGTGATCACCACCTTCGCACGGGAAGCGGTAAGGCGAAGTTCGATGGCCGGCCACGCGAAGGCCGTGAACAGTGGCACATGGACGGCCCCGCGCCGCCAAATGGCCAGGAGCATGACCACCAGGTCTGCCGACTTTCCCATCAGGGTGGCCACCGCGTCCCCGGGGCCGACCCCCAGTTCGGCCAGGGCGGCGGCTCCCCGTTCCGACCGTTCCCGCAGCTGGCCGTAGGTAATGTCCTCCGCGGAAAGGTCAGCTGCCACCACCGTGAAGGCAACAGCGTCGGGATCGTGGCTGTCACACAGGAGCTCGGCGGCGCAGGCGTCCGGCGCACCGTAGGTGGCGAGAAGGGCATCGACGGCTGGAACCGGACGGGACATCTATTCTCCTTTGAACAACCTGACCTGGGAACAACGGCACCTCGAAGCGCAGTGGAACCAACCTACTGCACCGGGATGGCCATCCCCCGCTGCGTCCCGCCGCCGTGCGCCGGCAGGTCAGCCCTTCGCGCCCGGCGGCCGGATGATCCGCCGCTGGGTGGCCGCGGCGATCGCGGCGGTGCGGTTGTCCACCCCGAGTTTGCCGTAGATGTGCACCAGGTGGGTCTTCACAGTGGCCTCCGATATGAAGACCTGCCTGGCAATGGCGCGGTTGGACAGGCCCGTGGCCAGCAGTGCCAGCAACTGGACTTCCCGCGGTGTCAGCGACGTCCCGGGGTTGCTGATCCGGCCCATCAGCAGGGCAGCAGCCCGCGGCGCCAGGACCGTGCCGCCGGCGGCTGCCTGCAGCACCGCCTGCCGCAGCTGCTCCGGCGGGGCGTCCTTCAGCATGTAGCCGCTGGCCCCTGCCTCCACTGCCGCGAGGATGTCAGCGTCGGTGTCATAGGTGGTGAGGATAAGCACCGGCGGCGGCGCGTCAAGCTTCCGGATTTCGGCAGTGGCCGTGACACCATCCATCCCCTCCCCCATCTGAAGGTCCATCAGCACCACATCCGGTGCCTCGTCCAATGCCTTCAACCGGGCCAGTTCCTTGAGCGCAGCCCGGCCGTCGGCCGCCTCCGCGGCGATCGAAATGCCCTCAAAGCCGGTGAGCATGGCACGCAGCCCGGCGCGGACCACAGGGTGGTCGTCCACCAGCAATACCCGTACTTCGCTCACTGTTCCTCCACAGGCAGTCGGATGGCCACCACCGTGCCCTCCCCCGGCCCGGATTCCACCGCCAGCGTGCCGTTCAAGGCGGCGACGCGTTCCCGCAGCGAGCGCAGTCCAAAGCCGCTGCCGTCCGCTGCGCCCGCGGCACTTTCCGGAGCTGACGGGTCAAAGCCCGTGCCGTCGTCGTACACGTCCATGGTCACCTCGGTGCCCAGGAACGCAAGGCTGACGACGGCGGTGCTTGCCCGGGCATGTTCGCGGACGTTCGCAAGGCTCGCCTGCGCCGCCCGCAGCAGGGCAACGCGGACAGGCTGGGGCAGGTCCTGTGGCTCGCCGTCCACCTCCAGGCGGCAGCGCAGCGGCAGCCCTGCGGCCGCGGCGTCGGTCTCGGCCCTGCTGCACAGCCGGCCCAGCGCCTCCACTAGTGTGGTCCCCTCCAGCTGGGGCGAGGACAGGCCGCGGAGAAAGCTTCGGGCCTCGGCCAGGTTGTCCGCGGCGGTCTGCTGCACCAGCGCCAGCCGTCCGGCAGCAGTGGCGGCATCACCCTCCGTGAGCGACTGCCCGGCGGCCCGGCCCAGCAGCACGATGCTGGACAGGCCCTGCGCCAGGGTGTCGTGGATTTCCCGGGCCAGCCGCTCCCGCTCCGCAAGGACACCCGCCTGGTGCTGGGACCGCGCCAGTTCCTCCCGCGTCCGCCGCAGTTCATCGGCCGCACGCCGCTCGTTTTCCGCCTCGCGGTACAGGGCAGCGTACGCCAGGCCGGTGATCACGGAGAAGATCGCGCCCAGGACGGGTCCGACGACGGCCGCAGCGTGCGGGACAGGGGCACCGCTTGCGGCCCATTGGGAGGCAATGACTGCCACCGTCATCAGCGCGATGGCCAGGAGCGCGGCACGCCGCGGCAGCAAATGAAGGTGCAGGAAAAAGATGGGGAATGCCAGCCAGGCGAAATCGGCGCTGCCGGCGAGCAGGAAGACCCACAGGGCCGTGACCAGGCCCAGCCAGAGCAAACCGTAGCGGCGGGGATCCAACCCGGTCCGCCCCTCGGCATGGCGCTTTTCCAGGACGGTGCCGGCCAGGTAGACAGCAGCAAGGACGACGGCGGCGCCCGCCCACACCCAGCGCAGGGTACCTTCCGCCATCAGCATCCGGACCAGGCCGACGGCCAGCAGCAGCGCGAACCCGGTGTGCAGCGTGACCCGCAGGACGCGGAGGATGGCCGCCGATGATGCAATCTCCAGGGCGTTCGGCGGCCCGCCGGCGGAGCTGCCTGCGGCCTTCTCCGGTGGTTGCGGCAGGGGCGTGGCAGGCATTTCATCAGCTTATGCCGCGGACTGCGGGGAGGGGATCAACCGAAAGGTTGACTCAGGGCTCAACCATTCCATCCCTGCGGATCAACCATCCCCGCGATGTCCGTGGAGGCTGCGGCCGCGAGAGTGGAAGGACAGAACAATCCACCCCTGCTGAGAGAAGAAACAACGTGTTCCTGGCAATCCGCGACATCCGCTTCGCCAAAGGCCGGTTCGCCATGATGGGCGGCGTCGTGGCCCTGATCACCCTGCTGCTGGTCATGCTGTCCGGCCTGACCGCGGGCCTCGCCGAGCAATCCACGTCCGCCATCGCCAGGCTCGGGGCCGGCGCCGCGAGTCCGGTCGACACCATCGCCTTCGGCGCCCCCGGCACCGGTTCCCCCAAGGCGTCCTACACCGAAAGCTCGGTGACCGCCGCCCAGGTGGACAACTGGAAGGACCAGCCGGGCGTCCAGACTGCCGAGCCGCTGGGCATCACCCAGACGCGGGCGCAGACGGCTGACGGGTCGGGCACAGCCAATGTGGCAGTCTGCGGCGTCTCCCCGGGGAGTCCGCTGCCGCCCGTGGAGGTCTCCGCCGGTACGGCCGCGGTGGGCCACTCGGTGGCGGAGGCACTGTCGGTGGGCCAGGGCGACAAGGTGTCCTTGGGCGGCGTGGAACTTTCGGTCGCGGCCGTGGTGCCGGACCAGTGGTACGCCCACACCAGCGTGGTATGGACCGCGCTGCCCGCCTGGGCCAAAGCTGCGCACGTGTCCGACGGCGGCCAGCTGGCTACCGTCGTGGCCGTCACCTACATGGACGGGGCCACGGTGGATGAGGCGGAGGCGAACACCGCTGCAGGAACCGTGAGCGAATCCCGCACCGGATCCTTCCAGGCCCTGGGTTCCTTCAAGAGCGAGAACGGATCCCTGACCTTGATGCAGGCGTTCCTCTACGGAATCTCGGCGCTGGTGATCGTGGCCTTCCTGACCGTCTGGACCATCCAGCGCACCCGGGACATCGCCGTTCTCAAGGCCATGGGCGCACCCAGTTCCTACATCCTGCGGGACGCCATGACCCAGGCCGCCATCGTGCTGCTGGCCGGTGCTGGAGTTGGCGGAGCCGTGGGCGTTGCCGGCGGAGCATTCGCTTCCCAGGCGGCCCCCTTCCAGCTGAGCCTGGGCACCACAGTGCTTCCAGTCGTCGGGATCGTAGCCCTGGGCCTGGCCGGTGCCGCGCTGGCTGTCCGCCGCGTCACCAAGGTTGATGCGCTCCTGGCACTCGGCGGCAACTAAACCCTCTTTCCCTCCCCGAAAGGAACCAACCATGACCACATCCGCTCCCCTGTCCCTTATCAACGTCACCCTCGAGTACCCGGACGGCGGCGGGACCACCACCGCCCTGGACCGAGTCAACCTCACCGCCCAGGCAGGCCAGCTGGTCTCGCTCGTGGGGCCCTCGGGCTCCGGAAAATCCAGCCTCCTGGCCACCGCAGCCACCCTGGTCCGCCCCACCCGCGGCCAGGTCATCATTGACGGCACCGATACGGCGGGCCTCAAGGGCAAGGAGCTCACGGCACTGCGGCGCCAGAAAGTGGGCATCATCTTCCAGCAGCCCAACCTGCTGCCGTCGCTCACCGCCGTCGAGCAGCTCGTCATCAGCGACCACCTGCGTGGCGGGAACGCCAAAGCGGCCCCGGTCAAGGCAGCCGAACTGCTGGACGTCGTCGGACTCGCCGCGGCCGCGGGCAAGCTGCCGCACCAGCTCTCCGGCGGACAGCGCCAGCGCGTGAATATCGCCCGGGCGCTCATGGGCAGTCCCAAGGTACTGCTGGTGGATGAGCCGACGGCGGCGCTGGACCACGAACGCAGCGAATCAGTGGTCCGGCTCCTGCGTCAGGTGACCACGGAGTTCGGTGTCGCCACGGTAATGGTCACGCATGACACCGAGTTCGTGCCCCTGACGGACGTGGTGGCCACCATGCGGGACGGCCGGCTCACCGCACCCGTGGTGGCTGCCCCTGGCCTGCAGCTCACCCCAGATGGTGCACAGTAAACGCAGTCAGGAACCCCACGGATGCCGTCAGCCCGGTGAGGTTGTGGTGCTCTTCGAAGGCCTCCGGGATCATGGTGTCCGCCAGCATGGCCAGGATGCCGCCGGCCGCCACGGACGTAATGAACGCCACCAGCTCATCCGGTGCACCTTCCAACGCCACGTATCCCAGCAGCGCGGCCACGCCGCTCAGGATCGCGATGCCGCCCCAGAGCCCGAACACGTAGCCCCTGCTCCGGCCGGCTTTCTTCATGCCGGCGGTTCCGGACAGCCCCTCCGGTACGTTGGAGATGAAGACGGCGGCCAGCATGGCGGGACTCACTGCACCGCCGGCCAGGAGGCCGACACCCAGGACCACGGATTCGGGAACCCCGTCCAGCAGTGCACCCACAGCGATGGCCGTGCCGCTGCCGGGATCGTCCTTCTCTGAGGGCTGCTGGTCCCCGGACCGTTTGCGGTGCTTGGCCCCGGCCTTGGCCAGGAGCATGTTGGCGCCCACGTAAACCACAGCGCCTGCCAGGAAGCCTGCCACCGTGGGCCACAGGCCACCGCCCTTGACGGCCTCGTCCACCAGCTCAAAGGCAAGGGCCGAGATGAGCACGCCCGCGCCGAAGGACATGATGGTGGACACCACCTTGGACGGTATGGACCACCGCCAGGACACAGCTGCTCCCAGGACCAAGGCGGCACCGGCACCGGTGCCCCATACAAGTGACATCAACCAAGTGGGCATAGGTGTTCCGTCCCCAGCTGCGCAGAAATGAAACGGGGGCCCGGTCACACGGGTCGTTCAGGCTGTCAATCTGCCATCCCCGATGTGTCACGCGCACCGTTCGCCAAGCGCCGCGCAAAATTGATGGGATCTTGAGGCAAACCTTGCCCTCTGCGGACATTGCGGGTCCACGCTGGAGTTATCAAACCAAATCATCTTGCGGGGAGCAGGAAGTCATGGGAAGCAGAACAGCGTTGGACACCGACGTTACAACCGTGGGAGGCGTGCTCACAGACCAGCAGCCGCTGGATTTCCACACGCTGGGGCTGGCAGGGTGCATCGACCGGCTGACGGCACCCCTGCGGCAGCGCGGGACCGCGGTCCATTGGGATACTCCGCACTGGGGCATCGAGATCCCGGCGGATTCCGCGTCCCTCCTGTACCAGTCCGCCCGTGAGGCGCTCAGCAACGCGTTCAAGTACTCGGCGGCGCACACGCTCACTATCCAGCTGGCAGCCGTTGACCACGGCATCCGCCTGGTAGTTGCCGACGACGGCACGGGCTTCGACAGCGATCTCGCCACATGCGGGCGTCACCATGGCTATGGGCTGCGGCTCATGGCGGTCGCCGTTCAGGAAGCCGGTGGTGCGGTGGACATCAGCGCCTCCCCCGGGATGGGTACCAGCGTGACGGTGACGCTGCCGCTGGACTGACCCTAAGCCCGGCCTTGCAGGCGCCAAATACGCCTGCCCATTTACTCGGGTGCCCGCCGTTGCTGGGACGGCGGGCACCCGTATGCCTGGTGGGAAACGGAACTAACGGGAGAGCTTGGCGGCGTCCGGTTCCAGGTCTCCGATGTGGCCCGGTGCGTTTGCGGCCAGGACCCTTGCCACGAAAGCTGCATACTCGTCCATGTAGTGGCGCAGGAACTTGGCGGTGGACTCATCCTTGACCTCGCCGTCGGCACCAAAAACATCCGCCTTGTAGGTGACATAGGCCTCCGGCGCGTTCAGCTGCGGCGCGTCAAGGAAGCTCAGGACACTGCGCATGGAGGACTGCATCACAGCAGTACCAATGCTGCCCGGGGAGGCGCCGATAATGCCGGTGGGCTTGCGGGCAAAGGAGTTGGTTCCCCAGGGGCGGGAACCCCAGTCGATCGCGTTCTTCAGGGCGCCCGGGATGGAGCGGTTGTATTCGGGGGACACAAAGAGGATCCCGTCGGCGGCCTCGATGGCTTCCTTTAGGGCCCGGCCTTCCGGTGGGAAGTCTGCATCGTAGTCGTAGCTGTACAGCGGGAGGTCCTTGATGGGGATCTCGGTGAATTCCAGCGCATCCGGAGCGAGTTTGATCAAAGCCTTGGCCAGGACCCGGTTGATGGAGCCGCTTGCCAGGCTGCCCACGAAATATCCGATCTTGTATGTCGCCATGAGTGATCCTTTCCAACAGCCGGTCCTGCCGGCTGGCTGAGTGTGGCCGGAAATGGTGCCGTCGCGGTACAGGGCGGAGAACGGCGGTTGGTGCTCACTGCGTCATCAGTCCAGCACACAAGGACAGCTGCGGCCAGAGGGTGTGGATGGTGCTTGACAGGCGGGGGTGCGGGGCGCTGAATGAGTGGTGCCGCAAACAAGCCATCCCGGCTCAACAGCTGACAGGAGCAGCCATGACTAAGAATCAGGCCAAGGACGACGACGACCGGGTCCACAACCAGTCGCCCGCCGAAGGGGACCCCGACGCGGACCCGCAGGACCTGCGCATGCACTCCCAGGACCCTGCGGAAGGAGCGGACGACGACGGCGACGCCTCCGAAAAATAAGCCCTTCCGGCGGCAGTTGCAGGACCGTGACCTTGCTGCCCGCACTGGGAGGGTTATGACAGGCCCGGCCGCCAGCTGACCATGGGATTCAGTGTGGCGACAGCCGCCCCTTCTCCTTTGCAGGCAAAGGTCAGGTAACGCCGGGATAACGGTTTTTTTAGGCCGTGAGAAGTTACCCAGTCGACGCATGGCACCTGTTTACACCCCCTTTAAGGCAGCCATAGGGTGCTCACCTAAACAAGGTTGAAAGCAGCCTTGGGAAGGGAAAGAGCACCATGAAGAGCAAAATTGCGGTCATGGCCATGGCTGCCCTGAGCTTGATTCTGGCTCTGGTCGCCGGGGGACCTGCCGCGTCAGCCCAAGCCGCCGACAAACCACTGATCGGCCTGACCTTCGATGACGGGCCTTCCGCCGAGCGCACCGCCTTTGTCCTCGACGTTCTCAAGGAGAAGGGCGTCAAGGCCACGTTCTTCCTCCAGGGCTCCCATGCCCAGCAGTACCCTGACCTCGTCCGGCGGATCAAAGCCGAGGGACATGTGATCGGCAACCACTCCTGGAGCCACGCCAACTTCCCCGACCTGACACAGGCGAACCAGAAGCAGGAAGTTGACCGCACCAATACTGCGATCAGCTCGATCACCGGCACCACACCCGTGCTGATGCGCTTCCCGTTCGGCAACAGCAGCTCCTACTCGCTGAACTACCTTAGGAGAATTGGCATGAGCGGCGGAATCCAGTGGCACTGGGAGGTCGGCGAACCCGGCGACTACGAGTGCCCGGGTGCGGCTGGAGTCCAGAAGTACGTGCTGGATGAGGTTGCCCCGGGTGCAATCATTCTGCTCCACGATGGCAACGATGTCCTGTCCTGCCCCGCCTCCCAATGGAACTACCTGTCCAAGACCATCGACGCCATCCGGGCCAAGGGTTACGACTTCGGCGTGGTGGCGCCGTCTGCCACACCCAGCGCGCTCAACGAGGGCTCCTACGGCGTTGTGGTGGCGCCCTGAGTAAGCCCGCCTTTCGGCGGTTTCACCTTTTTGTCCCGGACCGCTCTGGAATCCGAAGCAGCTAAT
This sequence comes from Arthrobacter sp. SAFR-044, assembly GCF_059414985.1. Taxonomy (NCBI): domain Bacteria; kingdom Bacillati; phylum Actinomycetota; class Actinomycetes; order Micrococcales; family Micrococcaceae; genus Arthrobacter; species Arthrobacter sp. SAFR-044. The sequence continues at coordinate 338,196 of NZ_JBPFDN010000003.1, read as the reverse complement.
AGGTATGTTGGTAAGCATGCTGATGATTTTTTCCCTGATTGTCAGTCCCCGGTAACAAAGCGAAGGAGACGTTATGAGCACGAAGGTGGAAAAACGCATTCTGGTGAACGTACCGGTGAGCACCGCATACAACCAGTGGACCCAGTTCGAGGAGTTCCCGCACTTCATGGGCGGCGTCAAGAGCGTCACGCAGCTCAGTGACGACAGGCTGGAATGGGTGGCCGAGATCGGCGGCGTCCGCAGGCAGTGGGAAGCCAAGATCCTGGAACAGGTCCCCGACCGGCGAGTTGCCTGGGCCGCCACCGAAGGCGCAACGAACGCCGGCGCCGTGGACTTCGAGGACGTTGGAGGCGGCCAGACGTCCCTCCGGCTGACCCTCGAGTACGAGCCCGAAGGCCTCATTGAGAAGGTCGGCGACAAACTGAACGTCGTTGACCGGCAGGCGGAATCTGACCTTCAGAAGTTCAAGGAATTCATCGAAGACGAAGGCTATGCCAGCGGCGCCTGGCGCGGATCCGTCAACGCCGGCTCCGCCGTTGGCACCCCCGGGGTTGAACACGCGGGCGCCTCCCGCGGCGACTCCGGCAAAGCCGGGGTTTCCGGCAAGGTAGCCGCGGGAGTAGGCATTGCGGCGGCCGCGGGCGCAGCAGCGGCGATGGCAGCCAGTGGCAACAAGGACAGAACAGAAACACCTGACGTGACGGTCACAGAGACCACTCCCGTGGTCCCGGCCGAGCCGGTCGTTCCCGCAGAGCCCCTCACTACCGGCGCCACCACGGGCGCTGCAGACGCGGGGACGGGCATCTCCGGTACCACGGCAGCAGGCACGACGGCGGCGGCAGGTTCTTCCGGTTCCGTCGCCGACCTGGGCAATGACAGGATCGGGCACGCCTTCGACCAGACCAACGGACTGGTGGACACCACCGGTGAGTCCGATGAGACGCTTGAAGGCGAGAACCTGAGCGCCGGGGAACGGCGCGCGGACGACCGCGGCACCGAGGGCGGCCTGCCGCCCGTCGGCGGCAACCTCGGCGGCCACTGACCCGCACTGACTCACAAGCAAGCGCCGCCCGCCTTCCCCCAAGGCGGGCGGCGCTTCCGCGTGGGGGTTACCGGATTCCGCGCAGTTTCACTCCCGCAGCCAGGGCGGCGAGGCTGATGACCGCAATGACCGCCAGGTAGTATCCCGGGGCGACGGCCTGCCCTGTCTGCTGGACCAGATAGGCGGCGATCATGGGCGTGAACCCGCCGAAGGCCACCACTGCGGTGTTGTAGCTGAAGGAGAGGCCCGTGGCCCGGGTTCGCGGGCTGAAGGCGTCGGACATGACGGACGGCAGCGCGCCAAAGTATGCGGCCTTGAGCAAGCCAAGGACCGCCATGACCAGGGCCAGCACCAGGAAGGACCGGGCGCTGATCACCCACAGGAACAAGGGGACGACGGCGAGCAGCAGCACCACAACGGTGGGCACCATGATTGCCAGCCGGCCAAACTTGTCCGAGAGGTGCCCCACCACGGGCGTTCCGAAGGTCAGGATGACGCCGGTGATGATCAGCGACGTGAAGGAAATGCCCGGCTCGAGCCCGAGTTGCTTGATGGCGAAGGTGGGCATGTACTGCAGGATGAAGTTCAGGGCGGTGGAGACGGCCAGGGCGCCGCCTGCGATCAGCATCCCCACTTTCTGCGTGGCAAACACCTCCCTGACGGGCGAATGTTTGTCGTCCTCCGTCTTTTCGGGTAGGGGCAACTCCTTCATTTCCCTGCGGATCAGGAAGCCGGCGGGACCCACCAGCAGCCCAAACAGGAACGGAATGCGCCAACCCCATTCAGTCATTTGGGCGTCAGAAAGAACCGTAGTGAGGACAGCCACCAGGATTGCGGCCAGCAGGCTGCCAAGGCCCTGGCTGGCGAACTGGAAGCTGCCCAGGAATCCTTTTCGCTTGCCGTTCTGCGCGATGAGGTAGGCGGTGGCGGCGCCGAACTCGCCGCCGGCGGAAAAGCCCTGGATGAGGCGGGCCACGACGATCCCGATCGGGGCAAGGATGCCGATGGTTCCGTAGCCCGGCATAAAGGCCAGGAGCGCCGTCCCCAAGACCATGAGCCGGATGGTGACCGTAAGGCCCTTCTTCATGCCGTGCCGGTCAGCGAAGGAGCCCAACACCAACCCCCCGAGGGGCCGGATCAGGTAGGAGACCCCAAACACGGCAAAGGCCTGGATAAGTTCGACGCCGGGATCGTGGCTCGGGAAGAAATTCCGGCCAATATAGATGGCCAGGAGTGCATAGATGGCCACGTCGAACCATTCCAGCGCGTTGCCGATGGTTGCGGCGACGATTCCCCTGGTGGCGGACTGAGTGCCTTCCGTCTTCACGGAACCGGTCTGGTTCTTTTGCTGCGGGATAGTCATGGGGACTCCAAGGGGTTCAGGAAGCTGGGCTGGCCGGTACGGAAGTTTGAGGACTGCCGCTGCCGGCAGGGGTGGCGGCGGTGCCAAGGTCGAAGAAGAGGCCGGCGGCAACCTGCAGGCCCTCGCGGGCCACCGCCTTGAGGAGATGCTCGTCCGGGGCGTGCTGCTGGCAGCCGGGATGGGAATGCGGAACCCACAGCGTTGGCAGGCCAAGGACTTCGGCGAAGACAAAGCTGGGCAGCGATCCGCCAATATTGGGCAACAGCACAGGTGCCCGCCCGGTGGTCTTGGCGAGCGAGGCCAGGGCCCAGGAAACCCAGGGGCTGCCGGGATCGAGCCGGCTGGCAGGGAAGGAATGGCCCACCGTGATGTCAACCATGCCGAATCCGGCAGCATCGAGGTGGCGCCGGACGGCGGACTCCAGGTTTGCTGTGTCCGTTCCCGGGACGAACCTCAGCTGCAGGCTGGCGCTGGCTGAGCCCGGTATGGCATTGACGGGCTTGGCCGGGTTGCCGGCTCCAAGCGCCAAGACTTCCAGGGTGTTCCAGGCGTACAACCGCTCAGCCGGGCCAAGGGCAGAATCTCCCCAGGTGGGGTCGGACTCGGGGTCACCGGGGTTGGGAACCACATCGATGAGTTCCAAGGCTGCGGCAACCGAGTCCGGGATCCCCGCAGGCAGCAATTCCGGAAGCCGGATGACGCCGTGCCCGTCCACCAGGGAAGCCACCGCAGCTGCCACCGTAGTGGCAGGGTTCCTCAGGAGGCCGCCCCAGTTTCCCGAGTGGTAGGAGCTGCTGCGCAGGTCTGCCGTGAGATTGAAGGTCACACCGCCGCGGGCCCCCAGGAAGACGGTGGGGCTGTCGGCCGCCAGGCGCGGGCCGTCCGATCCAACGAACACGTCGGCCCGCAGGGCATCCCGATACTCACGCGCGAAATCAGCGAGGTCAGGCGAACCAATCTCCTCTGCTCCTTCGAGGAGGAACACCAGGTTGAAGCCCAGCCTCCCGCGCTGCTCAAGGAGCAGCCGCAACGCCACGATGTTGATCCAGTGCTGGCCTTTGTTATCCGCCGACCCCCGGGCATACCAACGGTCCCCCTCATCGCTGAGCAGCCAAGGGCTCCTGCCGTTGGTCCATGCCGCAGCCTGGCCATCCACCACATCCGCATGGCCGTAACAGAGAACTGTTGGCAGGCCGGGGCCTTCCTGCCGCGTCGCCAGCAGGAACGAGTTGTTGCCGCCGCGCCAGGAATCGAAACGCTCAACGGAGCAGCCAAGGGAGGCGAAGGCAGGCTCAATGACCTCATCAAGGTATGACTTCAGTGCAACCCGGCCTTCCGGCGTCGAACTCTCCGACGGGTACGAGACAATCCTTTCCAGGTCGGACTGGAAGCTGCCGGAGTCAACGTACCCCCCCGCTGTCACCGCTAGTTGCTCGCGCTGCTGCATGGATGGTCACCCTTTGATCGTGGAACGTGAGTTCAAAATTAAGGCCGGGGAGCGAAAACGACCAGTATCATTTTGTCGACGAGCTTTGACTTTTATGCAAACCAGTAGGAAGACGGGCCGCCCTTTGAACATGCTCACCCCGGCGCTGCTGTACTTCCATGCGGTTGCGCAGGAGGGCACCCTCACCGATGCGGCTGGAAAACTCCACGTCTCCGCCTCCGCCATCAGCCGGCAAATCAACAGGCTGGAGTCGTCGCTGGGCACACCGCTGTTCAACCGGCACGCGCGGGGAGTGGAACTGACCGAGGCCGGCCGGCTCCTGCTCGCCTATGTCCGCCGGGCGGAGGCGGAAGGGGCAGCCGTGCGCGAAGAGCTCCTGGTGTCCGTGCAGCGAAAGACCCGAACGCTGCGGGTGGCATGCGCCGAAGGATTTGCCCGTGTCTGGGTTCCATCAGCCATCGCATCCTTCAGCAGGCAGCACGACGACGTGGAATTCCACCTTGACGTGGTCTCCTCCTCTGAGGGCACCAGGCGGGTTGCAGAGGGCGAGGCGGATGTTGCGGCGGTTTTCTCCCTGGGACCCCAGTCGAGGGTAACGGTGGAGCACTCCATGCCCACCCCCGTCGCGTTTGCCTTGGTTGCCCCCGGCCACCCCCTGGCGGCCCACCCCCGCGCCACCCTCCAGGACCTGTGCCGCTACAAGCTGGCCATCACCGCCCCGGGATCCAGCCAGCGGGAACTCCTGGACCTCGCCCTGCAGATCGAAGGCCTCACACCGTCGATCACCCTGCAAAGCGACCACATCAACCCGGTGATCCAGTTCGCCCGCTCCGGGACCGGGGTTTCCCTGGTCAGTGGGCTGTCACTGGACCGCCGGGACCGGGAGGACCTGGTGGCCGTTCCCGTTGATCACCCAGTGCTTCGGCAGCGGCAGGGCCAGATCCAGACCATGACCGGCCGGACCCAGCCGGCCATCCTCACCGCCTTCGTGGACGCCCTCATCGACGCCTTGGAGTTGTTCGCCTGAACCAATCCCGGCTACTTGTGGGCTGCTGCCTGCAGCAGCGGCACGGTGCGGGTGGGCATCACTTCCACCAGGGACATGGCGGTGCTGGTACGGACGACGCCGTCGATCGCGAGCATCGCATTGGTGATGCGGTGCAGGTCGGCCGGGTCCCTCGCGGCCACCTTGGCCATAAGGTCGGCATCGCCGGTGGTGGCATGCATCTCGATGATCTCCGGAATAGTCTGCAGGGCCGCCACGGCCAGGTCGCTGGAGGACTGGCTGATGGAAATCGAGATGAAGGCGATGAGCGGCAGGCCCAGCGCCTCAGTCCGCACCCGCTGGCTGAAGGGTGCCAGGCTGCCGTCGTTGGCCAGCCGGCGGAGCCGGGCATGCACGGTATTGCGGGCCACGCCCAGCGTCCGCGAGAGGGACAGGACAGTAGCCTGCGGGTCCCGGTCCAGTGTGAGGAGGATCTCTGCGTCAAGGGCATCAATGAGGTGCACAGTGAGCATTTTGCCACTTCCAAAGACATGAACCGCTGGATCTGTCCTGTGCAATCCGGCCGTGTTGCGCAAACGTCCTGAAGTCCCGCACCATGCTGTCCATGACCAGCACCCTTCCCGAAGCCGCGGCACCCGAGGTCCGCGCCGCCGTCGCCCAGCTTCCCGCTTACGTGGCCGGCAAGAGCGCCCAGTCGGGCCTGACCGCTGCCCTTGCCTCGAATGAAAGCCACTTTCCTCCCCTGCCGTCCGTCGTCGAGGCGATTGCCGCAGAGGCGGGAAGAATCCACCGGTACCCGAGCATGGGCGCGATGGAGGCGCGCGAAGCGATTGCCGCGCACTTTGGCGTCAGCGCTGATGAGGTCGCGGCCGGACCAGGAAGCTCCGGGGTGCTGCAGCAGATCATTTCGGCCGTCTGCGGGCACGGCGACGAAGTGGTGTATGCCTGGCGGTCCTTCGAGGCCTACCCCATCCTGGTGGCGGTGGCCGGCGCCGTTTCGGTCCCCGTGCCGCTGCTGGACGACGAGCACCACGATCTCACCGCCATGGCCGCCGCCGTCACCGACCGGACCCGGCTGGTGATCCTGTGCTCGCCAAACAACCCCACCGGCGTATCCATCAGCCCCGAGGCGCTGGAGGAGTTCCTCCAGTCCGTTCCCCCGCGGGTGCTGGTGGTGCTGGACGAGGCGTACGTCGAGTTCCAGCGCGGCCCCGGCATCGACTCGCTGGACTTCTACCGCCGCTACCCCAACCTCTGCATCCTGCGGACCTTCTCCAAGGCCTACGGACTGGCGGGGCTGCGGATCGGCTATGCCATCGCCCGGCCTGAAATCGCCGAAGGCCTTCGGCGCACGGCCGTTCCTTTTGGCGTCAACAGGATGGCGCAGGCGGCCGCGGTGGCCTCGCTTGCTGCGGAGGAGGAGATCCTTGAGCGCACCGAGGAGGTGGCGCAGGAGCGGACCCGCGTGACCGCGGCCCTTCGCAGCTATGGCTGGGACGTCCCGGACAGCCAGGCCAACTTCTACTGGCTGCGGGCTTCCGACGGGCTGCGCGTGCAACTCCTTGAGGCGTTGACCCAAGCTGACATCCTGGCCCGCGGCTACGCTGCCGACGGCGTCCGGATCACCCTGGCCGATGCCGCCACCAATGACCGCGTACTTGCGGTCCTGGCGGACCGCGGAAAGTTCGCGGCCCAGTGAGCACCCCCACAGAAGCTACCGCCGCAGCCACGGCTGCTGCCGCGTCCACTGCTGCCCCGGGCACGCACCCGGAAGAGCCGACGGCGGGACGTTCCCTGCCGCCGTCGGCCGTCCGCCATTCCGTGGTGGAGGATGTCCTGGGCATTTTGACCGGCACCTTTGCGGCGTCGCTGGGGCTGTTCCTGCTCAAGTCGAGCGGGGCCGTTACCGGCGGCACGGCGGGCCTGGCGCTCCTGCTCAGCTACTCGGTGGCGCTTCCGTTCGGTGTCATCTTCTTCGCCGTGAACCTGCCGTTCTTCGCGCTGGCGGTTTGGAAGAAAGGCTGGAACTTCGCCCTCAGGACAGGCGCCGCGATCACCCTGGTGTCCGTGATGGCCAGCCTGCACCCTGCCGCCCTGGGGTCCCTCCACCTTGACCCGGTGTACGGGGTGATGGGCGGAAACCTGCTCGCCGGCGTCGGACTCCTGATCCTCTTCCGGCACCAGTCAAGCCTGGGCGGCTTCAACATCCTGGCCCTGCTCCTGCAGGAGAAGCTGAACTGGCGCGCCGGGTATGTGCAGATGGTGCTGGACGTGGCCATCGTCCTGGCATCGCTGGTCCTGGTTTCGCCGTTGTTGGTGCTGCTGTCCGCTGCCGGAGCCACCTTGCTTAACCTTATCCTCGCGCTGAACCACCGGCCCGGGCGGTACCTGGGAAGATAGGCACCGGAAAGTAGGCGCGGACCAGCGCTTTTATTCCCCGGAACCGGCTGAAATATCTGTGCAGGGGCGGGTGTTGCCGCCACTATGACAACAATCGGAATCATCGGTGCAGGACATATTGGCAGCCAGGTTGCGCGGAAGGCCGTGGACCTGGGCTACGACGTGGTCATCAGCAACTCCCGCGGGCCGGCGACCCTCCAGGACCTGGTGGCTGAGCTTGGCCCGAAGGCCCGGGCGGCCACTTCAGCTGAAGCGGCAGCCGCGGGGGAGTTCGCCGTGGTGACCGTGCCCCTGAAAAGCTACAAAGACGTCCCGGTTGAGCCGTTGGCCGGCAAGGTTGTGATTGACACGAACAACTACTACTGGGAGCGGGACGGCAGAATCCCCGCCCTGGACAACGGCGAGGCCACCACCTCCGGACTGCTGCAGGAGCACCTGCCGCAGTCAAAGGTGGCCAAGGGCTTCAACCACATCATGGCCAAGGACATCACCACTGACGGGTCGCCCGCCGGCAGTGAAGACAGGCGGGCCCTGGCCACCGCCAGCGACTACCCTGAAGCTGCCGAACTGGTGACCCGCCTCTACGACGAGTTCGGATTCGACACCGTCAACGTGGGCCCGCTCTCCGAGAGCTGGCGCGTGGAGCGGGACCGCCCGGCGTACGTGAAGCGGCAGACCGCGGCCCAGCTGAAGGACAACCTGGCCAAGGCGCCGCGCACCATCTGAACCGCCGTGCCCCAACTGGCTGGCAGTTTCCACTGCCGGCCAGTTGCGCCTTTGGCTCTACTTCCAAGCGGGAAGAAGCACCACTTCGAACGGGCTGGGCGGCTGGTTGAACTGGGCGTTGACGGCGGCGAGCGTGTCTTCGAACAAGGCCACGGTGGTGGGAACGTTGAACGCGTCGCTCTTAAGGGTGTGCCTTATCCCGCCGGACCGCAGGTCGTCGGACAGGTCGATGCGTGCTATCTGGTTCAGTTGGTTCTGGACCGCCCAGACGTTGTCGCCTTGCACCAGGATTCCGTCAACGAACGGGACGCTGATGCCCTCGATGGCTGCGCTTTCGCCTGTTCCAGGGTCAACGGTGTACAGCGCGCTGTCGGCCGTGTGCGCCACGATCAGCACGTCGCCATCCCGGGCTGAGGCGATGCCGTTGAGATTGAAGCCGGGCGTGAGGTCCGCTGCCGGGCCACTCAGTTTCAGGGTCTTCACCGTGCCCAGTTCGCCGTCCCCTCCCACCGGCAGGAAATAAAGTTCCGCCGCGGCTGAGTTGGTAAACCACGCGCCCTCGCTGGTCAGGGTGACGTCGTTGATGAATCCCTTGGCCAGGTCAACATCGGCAACCTGTGCCCCGGTGTCGGTGTTGTAGACGAATGCCTTCCCTGTGTCGGCGCCCGCGACGAACAGCAGGTCATGACAGGTGTCGACCTTCATCCCCGCTGCCGCGCGTCCTGCCGGTGCGTCAATGAAGCGGGTGGCGGTCCTGCTACGGATATCGCCGCGGAAAATATCGCCGGTGGTGAGTTCCCCTGCATAGAAAGTGTTGCCCTCCCCGGCCGCAATGCCCTCGGCGGAGGTGGCGCCGTCGAGCACTATCTCCCCTGAAGGGGGCGCGGCCGACGCCGGAAGGGCTGTGGGGAGGAGCAGTGAAAGCAGGGCGACAAGTCCCGCGGCGGCAGGGCGGCGTACTGTTCGGCGCATGCTGGTTCCTTAGTCTGGTTGATGCGCGCGGGGCCCATCTGCGGAGGCTCCGCACGATTGGTGCTGCCATTTTAAGCGAAGCCGGAGGTCGCGCGAAGGCATCGGGCTACCCAATCTGCTTACAATCGAAGCCTCTGACCACTACCGAGGGACCCATGAAGAAATTCGCCACAGCCCTGTTTGCCGCCGGCCTCGTTGCTTCCGCTACGGCCTGCACCGCCACACACCAACTGACCACCGCTGAGACCTGCGAGCGGATCCAGGCCGTTGTGTCGAACCCCGCCAACAACGCCGGCAAGACGGGCATGAACAACCTCGCAAACCAGATCCGCCCCATCCACGCCGTCGCCTCGGACGACCTCAAGCCCGCCCTCGCGTCGATCCTGGCGTACACGGACGAACAGGCCAAGGAGAACCCGGACAAGGACAAGCTGGCTGATCTGCAGTCGGGCTACCAGGAAGCCGGCAGCACGTACAGCAAGTTCTGTGGCCAGGCCGGCGGCCAATAGCCGGTTGATCCAGCCCGGGCGTCCTGTTCGGCGCCCGGGCTTCGTCGTCACAGCGTGGCCGGGTCGGTGTTGGCACCGCACAGGATGACGGCCACGCGTTCATCCTCCGCCGGCACATATGCACCGGACATCAGCGCCGCGTAGGCGGCTGCGGCGCCGTGCTCCACCACGATCCGGTAGTCGTTCCACAGCGCGGAACGTGCTTGGATGATGTCCGCGTCCGCTACCAGGACGCTGACGACGCCGCGGCGGACCGCGACAGAGAAGCCGATGTCGCCTGCGCGGCGGGCACCCAGGGAATCAGCTGCCACCCCGGATACCGCCACATCCACCGGCTCACCCGCTGCCAGGGCAGCGTGCAGGGTTGGCGCGGTCCCGGGTTCCACGGCCACCACTTTCGCTGATCCTTCGACGGCGGCAGCTACTCCCGCCATCAGCCCGCCGCCACCCACCGCCACCAGGATGGTGTCGACGTCCGGCACCTGTTCCAGCAGCTCCGAGCCAACCGTTCCGGCGCCGGCGGCGATCTCGGGCTGGTCATACGCGTGGCAGTAGACAGCGCCGGTTTCCTCTGCGCAAGCCACGGCAGCCTGGTAGGCGGCCGCGTACTCCGCACCGCCTTGGACCACCGTGGCGCCGATCGCCTTCAGCTTGGCCACCTTGACGGCCGGCGCGGTTTCAGGAACGAAGACAGTGGCCGGCACTCCCAGCTGCTTCGCGGCATAGGCATTGGCCAGGCCCGCATTTCCGCCGGAGGCCACCACGATGCCCACGTCGGCGCGCAGCTCCCCGCGCTCCTTGCTGGCCAGGATCCGGTTGAGGGCGCCGCGGGCCTTGAACGTGCCAGTGTGCTGCATGAACTCGCACTTGAACCAAACCTGGGCGTTGGATGCCCCGGAGTCCGCCTGCATTACAGGCGTCCTGCGGAGAAGGCCAGCCGTCCGGCGTGCCGCCTGGTCGATGTCGGTGTGGCTGATCATCCTTAGACTTCGTCGTCCCAGCTGCCCGGCTCCGTCAGCGCTTCTTCCGGTTTGTGCTCCCGGGCTGCTTCTTCGCCTCCGACGTACGACGCCGGGACGGTGCCGGCAGCGTGGGCCTGCTGTTCTTCCCGGATATTCGCCGCGCCGGGCTGCTCCGGGTGCTGGCCGGACTGGGGCGCCTTTGTGACTTCCTGCCTGGCCTCGTCCGGGTCGCCCGGACCGCGGAGGTCTGCGGTGTTCTGGGGATCGTCGCTGGAAACGGTCATGGTCCTGCCTTTCACCTGGGAATTGCCTGTTCCTGTTACGGAACCGACGTGTTCGGCCGGGGAAACCCTGCCCGCCTCCAGCCTACGGTCTAGAGGTAGTCGGAGGCCCGTTCCCTGGCGATTTCCAGCAGCGTGGAGTGGAAGGCCACTTCCGCCGGGGCGTAGACCTTGTCCTGGCGCTGCGCCAGCAAGACGCGGCGAAGCGGGGCGGCCTCACCCAGGCTCAGTACCCGCACATCGGGATGCTGGAGCGCCACAGCAGTCTTGGGGACCATTGCCACCCCCATGCCCACACTGACCATGGCCTGCGCCTCCTGGTAGTCGTTGGCCTGGAAGGCGATGGCGGGTTCGAAGCCAGCGTCGTGGGCGGACCGCTGCAGCACCTCCACGACAGGATGCGCCTCCGCACGTACGATCCACGATTCATTGCGCAGGTCCTCCATGCTGACCTGTTCCCTGTCGGCCAGCCGGTGGCCCCGGGCCACCAGGACCACAGTGCTTTCCCGGAACACCTCAGTCACCCGAATGGCATCGTCATGGAAGGGATTCCAAGGGTAGTCCCAGAGGAGGCACAGGCCGGTAACCCCCGATTCAAGGTCCCCCACGAGTTCGTCGAAGCGGGCACTGCGCAGCGACAGCCCGATGGCCGGATAGCGCTTCTTGAAGGCCCGGATGACGATGGGCAGGAAAGACCCTGCCAGCGTGGGAAACGTCCCCACCGTCAGCGATCCCCTGTTGAGCCCTGCGAGTTGGTTCAGGTCGGATTGGGCCGCCTGCATCTGCCTGACAATTTTCCTGGCGTGGCCCGCCAGCATTTGGCCTGCTTCTGTAGGGACCACGCCGCGGGAACGGCGGTTCAGCAGCGGCTGCCCTACTTCCTGCTCCAACTTTCGGAGCTGTTGGGACACAGCCGACGGACTGTACATCTTGAGCTCGGCCGCGGCCGTGATGGATCCCTGCTCCACCACCTCCAACAGCAAGGAGAGCCGACGGACGTCGAATAAAAAGTCGTCTTCACCGTGAAGCATCTCTTAATCCTTCTCTGTTTTCGGTTCAAGGCCTGAAGGGGCGTCCTCCGGTCCCGCTTTCCGGGGGACTTTTCCGCTATCCGATGAACGACGCACGGCTTCTCCATCCCACTGACACCAGTGATTGAAGCAATGCTACATACCTCTACGACTATTGAACATTGTCTTCATCTGTGATCCGGCTCATTCTCGATTCAGGCGCCGAAACGGAAAACAGGCACAAGGAGATGTGGGAACAATGAGGTTTGAAGCGGAATGGATGCGCGGCGGCACCAGCAAGTGCTGGGTGTTTGAAGCCGAGCACCTCCAGGAAGGCGGCGCCGGCTTGGATGTACTGCTGCCGCGGTTGTTCGGAAGCCCGGATTCACGGCAGATCGACGGCGTGGGCGGTGCAACCTCCACCACCAGCAAGGCAGTAATCCTGCACCGCCCCGCTGGGGACGGGGTGGACATCGAGTTCACCTTCGCCCAGGTAGGCATTGAAGAAGCCATCGTGGACTGGGGCAGCAACTGCGGAAACTGCTCGGCTGTGGTGGGCCTGTATGCCATCGAGAAAGGTTGGGTCCTTCCCCAGGGCGACGTGACCCGCGTGGTTACCCGAAACACCAACACCGGACAGGTCATCGTCCAGCGGGTAGCCACTCCGTCCGGGGAGCTCCCGGAGGTCCCTGCGGCGCACATGCCGGGCGTACCGTTCCCGGGCTACCAAGTGGGGCTGGGCTTCCTGGACCCGGCCGGGAAAACCACCGGGGCACTGCTGCCCACCGGCGCGGCAACGGACGTAGTCACGGCCGGCGGAACCCGCTGGACCGTCTCGATGGTGGATGCCGGAGCGCCCGTGGTGATGGTGCAGGCCGCTGAACTGGGCCTGGACCTGGCCCGCTACGAGAGCTGGCAGACCGGCGTTGAGCAACAGCTCGGCGTCCTGGAGCAGATCCGCCGGCAGGCGGCGGTGCGGATGGGACTGGCGGCCACCACTGCCGGTGCGGCCCGCGCCATTCCCAAGCTCGCCGTCGTCGGACGTTCCACTGCCACGGAGCCCGGGTGCGACCTGAACGTCATGATGCTTTCGATGGGCCAGCCGCACCCCGCGCTGGCCATCACCGGAAGCATCGCCCTCACCCTGGCCGCCCGGACGCCGGGAACTGTCCTTCACGCCATCACCGGCGGCTCCGCGGGCGCCACCCTGCGCCTGCGCACCCCTGCCGGCGTCATCGAGACGTGGAGCGAGGAACACGACGGAAGCCTGCTGGTCGGCGTCGACCGCACGGCCCGCACCCTCGCTACCACCATCATCCATCTCCCCGAGGTTTCCGGCAGCGCCGCCGCTGCCTCCCTCGCGGGCGCTACCCTCTGAGGAGACCACCATGGCCAAGACTGTCCTGACCCAAGATTCACTGACCAAAGATGCGCAGCGCAGCGAAGCACCCGCACAGGAAACGCCGAAGGAGCGCCGCGCGCGCACTTCGTCCCGGCGTCGTATCCTGCTGTGGACGGTGGCCGGCGTGGCCATCCTGGGAGTGCTCGCCCTCGTGTTCGGGGGCATGTTCAACCAGGCGGCCGCCACGAACCCGGAGCCTGCCATGACCGCTGTCCAGATCATCCCGCTGGTGATCCTCGTGGTGATGTTCGTCGTGGCCACCAAATGGCCGCTGAACATCGGTGTGATGGGGCTGGTGGCCTCATTCGGCGTTGGCTATTTCATGCTGGGGATGTCGGACAAGCAGATCCTGGCGGACTTCCCGGCCAGCATCGTCCTCACCATCATCGGCGTCACCTACTTCTTCAGCATGGCGCAGCGGAACGGCACCATCGACATCATCGTCAAGGGCTGCGTACGGATGGTCCGCGGAAAGACCCTGCTGCTGCCGTGGGTGTTCTTCCTGATCGCCGCCGCACTGACCTCACTGGGCACGTTCTCGCCTGCTGCCATCGCACTGCTCGCTCCCGCAGCCATCGGATTCGCCTACGAATCCCGGATCCACCCCGTGGTCATGGGCGCATTCATCATCAACGGGGCCCATGCCGGTGGATTCTCCCCGCTGTCCGTTGCCGGCGTGCTGGTGCATGACATCGCCCTGAAGAACGAATTCCCCATTTCCCAGGGCGGCCTGTTCGTTGCCAGCTTCGCCCTGAACCTCATCCTCTCGGTGCTCACCATCGTCCTGTTCGGCCTGATCGGCAAGCTGCGCGACGGCGCTGCGGGCCAGCACGTGGACATCGATACCTCCGCCACCGGACGCCCGCACGGCCAGCAGATCCTGACCCTGGTCCTGATCGCCGTGATGCTGGTGGCCACCCTCGGCTTCCACCTGCCCATCGGCTTCGTGGCCCTCTCGGCCGGACTGCTGCTTGCGTTCATCAACATTAAGGAGCACAAGACCTTCATCGGCGGGATTTCCTGGTCCACCGTCCTCCTGGTGGCGGGCATGATCACCTACGTCTCCCTGCTGGAGCACGTGGGCGTCATCGACACCCTCGCCGAGCAGGCCCTGGCCCTGGGCGCCCCGCTGCTGATCGCCCTGGTCCTCTGCTACGTGATCGGCGTCGGTTCGGCCTTCGCTTCCTCCACGGCCCTGCTCACAGCGTTCATCCCGCTGGCCGGCCCCCTCCTGGCCACGAGCTCGCTCAGCGCCTCCGGAACTGTTGCCGCCCTGGCCATCGCAGCCACCGTCGTCGACGTCTCCCCCTTCTCCACCGACGGCGCCCTGGTGGTGGCCAACGCCCGCGAGGACGACCGGCAGCGGGTCTACAAGCAGCTGATGTTCTACGCAGGCGGCGTGGTCCTGGTGGCCCCGGCCCTGGCCTGGGCACTGCTGGTTCCCACCGGCATCATGTAATCCTGGGCAGTACTTCAAGCGGCCGGCCCGTCAGCATGTGCTGGCGGGCCGCTTTGCTGTTGGCCTTCCTTCCCGCACGCCCGCATCCTGTTTGCGGGCTGTGAGTCCCGTCCCATCCGGGACATTGCGCCCGCCCCCGGCGTTAAACGGAGCGGCGGGAGGAGGCCGGATGATTATTGTGCTGACGGGCATTGATGGATCGGGAAAGTCGACGGCGGCCCGCGCCTTGGTTGCGTCGGTACGTGCCCGGGGCGGACGGGCCGTGGTGGTGAGCAACCACGCGGGCCGGCGGGTCATGTCCCTGGCGGCTGCCAGCTTGGGAGTGCGGCTGCCCGACAGGGTGGCAGACGCCGTTGAAACCCTCCTCCGGGTGGTCAACGTGCTGGTCTCGCACCTGCGTGCCAGCCGGTTCGACGGTCTGGTGGTCATGGACCGTCACCTGCACTGCCAGCTGGCACTGCGGCATGCAAAAGGACTGCCCCGCGGCCGCTTCCTCCCCTGGCTGATGGACCGGTTGCCGCAACCGGACGCCATCATCCACCTGGACCTGGACCCCGCGGAAGCGCACCGTCGCATCATTGCCAGGGGAACGGATTCAGAGAACCTCGAGGATCTGGCCGCTTTCCACAAGGGGTACCGGGAACTGCCGGAGTACGCGGGTTTTTTACGGATAGACGCGTGCGCCCCGGCTGCTGAGGTTGCGGCTGAGATGAACTCCCGGCTGGCCTCAGCACGGACGGATTGACGGCTGGCCACAGAGAAAGCGGGCCGGGACTGTGCAGTCCCGGCCCGCCCTCTTTCAGTGGCTGCAGGCTACCGAGAGGCGGTCGGCGAGGCCGACGACGAGGCGCCGCTGCCCGATGACATGGTCGCCGAAGAGGTAGACGAGGGAGTAGGCGAAGCCGAGCTGCTCGGCGAGGACATGCCTCCCGAGCCGGACGAGCTGGTGGAGGTGGCGCTGGACGTTGCTCCCCCGCCCTCGGCCTTCTTCAACACGTCGTTGATCAGGCCCTCAAGTTCCTTCTGGTCCTGGTCGCCCAGGTCGGTGCCGCTCTTGGTGGCAACCACCAGCAGGCGGCCCTGTGCAGCGGACACCTGCATCAGCTTCTGCTGGTTGTCACCGCTGCGGGTGCTGATGGTGGCGAACGTCTTATCCGCGTCGGTATCGGCGTTCAGTTCCTCGCTGGACACGTCGTACTTCTGCCCCAGGGCGGAGACCGAGAACTTGGCGCACTGGTCCATCTTGCCGCTGATGTCGGTCAGGGTCTTTACGGCGTCAGGGCCGTCACTGCCGGACTGGGCAGACAGGCTGCGCGGCTGGTTGCCCTCGGAAAGCGCCACGGCTACGTCACCGTTTTCCACCTTGTCCAGCAGGCCGGCGGTGGCAATGTCCTTGCAGTCCTTGGGGTCGACAGTTGCCGTGCTCATGAGCAGGTTGGCGATATTTCCGCCCTGGTCAACCTGCTCCTTGGAGTACAGCTTGAGCTCGTTGCCGTCGGCGTCCTTCATGCCAGAGATGAGGTCGCGGAGTTGGTCCTCCGAATACACCTTGGCCTCCGCCGTCTGGCTGGCGGAAGCGGAGGCCGTCGCGGAACCGGACGGGCTGGCAGTACCGCCGCCCCCTCCCGAGCAGCCGGCCAAGGCCAGCATCGCCGCAGCGACAACTCCAAGCGCAGAAACTTTTCGCATCAGGTTCACCCTCCAAAATAGGCAGCATGCTTAGTACTTTCACTCTAGAGGTTCCCATGAGACGAGTGAAATAACGGCGCGAGGGAAGTTTGCCTGGCGCCTGGGGGCAATCACCCGAACTGGCGCCGAGGCTCCTGCTGCTGCGCTGGCCGCCACGCACCGCTGGCCTTGGCTTGGTGCCCGAGGTTCCGCGAGATGGCGCGCGCCGCGGCCCTGACCAATGGCACCAGCTCATGCGCCGGTGTAGCTTCGTCCGGAACCACGATGGACAGCGCAGCCACCACGCCGCCGTCGGCTCCGTGGATGGGGGCGGCGACGGAGACGGTGCGGGAAGGGTTGTTCCTGCGCACCACCGCGACCCCCGAGTGCTTGACGTTTGCCAGGACAGCACGTAGCCCAGCGCCCGCAATACAGCCTGACCCTGACCCTGGATCGTCGAGCTCGGCCAGCAACTCATGCTGCAGTTCAGTGGCCGAGTATGCCAGAAGCACCTGCCCGACGGCGGTGGTCCGCAACGGCATGCGGCCACCTACGCGGTAGGCCACCTCAGTTGCGGTACGGGACGAAAGCCTATCGATCAGGACCGCTTCTTTCCCTTCCCGCACAGAGAGCAGTACGTGGTGCCGGGTAACTTCATACAGGTCCTCAAGGTAAGGCAGGGCAATCTGCCGCACCCCATGGCCGCGGGGCGAAAGCGAGGCGATCTCCCACAGGCGTACTCCTACAACGTACCGGCCGTCCTCCATACGTTCCAGTGCACCCCACTCCGTCAAATGCCTCACTAGCCGGAGTGCCGTTGCGGGGGCCAGCCCTGACAGGCGGGCCAGTTCCGACAGATTCAAGGCGCGGCGCTGTTCGCTGAACTGGCCCAGCAGTCTGAGAGCGCGTACCACCACCGGTTGGCCCGGGAGGTCCGAATGTCCCCCGGCAGCACCTCCTGCTCCCGCCAAGTCGCCTCCCAACGTCTGGTTCCTTCTTCCTCCAGCCTGGCTTTTGTGGGCTGTAACACAAAGCATGGTTTCACTCAGTGAAAAGCACGATTCCTGATGCCTGTGCCTACCGGCAGTCTGAAGGTCGACCCGCCAGAAATTGCCTGGCGTCCTTACCGATTGGAATCAACGATGAACTCCAATGCCCCCCGAAAATCCCTGTCCGTCATCTTCGTACTGTGCTGGCTTGGCCTGCTCGCTGATGGTTATGACCTCTACGTCTACGGAGCCACCCTGCCTGGACTGATCGGACACCCCCCGTTCAACGTGACACCAGCGGCGGCAGGCGCCGTGGGTTCCATTGCACTGGTTGGGATGTTGCTCGGTTCCCTCATTGTCGGCACCCTGACGGACCGGTTCGGTCGTCGCCGCATCTTCGTGGGTGCACTGGGCCTCTTTTCGGTGGCCATGCTGGCGTGCTCGGCGGCACCGAGCTGGGAGATGTTTGCGGCATTCCGCTTCGTTGCCTGCTTCGGCGTGGGCGGTTTGCTTCCGACGGCGGTGGCCCTCACCAACGAGTTCGCCCCGCCCGGAAGGAAGTCCCTGGTGCTGGGCGCGGTGCTGACGGGCCCAGCCGTAGGAACTGTGGCGGCATCGCTAAGTTCGCTCTCGCTGCTGGAATCCGCCGGCTTCCGGCCGGTCTACGCCATCGGCGCGGCAGGCCTCCTGCTGGTTCCACTGGCGTGGTTCATGCTGCCCGAGTCACCCTCGTTCCTCCGCATACGTCTCCGCGCTGCTGAGGCGGATGCCCTCGAAGCAGCGTATGGCCTTGCTAGAACGGCAGAGGCGCCGTCGTCGACCGCGCGCGTATCCCCGACGCGGGCCCTCTTCGCCGCAGGAACGGCCCGGACCACTCTCCTGCTGTGGGCCATCACCGTGCTGAGCCTGCTGACCATCTTCGGCGTGAGCACCTGGCTGCCGCAGATCATGCGCACGGCTGGTTTTGGGGTGGGATCCTCGGTGTCCTTCCTGCTCGCCTACTCCATGGGGGCCGTCGTGGGGACGGTCCTGGCGTCCTTCGCCAGCCAGAAGTTCGGGCCGCGTCCCCTGGTCATCGTGGGCTTCGTCAGCGCGGCAGCCGCCCTGCTGCTGATGTCCGGCAACCCGCCGGCAGTGCTCATGACGCTGCTAGCCGCCGTAGCGGGCTTCGGCGGTCTAGGGACGCAGAACATGATCAACGACTACATCGCGCAGTTCTACCCTTCGGCTACCCGCGCCACGGGTCTGGGCTGGGCTCTGGCCGTGGGACGGCTAGGGGCCATCGCCGGACCTGCTTACGGCGCAATGCTGGTGGGCTTTGGCGGCGGGGTTCCGGTGGCTGCCATGGCGTTTGCGGCGCCCGCGCTGCTGGGTGCCGCGCTGATGCTTGCCCTGCGCGCCAAGGCCGCTCGCCAGGCCGTGCCCGCCGGCTCCGAACTGGTGGGCTGACATCCGGGCTTTGCGTTCATCCCCTGTGGAATAATCCGTGGCGGGAGGCGAGTGGACCGTGAACAGTGAGCTCATCCTCCGCGGGCACATTTTGTCGGCGACCCTGGATGTGCCGGGCGGTGTTGTAGCGGTCGACGGCGGTGTAGTCACCTTCGCTGGGCCGGCGTCGGAATTTTCCGGGGTTCTTCCGGATCAGGCTGAGGCCCCGGGGTTTCTCCTGCCCGGCCTGGTCGACCTGCACTGCCATGGCGCACACGGTGCTGACTTCTCGGAAGGCAGCCCTGACGGTGCCCGCCATGCCGCCCGCTACCTTCACAGCCGCGGCACCACTACGCTTCTGGCCAGCGTCGTCACGGGGCAGCCCGGCCACCTCGTCCGCAACCTTGAAGTTCTTCGGAGGCTGGCGGGTGAGGAGCTTATTGCCGGTTCGCATCTCGAAGGTCCGTTCCTCTCGACGGAGCAGTGCGGTGCCCATAACATTGCACTGCTGTTGGATCCCGATCCGGGTCTGCTGTCCGGATTTCTTGGTGCTGCCGGGGAGTCGCTCGTCTCCATGACCCTGGCAGCCGAGCTCCCCGGAGCGTTCGAACTTGTGGATCTTCTCGCGGCGCGCGGCATCATCCCGTCCTTGGGACACACGGCTGCGGATCATCCGACGGCGGCGGCTTTCCTTAAGCGCGCAGCGGGCGGTTTGGCCGCTGCCGGGAATCCCCCGGGACCGCGCCGGCCGACGGTCACCCACCTGTTCAACGCCATGCCTCCACTGCACCATCGCTCTCCGGGACCAGTCGCGGCCAGCCTCAGCGCGGCACGGGCGGGAGAGGCGGTGGTGGAGCTGATAGCCGACGGCGTGCACGTGGCGCCTGAAACTGTGAAGCTGGTCTTTGATCTCGTTGGTGCGGACAATATCGCCCTCGTCACCGACTCGATAGCTGCAACGGGCTTGGACGACGGCCAATATCGGCTGGGCTCCCTTTCCGTCACGGTGGACGAAGGCGTGGCGCGGATGGACGCCACTGGTGCCATTGCGGGTGGAACCTGCACGCTGCTGGAGGTTGTCCGGGCTACTGTCGCAGCGGGTGTTTCCCTGCGCGACGCCGTAACCTCGGCGTCGGCTGTTCCCGCGTCCGTGCTGGGGCTCTCGGCGCAGGCCGGGGACCTGCGTCCCGGGATGCCGGCGGACGTCGTGGTGCTTGACCAGGATCTGAAGCTGTCCCGTGTGCTGCGGAAAGGCATGTGGGTAACCCCTTCGGGCTAACCGCTCCCGCTTGCTGTGGCAGCCTGGCTTCGGGTGCGCCTTTGAATGTCGGACCCCCGTTGGATGATGTTCTTATGGGAATCGGCGGTGGTGCTGGGGTGGCTTTGGAGGGTGTCCTTGCCTCTGCTGCTGCCCTGGACGCCCTGGAGAAAGAGGACGCTTTCCTGGCTTCCGGGGCTCATGTTGGTGCCGGCGTGGATGTGTTGCAGCGCCGGTACGAGATCCGGCTGGAACGCCTGGAAGCCGCGTCCCGCCTGGAAGCGCAACTGGCAGCGGTGAAGGCACGGGACGCCGCTGAAGCCATCGAATTCCAGCGGGCGATGACTCCGCCGGGCGCCTCCGTCCAGGACCGCACGTACGCGGAGATGTCGGTGGTGGAGGAGACCGCCGGGGTCATGACCATCAGTTCCGCGGCCGCGGGCGCGTTGGTGGACCAGTCCCGCCGGATCTGTTCGCTGCCGCTGGTGTTCGAGGCGCTGTCCGCGGGCGCGATGTCCTGGCAACACGCCCGGATCGTGGCCGATGAGACCGAAGGCCTCACCCCTGAGGGTGCAGCGTCTTTGGTAGCGCATTTCTTCGACCCTGACGCACCCAACGCCGCCCGGGGTGCCGCACCGGGGGAACTCGTCCCGTCCCGGTTCCGGGCCAAGGTCCGCGCCTGGCGGGAACGCCACCACCCCGAATCGATCGAGAAACGACACGCCAAAGGGGTCGCCGACCGGCGGATGGAGTACGCCCCGGACCGGGATGGCATGGCTTGGGTTTCGCTCTACCTTCCCGGGGACACCGCGTGCGCCATCTGGAACCGCACCACCGCTGCCGCCCGCGGCCTCCAAGGCCCCAACGAAGAGCGCACCCTTACCCAACTCCGCCCCGACATCGCCGCATCCCTGCTCCTCGGAGCCGGCATGAAGCCCGGAACCGGGGACACCGCCGCCCACGCCGAGGAAGACGGTCCCGGCGTTCATGGCCCGCAGGGAGTCACCGAGATCGGGAAGGTCCCTGCCCCGCGGGCCGATGTCCTGGTCACCGTGCCGGTGTTCGCGCTCCTCGACCTCACCGACGAACCCGCAGTCCTGGATGGTTTCGGGCCGATCCCGGCATCGATGGCGCGGAAACTCGTCGCGGACGGGGCGGAGTCGTTCTACCGGGTCCTGGTCGACCCGCGCGACGGGGCACCACTGGAAATCGGCCGCAAAAACTACCGGCTCACCGAGGCCATCAAACGCTGGATCAGGATGCGCGATGGCAAATGCACCTTCCCCGGCTGCAACAACAAGACCAGCGACAACGAAACCGACCACCTCACCCCCTGGGAACACGGCGGCACCACCAACGTCACCAACCTGGCCCAGCTCTGCCCCAAACACCATCTACTCAAACACCACAGCAGATGGACACCCGATCCAGCAACCGAGAACAATCCACCCGGCTGGACCTCACCCACCGGACGCCACTACAAACCCGAACACCCCGACCCCGAACCAACCCACTGGCCCGCGGAAAGCTGGCCTGGTGCTTCCCTTGGCACGTCCCGGACTGCCAACGGGCCGGCTACGCAGCCTCGGGGGATCCCGCAGCGCGGCCACGCAACTTCATCCGTTGCGTGCGCTCCTTCATTGTCAGAGCCCGCAGCCGCGGAACGGCCCCAAGAGCAAGCGGCTGCCCATGGCCCGGTGCCAGCAACCGGGGACCCAGTCCTGCGAGGCGTGTGATGGAGTCCAAGGATTGCTCCCAGTTCCAGGTGGTGTACCTGGGCGGCCCGGACAGGTCCGGTACGCCTGAGACGATGCCGCGGATGGAATTCAAACCCACCGTCACCACCGCATCCCCGGTGAGCAGGACGCCATCGCCGGCGCGCCAATAGGCAACATGTCCGGGAGTGTGGCCGGGCGTGGGGATGGCCGCCCACCCGGGCAGCCCTGGTATTCCTCCATCGCCGGGCAGGCTTTGGGCCACGTCCGTAATGTCACCGGACGCCTCGATCCTGCGGCGGGCGCGGGCGGGCAACGACCACAGGAGCGGTGCGATGATCCAGCGGTCCAGCGGCATGGAAAACTCGGGGATGTATTTCCCGGCGGCCATGGGTAGCTCTGCTTGGTGGACGTACACCGGCACCTCCCACCTCCGGGCCAGGGCACCGGCAGCGCCGGAGTGGTCCGGATGGATGTGCGTCAAAAGGATGGCATCAGGCGTGATGCCATTCCCCAACTCCTGCTCCACAGCGCGCCGGACCGGCTCCGCGCTGCCGGCCCAGCCACAGTCCACCATCGCCCAGGTGGTACCCGAGCGCACAAGGTAGAGGTTTGCGGCCATCGGACCTGCACCGGAGGTCATCATGAGCACGCCGGAAGCAATCTCCCGCGGTTCGGTAACGCGCGTCATCGGTCTTTCACACCACAGGGTGGCGAATGAGCGTGCGCAGCTTGTCAGGTGAGCTGCGGCGGGGGTCGCCGAGGTAAATTTCGTGGTGCCTGCCGTGGACCTTCAGCCCGGCCTCCACGACCGCGGCGTCGAGACTGGCGATTGTGGCACCTTCGTCAGCGTAAGGACCAACATGGAGCGTTTGGGCGCAGCGGCCCTCTTCCCAGCGCTCGAACTGGAGCAGGTCCAGTGCGGGAAGTTCCTTGGCCCGGGACTCCTCTCGGGCCCCCTCCAGCAGGGCTTCGTCGATTGGTTCGGGTTGAACCATCATGGCCTGCCACCGCCATGATTCCCGGTCGACTCCTAAGAGCCCGACGAAGCCTGCTGTTATGGCCTCCCCGGGATCAGCTTGCCCAGGCCCGGCGAACCACCACAGTGCTTCCAGCGGCATTACCTTCGTGATCAAACCAGCATGCTTCTTGAGCCCGAAGTGCGCGGCGTAGCTGACGGTAAAGAGCGCCTGAACTGCATCCGCGAATGCGGGCCCGTCGGGGTCCCCCTGGCCCCGGACCATGGCGAAGAGCAGCGGAGGAACGTCAACGAAATCGACGGATCCCTTCCGCCCCTTGTAGAGGACTGCGATGTCCTCGCGAAGATCGCTCACCGCGCCTGCACTCACCTCGCCTGGATTCCCCTGGACCTCGCCATGCACCCAGTTTTCCGCCGCGCTTCCCTACCCAGTAGGGCCGAACGGCCTTTCTAACCGTCCGCTCCAGGCAGGCAAACCTCCACGAGTTCACCGCTCACGCGCGTCTCGAAAAGCGGCTGCCGGGAAGTTGCGGGGCCGGCCTTCACTTCTCCGGTACGCAATGAGAATGTGCTGCGGTGCCATGGACAGACGACGCACGGGTCACCGCCGTCGTCCTTGATCTTGCCTTCGTGAAGCGGTCCGGAAAGGTGGCTGCAGACGTCGGACAGGACGTTAACAGCCCCGCCTTCGCGGTGTACCAGCAGCGGGATACCGGCGACTTCGCGCTTGTGCAGCCCGCCTTCGGGCAGCTCCGCGAGCGGTGCCAGCGGGTGCCAGCCGGACGGGAAGCGGTGGGGGATTTCCTCGCTGTGGTTTACGCCTGCGGCCTGGCGGTAGGACAGGTGGCCGCCAAGGAAGCCGCCGGCGCTTACGGTGGCAAGTCCAAGATAGGCAAGCACCTTGCCGCTTCCGTGGCTGCCAGTTGCCCGCTGCACAAGCGACGCAAAGTAAAGGCCAGTGGCGGTGACGTTGGCCGCGGCGTGCACCAAGCCCACCCTCTGCTGCTGCGGATGCAGTTGGGACCAATCAGTGAACCCGGCCAGGGCGGACGGAATCACGCTGGCGGTGCCCACGCCGATCAGCAGCCGGGCAGCTTTTTCTCCGCCGGGGACTGCATCGAGCACGCCTGCGGAGAGCCAGGCGCCGATGGGCACCTGGACTGCAAGGGGATGAACCGGATGGCCAATGGGGACACCATGGAGGACATCACGGGCCCACCGGGGCTTGATGACCTTCAGGACGACTTTCCGGACGCTCTTGGCCAGTGGGTCAAGCCACTCGGCATCCTCGAGGCGGGTGACAAGCTCAAGTGCGGGCAACGGTTTCATGTGTCCTCCCTTACCCCGATTACCGCAATCCACTCAGCGCCAAATACCTGTCTTGGGAAGAGGTACGTCCGTCCCCTCTGCCCGCAGCTCACCGCAGCGGCGACCCCAGCACCGTGAACCGGTGGCCTCCCATTTCACCGGACAGCAGCGGCATCGCCTCGGCGATCGCGGCCCGCGTGCTGTCCAACTGCAGGGACGCCTGGTGGGCTTCAGCGGATTCCCATAGTTCCGAGACGAAAACGGTATCCGGCATGTCGGCGTTGACTCCCACCTCATACAGCAGGCACCCGGTTTCCTTCATCCCTGGTTTCGGCCGGAGCAGGATAGCCACCAGGGCGTCGCGCTGGCCGGGCTTGGTTCCGAGCATTCCCACATTCGCAAAGGTCATAGGGACAGTTTGCAGTGTGCGGCGGAGGCCGGAAAGGAGTAAAGCCGACCAGCGCCGGCGCAACGCTCGCCCAACTGCGCAGCTCACCCAACTGCACAGCTCAGGCCAAGTCCTGAATAAAGCTGGTAACTAGGGTGCTGTTCCCCCTAGCGCGCCCGCACGCAGCGGAGGATATTTTTAATACCGGATTCCAGTGAACGGAAGGATCCGGAGTCCACGCCACCCGCACTGCGGGGCGTGCTGTTTGAAATGGGACGGGCAGGCTGCTGCCACCACAATGGTTACTAAAACATGCTCAATTTTGGCGGCTTAGGGCTGCCCGCAAAGGTAAATCGCATCCTTTGAGGAGCAACAGGAAATGTCCAACACTCGAATTAAGAGGCCAACCGGGGCAAGGTTGGTCATGGTTCCGGTCCTTTCGCTGGGTCTGTTCGGGGGTTTACTGGCGATGGCTGCACCGGCCAACGCGGAAACAAGCCGCAACGGCTGTACCGTCGATCCCAAGGACCCGAAGGATCTCCGCGGCAACAAGGTCGATTTCAGGATCAAGGTGGATTGCGACGGCGGGAAGACCGTCCAGATCCGCCAACTGCGCTATGAAGACGACCGCGGTCCACGCCGCAGCGACGACTTCCTCGGCAGAACTGTGTTCACTGAGCAGTTTGATCGCCACGACGGCGCAAGGACCATTTCCAGCATTGACCATGTGCCCAACCTTGACCGCAGGGGTGCAGAAGAGGTCTACCACCTCGTCTCATTCCGAGTTGAGAACCACAACGGACACTGGTCCGACTGGACCGCATGGGAGAAGAGCGCCGTAGTGGAAGTGCACAGCGGCGGGAAGTGAGCCTCTTCCTCCCTTTAGCGGGGAGCCAAGGGCGCAGGCCTCTGGCTCCCCACTCTGGCCCTTCCCGAGCCGACAACGTACGACCCCAAACAATCACCACACCCCGTGGCGGCCCACCATCGTCCACCACGCTCAGTCTGCGGCGCCCAAGGTTCCTGCATGCACGACGGCGCCACTCGCCGTCGTATCTTCCTTCAACATCCAGCCCACCCGCTTGACCGTCCGCAGCATCACCGCGCTCTCGACAATTTCGATGCCGGGCACCTTTTGCTGCAGCGCCAGCTCGGCGGACATGACGTCCGCCAGCGTGTGCAGCCACATGATGATCACGAAGTTGGTAGGTCCGGTGGTGGAGGCGCTCAGCCGCACGTTGCTGATAGCGCGGATCTCTGCGGCAGCTGCCTCGTGCTGGCCCGCCGGGACGTTCACGAACCATTGGCAGGTCACCGGAAACGAGGAATAGCGCTGGGCGATTTCGCAGCGGAAGGACAGGATGCCGCTGGCCAGCACACGGTTCAGCTGGCGCTGCACGGTGGCGGGATGGCGGCCAAGGGCGCGGGCAATCCCGGCTGCTGTGGCACGGCCATCCCTCGCCAGGAACGGCAGCAGGTCAAGATGGCTCTGCGGAAGCTGTCCGGCCACCTGCGCTGCCTCCGGGCCTGTCGACGGTACCAGCGTCCGCAGCGTGGCCAGCTGCGAACGGCTGAGGACATTCAGCCGCCAGTCGTCGCCACTGCTGTGCAGCCGGGTGCACAGGGCCACCTGGTATTTGGTCAGCCCGTCAATGGTTTTCAGGCGTGAAACCACCCGCTCGCTGAATTCCTCGAGCGAGCGGGTAATGACCGTCAGCATCAGGTCCCGGTTGCTCGCCGCTTCCTCCACGGTAACGATCTCCGGCACAGCGGCCAATTGCGCCGTGACGCTGTCCCGCCGGTTCATCTCGCAGTCGACGGCCACGTAGGCGAGGAGCATCTGCCTGGGGTCGCCCGCCAGGTGCGCGGTCACCCACGCGGCGCCGTGCGAGGCCAGCCGGTCCCAGCGGGCCGCGAGGCTGGTCGCGTGCACGTCCAATACTTTGGCGGCATCAGCCCAGCCAAGCCTCGGCGAGGCCTGCAGGACCTGAATCAGGGCAAGATCATCCTCGCTGAGCTCCATCAACGCCTCCCTTCGTAATGCATGAATCGTGCCGTCTTCGGGCAGTTACAGGATAATTCCAGCCCTTTTCACGAATGTGAACCGCGCCACTTCAGAATAGTCCCCAAGCCCTGATGCCCATGACAAGGAGTGACACGTGCCCATTACCGAGGACGCCAAGGACCTGCAGGATGATTTGGTCCGCCTGCGCCATGACCTCCACCGGCAGCCTGAGATCGGCCTCCACCTCCCGCGGACCCAGGATAAGGTCCTTGAGGCGCTGGACGGACTCCCCTTCGAGATCACCCTGGGCAAAGAGACGACGTCGGTCACCGCGGTCCTGCGTGGCGGCCACCGGAATGCCGGCCAGCGCCCCGCCGTCCTGCTCCGCGCCGACATGGATGGGTTGCCCGTCCAGGAGAAGACGGGTGTCCATTTCACGTCGCAGGCTGACGGCGCCATGCACGCCTGCGGCCACGACCTGCACACGTCCATGCTCGCCGGAGCTGCCACCCTCCTGGCTGAGAAGAGGCACCAACTCCAGGGCGACGTCGTCCTTATGTTCCAGCCTGGCGAGGAGGGCTGTGATGGTGCCAGTTACATGCTCCGGGAAGGCGTCCTGGACGCCGCCGGCCCGCGTGTCCAGGCAGCCTATGGCATGCACGTGTTCTCCTCACTGGAGCCGCACGGCACCTTCTGCACCAAGCCCGGCGTCATGCTCAGCGCCTCGGACGGGCTGGAAGTCACCGTGCTCGGCGCCGGCGGCCATGGTTCGGCACCGCACTCCGCGAAGGATCCCGTCACTGTGGCCGCAGAGATGGTGACGGCCCTGCAGGTGATGGTCACCCGGCAGTTCAACATGTTCGATCCCGTGGTCCTGTCGGTGGGCGTGCTGCACGCCGGGACCAAGCGGAACATCATCCCGGAGTCGGCCCGCATCGAGGCAACCATCCGGACGTTTTCCGAAGCGTCACGCCTGAAGATGATGGAGGCCGTGCCCCGCCTGCTCAAGGGGATCGCTGCCGCGCACGGCGTGGAGGTCGACGTGGACTACCTGCAGGAGTACCCCCTCACCATCACCAGCGAGGATGAAACACATACCGCGGAGAAAGTGATCACCGAGCTTTTCGGCGAGCGCCGCCTCTCGCGCTGGGCCACCCCGCTCAGCGGCTCCGAGGACTTCTCCCGTGTACTGGCCGAGGTGCCCGGCACTTTCGTGGGGCTCAGCGCCGTCGCACCCGGCGCCGACCACGCCGACTCGCCGTTCAACCACTCGCCGTACGCAACATTCGACGACGCCGTGTTGGCGGACGGGGCCGCACTCTACGCGGAACTGGCCATCTCGCGGCTGGCCGCGCTGTCACGGGCCGTCTAAGGGCCCCTCTCCCCTAACCGGCAGCAGCGCCGCTGCCCTTCCCACAGACCAACCGACCAGGAAGAAATCCATGTCCGTTGCAGTAAGCAAGCCCCACACTGGACGCATGTCCACGGCCAAGACCATCATCGGCACCGGCATCGGCAACGCCGTTGAGTGGTACGACTGGGCCATCTACGCCACGTTCACCCCCTTCATCGCCAGCCAGCTGTTCAGCAAGGCGGACCCGGCGTCGGCGGTGCTGTCCACCTTGGCGATCTTCGCCGTCGGCTTCGTGGCGCGGCCCTTCGGCGGCTTCCTCTTCGGCTGGATCGGCGACAGGGTGGGCCGGAAGACGTCGATGACCTTCGCCGTCGGCCTTGCCTCGCTGGGCAGCCTGATGATCGGCATCGCCCCCACGTTCGCCAGCGTCGGCGCGTTCGCGTCCCTGATGCTGTTGGTGGCCCGGCTGGTGCAGGGGCTGGCGCATGGCGGCGAGCTGCCGTCGTCGCAAACGTACCTCTCCGAGATGGCACCCAAGGAGCACCGCGGCTTCTGGGCCACCTTGATCTACACCTCTGGCACCGTGGGCATCCTGTTCGGCACGCTGCTGGGCGCCGTCCTGAACATGGCGCTGAGCACGGAGGCGATGAACGCGTGGGGCTGGCGCATCCCGTTCCTGATCGGGGCAGCCATGGGCCTGTACGCGCTGATCATGCGCTCGCGCCTGCATGAAACCGAGGCGTTCCAGGACGAGGCCGTCACCGCCAAGCGGGCCCCGATCTGGCCACAGATCGTCCAGTACCGCAAGCAGGCCATGCAGGTGATCGGGCTGACCGTGGGCCTGACCGTGATCTACTACATCTGGGGTGTGGTGGCACCAAGCTACGCCACCACCGCCCTGAAGATCGACCGCGGCGAGGCGCTGTGGGCAGGCGTGATCGCGAACATCGTCTTCATCGCTGCACTGCCGGTCTGGGGCAAGCTGTCCGACCGGATCGGCCGCAAGAAGGTGCTCTGGGCCGGTGCCATCGGTTCGGCAGTGCTGCACTTCCCCATGACCTGGCTGCTGAAGGACTCCGCCTGGCAACTGGCCGTCAGCATGTCCGTGATGCTGGTCTTCGTGGCCGCGAGCGCCGCCATCGTGCCGGCTGTGTATGCCGAACTGTTCCCCACCTCGATCCGCACCGTCGGCGTGGGCGTCCCCTACTCCATCTGCGTGGCCGTGTTCGGCGGCACCGCCCCCTACCTGCAGCAGTGGCTGGGCTCTTCCCTCGGGGCGCCGCAGGTCTTCAACGTGTACGCAGTGCTGCTGCTGGTGGTCAGCGCGGCGTTCGTGTTCACGATTCCCGAGACGAAGGGCAAGGACCTGACCCACTAGTCTTTCCCGCTGACAAGAGGTCCCCGGCGCACTGCTGAACTGCTGCGCCGGGGACCTCTGTTGTACGAAACTTAGTGCGCGCCGATCCGCCGGGCTTCGCGGACCGCTGCTTCCGATCCCTTCTTCCAGGGTTTGCCATGGCCTGGCAACAGGATGGTGGCCCCCGTCGCGGCGATAGCGTCCAACGATGCGAGCGCCTGTCCTGTGTCCTTGGTGGCGGCGGACGCCACGATCTGCGGGCCCGCCTTCCCGGTGTAGGGGTCCAGCGTCACCAGGGCGTCGCCGGTCAGGAGGACACCGCGGCCCGGCAGGTGCAGGATGCAGTGCCCGTCCGTGTGGCCGGGAGTATGGACGACGTCGGGACGGCCGGTCAGTGCGTCCGCCACTCCGGTGCCCAGCGGCTGCGTGTCGGCGATGCCTTTCACGGCCAGCGCACCTGCCGCTGCCATGCTGCCGAGCCGCGGCAGGGACCTGGGGTGGGTCACGGGGTAGAGGAAGCGGTTGCGCTGGGGCTTGTAGCGGTAGGGGTGTGCCGCCAGCCGGGCGTCCCCGGCGTGGACCAGCACGGGGATTCCCCATTGCCGGCGGGCGCGCAGTGCGAAGCCGACATGGTCGAAATGGCCGTGGGTGAGGACCAGCGCTTTGACGTCCTGGGGGCGCCGGTTCCGTTCCTCCAGGAGCTGCGTCAGCATCAGCCACATGCTGGGCAGACCTGCGTCCACCAGGGTCACCCCATGGTCGTCCTCGATCACGTAGCAGTTGACGTTCGCGTGGGTTATGAGGTGGACGCCATCTGCGACGTTGGGAACGATCATGCCGGAACTCCAATCGGATGGGCAAAGGACTTTCGTTGCTGCACGAAAGGAAGGTACCCAGCAACGGCAGGCCTGAAGCTCCGGCCGGTTACCTAACCATCCCTAGGCAGCAGTGGGAAGCACCAGCAGGTAGCCGGCGGCCAGTCCGCTGCTCCACCGCCGCGGTTCGCGGACCACGAACTGTGTGGCCAACTGCTCCGGCGCGAGCAGCGCATTCGGTGCCGGCGACGGGCCCCACTGGCCACTGCCGTAGGGGTAGAGCGGGTCGAGGACATGGATGCCGGTGACTGAAAAATCCGGGAACTGGTGCGGATCGCCCACCGACTCGAATCCGCTCATCACCCAGGCGTGGCGGCCACTCCACATCACCAGGCCCACCGGCCTGCCCGTCTCCGCAATGGCACGGGCCGCCGTCCGCAGTGCTTCTTCATAACCCGGGACGCTGACCACCTGGTACGGCCCCATTCCCGCCTCCGTCAGCGCCTGCGCCCACCCGAAGGGATTTGCGCCGTTGAAGGAGTCGGACGATCGCGCCCTCGCCATCTCCCACAGTTCGTTCTGCTGCGCGC
This sequence comes from Arthrobacter sp. SAFR-044, assembly GCF_059414985.1. Classification (NCBI taxonomy): domain Bacteria; kingdom Bacillati; phylum Actinomycetota; class Actinomycetes; order Micrococcales; family Micrococcaceae; genus Arthrobacter; species Arthrobacter sp. SAFR-044. The sequence continues at coordinate 307,763 of NZ_JBPFDN010000003.1, read as the reverse complement.
GGTCAGCCCAGGTGCCACCGCCGGTGTCGTCAATCAGGTTGTGTGCCATCTGGATGCTCGCCGCCACGCACCAGTCGAAGGTGTACTGCGGAACAAAGTCCCCCTCCCGGTACAGATTGAGGGCGAAAGGCTGGGGTACCGGAGCAGGAGCTGCAGCGGTTGTGGGGGCCGGCGCCTGGACAGGAACAGGTGCCGGCGAGGCCGTTGCCGTTGCGGTGGCGGCGGGTGAAGCGGCCGGAGGCTCAATAACAGCCTGCCCGGGGCCTGCCGCGGGCGTACAACCGGCAACGAATCCGGCCAAGGCAACGAGCCAGGCCAGAAGCCGGAGGCGGGCAGCGGTCATGATCGCTCCAGTCCATTCATGTTGAGCGGGCGTACCTGCTACCAGTCTCCTGCCCGGGCCTCCCCTTGACTACCCCACCCCACCTTCCCTACACTTTTCATAAAGCAGAATCTAAATTCCACAAAGCGGAAAAAGACGCAAGCCGCCCGCCAAGGGAAGATAGATCAAAGCCCCTCCCCCGGAAGGACCTACGATGACGTACACAGTGAACTGCTCCATCCTCCTCACGGAGCTGCCCCTGCTCGAGCGCCCCGCCGCCGCCAAGGCAGCAGGCTTCGACGCCGTCGAGTTCTGGTGGCCCTTCGAAACCTCAGTCCCGGCGGACAGCGAAATCACCACGTTCGAGAACGCCATCACGGAAGCAGGCGTCCAGCTCACGGGCCTGAACTTCAACGCCGGCAACATGCCCGGCGGCGACCGCGGCCTGGTCTCCTGGAAGGGACGCTGCTCCGAGTTCAAGGACAACATCGACGTCGTGGCCGGCATCGGCGGGCGCCTGGGTTGCAAGGCCTTCAACGCCCTCTATGGCAACCGGCAGGACGACTTCACCCCGGAAGAGCAGGACGAGCTGGCCATCAAGAACCTGGCGGCAGCGGCCGAAGGCGTGGCGCGCATCGGCGGCACCGTTCTCCTGGAGCCGGTGAGCGGCGCACCCAAGTACCCACTCCTGACCGCCAATGACGCCCTCCAGGCCATCGCCCGCGTCAAGGAGGAAGCCGGCGTCGGCAACATCAAACTCCTCGCCGACTTCTACCACCTGGCAGTCAACGGCGACGACGTCCAGGCTGTCATCGAAAACCATGCCAAGGACTTCGGCCACATCCAGATCGCCGACAACCCCGGCCGCGGCGCCCCCGGTACCGGCACCCTCCCGCTGGGCGAATGGATCGCCCGCAGCCGCGAACTCGGCTACGAAGGCTATATCGGCCTCGAGTACAAGGAACCGGGGGAAACGGCCTTCAGCTGGGCCATCCGCGAGCACGCCGCCAAATAATCCCCACCCGCCCAACTGGCTCGCAGTTGTTGTCGTTTTGAGCCCTCAAAACGACAACAAATGCGAGTGAGTTGGGGAACCACGCACAGACTTTCAGGAAGAGAACCATCATGAGCAACGTTGCAGTCATCGGACTCGGAATCATGGGCCTGCCCATGGCCATCAACCTGGTCAAGGCCGGCCACAACGTCACCGGCTTCAACCGCAGCCAGGACAAGATCGACAAGCTGGTCTCCGAAGGCGGCAAGGGCGCCTCCAGCATCGCGGACGCCGTCAAGGATGCCGACGTCGTCATCACCATGGTGCCGGACTCCCCCGACGTCGAGGGCGTTGTCAGCGGCAAGGACGGCGTCTTCGCCAACGCCAAAAAGGGCGCCCTGTGGATCGATGCCTCGAGCATCCGCCCCGACGTCGCGGTCCGCCTCTCGGAAGAAGCCCGTGAAGCCGGCATCCGCCCCCTCGACGCCCCGGTCTCCGGCGGCGAACAGGGCGCCATCGACGCCGTCCTGTCCATCATGGTGGGCGGCGACAAGCAGGACTTCGACGACGCCCAGGACGTCCTGAACGCCGTCGGCAAGACCATCGTCCACGTCGGCCCGTCCGGCTCCGGCCAGACCGTCAAGGCTGCCAACCAGCTGATCGTGGCCGTCAACATCGAGGTCCTCGGCGAAGCCATCGCGTTCCTTGAGGCCTACGGCGTGGACACCGACGCCGCCCTCAAGGTCCTCGGTGGCGGCCTGGCCGGCTCCAAGGTCCTGGACCAGAAGGGCCAGAAGATGCTGGACCGCAACTTCGACCCCGGCTTCCGGCTCGCCCTCCACCACAAGGACCTGGGCATTGTCACCGCCGCCGCCCGCGAAGCCAACGTCGCCATCCCCCTCGGCGCCGTCGCCGCCCAGCTCGTCGCCGCCACCGTCAACCAGGGCGACGGCGCACTGGACCACTCCGGACTCTTCAAGCAGGTCCTGCAGCTCAGCGGCAGGAAGTAGCCACTCCCGGCGCAGCCGGGACAAAAGCGCGGACACAAGCACCTAAGCAGGGAGTCCGCCGTCGTGAATTACGACGGCGGTTCCCTCACTACACCCAAAAACACCCAGACTTCGCCCCGCAGGGGCAAAACAAGGAGCACCCCATGAGCAAGATGCGTACCGTTGATGCAGCGGTGGCCATCCTGGAAAAGGAAGGCGCCATCGAGGCGTTCGGCCTGCCAGGCGCGGCCATCAACCCCTTCTACTCCGCAATGCGCGCCCACGGCGGCATCCGCCACACTCTGGCCCGCCACGTTGAAGGCGCCAGCCATATGGCCGATGGCTTCAGCCGCGCCAAGGACGGCAACATCGGGATCTGCATCGGTACCTCCGGGCCCGCCGGCACGGACATGATCACCGGCCTGTACGCCGCCTGGGCCGATTCCATCCCCATGCTCTGCATCACCGGCCAAGCACCGGTAGCCAAGCTCCACAAGGAAGATTTCCAGGCCGTGGACATCGAGTCCATCGCCAAACCCGTCACCAAGATGGCCATGACCATCCTGGAGCCCGGCCAGGTTCCCGGCGCCTTCCAGAAGGCCTTCCAGCTGATGCGGTCCGGCCGCCCGGGCCCGGTGCTGCTGGACCTGCCCATCGACGTGCAGATGGCCGAGATCGAATTCGACATCGACACCTACGAGCCGCTGCCCGTTGAGAAGCCCAAGGCCTCCCGCAAGCAGCTGGAGAAGGCCCTCGACATGCTCCTCGCCGCCAAGCACCCGCTGATCGTGGCCGGCGGCGGCATCATCAACGCCGGCGCCTCCGCCCAGCTGGTGGAACTGGCCGAGACCCTCAACGTGCCGGTCATCCCCACCCTGATGGGCTGGGGCACCATCCCGGACGACCACCAGCTCATGGCCGGCATGGTGGGCCTGCAGACGTCCCACCGCTACGGCAACGAGAACTACCTGCAGTCCGACTTCGTGATCGGCATCGGCAACCGCTGGGCCAACCGCCACACCGGCGGCCTGGAAACCTACACGGCAGGCCGCAAGTTCGTGCACATCGACATCGAGCCCACGCAGATCGGCCGCGTGTTCTCGCCGGACCTGGGCATCGCGTCCGACGCCGGCGCGGCGCTGGCAGGGCTGGTTGAACTCGCCAAAGAGCGCAAGGCGGCCGGGTCCCTGCCGGACTACAGCGCCTGGGTTGCCGGATGCCAGGACCGCAAGGCATCCCTGCACCGCAAGACGCACTTCGAGAACATCCCCATCAAGCCGCAGCGCGTGTACGAGGAGATGAACAAGTCCTTCGGCCGCGACACCACCTACGTGTCCACCATCGGCCTGTCGCAGATCGCCGGCGCCCAGATGCTGCACGTGTTCGGCCCGCGAAAGTGGATCAACGCCGGCCAGGCAGGGCCGCTGGGCTGGACCGCCCCGGCCGCGCTCGGCGTCGCCCGTTCCAACCCGGACCAGACCGTGGTGGCCCTCTCCGGTGACTACGACTTCCAGTTCATGATCGAGGAACTGGCCGTGGGCGCGCAGTTCAACCTGCCGTACATCCACGTGGTGGTGAACAACTCCTACCTGGGCCTGATCCGCCAGTCCCAGCGCGGGTTCAACATGGAACAGAACGTGTCCCTGGCATTCGAAAACATCAACAGCTCTCACCTGTCCGAGGACACCCGCGGCTACGGCGTGGACCACCTGAAGGTGGCCGAAGGCCTGGGCTGCAAGGCCGTCCGCGTGGAGGACCCCAATGACCTCGCCGCCGCGTTCGACAAGGCCAAGGCCCTGATGGGCGAGTTCCAGGTTCCCGTGGTGGTGGAAGTGATCCTGGAAAAGGTCACCAACATCTCCATGGGTGTGGAAATCAACGCCGTGAACGAGTTCGAGGAACTGGCGGAATCCGCCGCCGACGCTCCCACTGCCATCCTGGCCCTGCAGGCCTAACCATGCGCGTGGTTATTGCCCCGGACAAGTTCAAGGGTTCGCTGTCGGCCCCGGAGGTGTGCAGGCACCTGGAAAAGGGCCTGCAGCGGGGTGCCGGCGGAAACCTGGATATTATCCGGATTCCGGTGGCCGACGGCGGCGAGGGCACCCTCGATGCTGCCGTCGGCTCCGGCTTCACCCGCCGCACGGCAACGGTCGCCGGGCCAACCGGACAGCCGGTGGAAGCGGACTTCGCCGTCCGGGGCCACGAAGCCGTGATCGAGATGGCGACGGCGTCCGGGCTCGCCCTGGTGCCAAGCGTCCAGACTGGCGGCCGTCCGGATTCGGCGGATGCCACCACGGCCACCAGCCTTGGCACGGGCCAGCTCATCCGGGCAGCGCTCGACGCCGGCTGCCGGAGGATCGTGCTCGGGGTGGGCGGCAGTGCCAATACCGACGGCGGCGCGGGGCTCCTTCAGGGCCTTGGCGCCAGGTTCCTGGACAGCAGGAACAACGAAATCGCACCGGGCGGGGCCGCCCTGGCAAACCTGCACAGCATCGACTTCACGGATTTCGAGCCCCGCCTGGTGGACACCCGCTTTGTGCTGGCATCCGACGTGGACAACCCGCTGCTGGGCGCCCAGGGCGCCCCGGCGGTGTTCGGGCCACAGAAGGGTGCCACACACCAAGACGTCGGCATGCTCGACGCCGCCCTGGCCAGGTTTGTCGAAGTCCTGGCCAGGGAAATCGGATTCCGCGCCGTCAAGGCCGCCGAAGCTCCCGGAGCCGGAGCAGCCGGCGGCGTGGGCTACGCCGCCATCGCCGTCCTGGCCGCAACGCGGCGGCCGGGCATCGACGTCGTTCTTGGATTCACGGGGCTGGCGGACCGGCTGGAGGGCGCCGACCTGGTGATCACGGGCGAAGGCAGCCTGGACGAACAAAGCCTGCTGGGCAAGACGCCGATGGGTGTTGCCCGCGCCGCGGCGGCGCAGGGCGTTCCCGTCGTCGCTGTCTGCGGCCGGACCACCCTGGACCCTGACCAGGCCGTGGCTGCCGGGTTCGAGGATATTTATCCTTTGACGTCGCTCGAAACCGATGTAAACAGGTGCATAGCAGAGGCAGGGCCGCTGCTGGAGCAGCTGGGCACCCAGATCAGTGCGGGGCTGGCGGCCAACAGGCCTGCCGCCGCAAGTACCAAGGAGGACCTCCGTGTCTGAAGAACGTTTTGACCTCGTCATCCGGGGCCGGCGCATCCTGACCACCGCCGGCATTGCACCCCGCGAGGTGGGCGTCCGCAACGGCAAGATCGTGGCTATCGAACCCCTCGGCAACGGTCTCGCCGGCGCCGAAGTCATCGACCTCGCGGACGATGAAACCCTGCTCCCGGGCCTGGTGGACACCCACGTCCATGTCAATGAGCCGGGCCGCACCGAGTGGGAGGGCTTCGCCTCCGCCACCCGCGCTGCCGCGGCCGGCGGCGTCACCACCATCATCGACATGCCGCTGAACTCCGTCCCGCCCACCACCACCGTTGAAAACCTCAAGCTCAAGCGCGAAGTGGCCGAGGACCAGGCGTTCATCGACGTCGGGTTCTGGGGCGGCGCCATCCCGGGCAACAAGGCAGACCTGCGTCCCCTGCACGACGAAGGCGTGTTCGGCTTCAAGTGCTTCCTCCTGCACTCCGGCGTGGACGAGTTCCCGCACCTGGACGCGGACGAGATGGAAGAGGACATGGCCGAACTGAAGTCCTTCGACTCGCTCATGATCGTCCACGCCGAGGACTCGCACGCCATCGACCGGGCACCCCACCCCGGCGGCGACCACTACCAAACCTTCCTGGCCTCCCGCCCCCGCGGCGCGGAGAACAAAGCCATCGCCGAGGTCATCGAACGGGCCCGCTGGACCGGCGCGCGTGCGCACATCCTGCACCTGTCGTCGTCGGACGCCCTGCCCATGATCGCCTCGGCAAAGCGCGACGGCGTGAAGCTCACCGTGGAAACGTGCCCGCACTACCTCACACTGATGGCGGAGGAAATCCCGGACGGCGCCACCGCCTACAAGTGCTGCCCGCCCATCCGCGAAGCCTCCAACCGGGAACTGCTGTGGCAGGGCCTGCAGGACGGCACCATCGACTGCATCGTCTCGGACCACTCCCCCTCCACGCTGGATCTGAAGGACCTCGAGAACGGCGACTTCGCCGTGGCCTGGGGCGGGGTCTCCTCGCTCCAGCTGGGCCTGTCCCTGATCTGGACCGAAGCCCGCCACCGCGGCATCCCGCTGGAACAGGTGGTGTCCTGGATGGCGGAACGGCCAGCCAACCTGGCCCGGCTCACCAACAAGGGCCAGCTGGCCCTGGGCTACGACGCCGACTTCGCCGTCTTCGCCCCGGACGAGGCGTTCGTGGTGGACGTATCCAAGCTCAAGCACAAGAACCCCATCACCCCGTACGACGGCAAGGCCCTGTCCGGCGTTGTCCGCAAGACCTTCCTCCGCGGCGCCGTAGTGGACGGCCAGACCCCCACGGGCAGGCTGATCCGCCGCGGCGGCGTATAAGGGCCCGCCATGGCAGTGGAAGCCCACTATCCGGGGGCGCGGCCAGGATTTGTTTCACACAAGGCCGCCGCCCGAGGCCTGGCCGTTTGGGTTGTTCCAGCCGAAGGAACCAGCCCCGAACTCCTGCGCCACGCCGCCCACATGGTCCTCCAACGGGCCCTCGAAACTGCTCCGGAGGCGGAAGTCCATTGGCCTGCCGCCGGAGCCCCCACGTCCGGGGTCTCCGCCAGCGCGGAAGGAGCCGCAGCCGACTCCTCTCGCGTTCCTTCCGCGGCGAAGAACCCCGGCGCAACCGCGGCCGACGGCGGCACACGCCTGCCGCCGTCGGCCGGCCCCGTCAGCCGGGTCGCCGTGGACCTCGCCGCCGACTCCGTCCTGCTGGACGGCAGGCCGGTGGCGCTGACCGGCGTCGAATACAAAGTGCTGCGCTACCTGGTGACGCACCTGTCCCGCACGGTAGGCCGCGAGGAACTGCAGGAGTTCCTGGAATCGCTGGCTTTCCCCGGCGCCACCGCCCGCTCCATCGACGTGTATGTGGGCAGGATCCGCAAGAAACTGGGCAATGCCCGCCATGCCGTGGCCACCGTCCGCGGCGGCGGCTACCAGTTTGTGCCGGGCCCGCACGCCGCCGTTCGGGGTCCTGCGGAATACTGCATATGACGCGCTGGTTTGTATGAGTAAGCGGCCACCCGCTTCACTGGATGTTTGGCCATCACTGACCGAGTCTTACAAAGGAACGCCATGAGCCCCACCCTGACCACCAAGCTTCAGCCCGGCACCCCGGCTCCTGAGTTCACCCTCCGGGACGCCCAGGGCCGCGAGACCTCTTTGGCCGATTACCGCGGCAAGAACGTCATTGTCTACTTCTACCCGAAGGCCGCAACCCCCGGCTGCACCACCGAAGCCTGCGACTTCCGCGACAGCCTGGCCTCCCTGCAGGGCAAGGGCTACGAGGTAGTGGGCGTCTCCCCCGACGCCCAGGAAGCCCTGGCCGGCTTCAGCGGCGACTTCTCGCTCACCTTCCCGCTGCTCTCCGACCCCGACCACGCGGTTGCCCTGGCCTACGGCGCCTGGGGCGAAAAGCTGGTCCACGGCGAAATCCACGAGGGCATTGTCCGCTCCACGGTTGTGGTGGACCCCGAAGGAAACGTCACCCTGGCCCAGTACCAGGTGCAGGCCGACGGCCACGTCGCACGCCTCAAGGAAGCCCTGGGACTCTAGACCCGCCATCACTTCCTGCAGCTTTTCCACGGACGCCCCGGCACATAATGCTGGGGCGTCCGGTGTTTAATTCGCAGGTTCTGCCGCCACCTGCGCATACGACGCAGAAACCCGGCGGTAGACCGGGGCCAGGAAGGCCAGCAGTGCCGCCGCGATCATGATGATCCCGGCCACCAGGAACACCAGGGCGATGCCGCGCGAGGTGCCCTCACCCAGCAGCGGTGCCAGGGCGGCGGCACCGTCCGCGGACCGCGTGTACGGAATGATCCAGAACTGGGCGATGGGGGCGATGACGAACGCCGTGACCGGTGCCGCCGCGGATTCGAAGGCCATGGCGAAGCCGAAGACGCGTCCCTGCCGCTCCAGCGGCACCACCCGCTGGATGACGGTCTGCTCTGCCGCTTCCACGAACGGGACCAGCACCAGGTAGAGCCAGATCCCCAGGATGTAGAGCCACGCCCACTCCCGCAGCGTGAAGACCGCGCCGAGCACCCCCATGGCTGCCACCGCGATCAGCAGGGTCCGCAAAGGGTTGGCGCCGAGCCCGAACTTGCCGATCAGGGCACCGCCGATGATGAACCCTGTGGATCCAACCGCAAAGACAGCACCCCACATCTCCACGGAGAACATCTCCAGCCCGTACGGATCCATCAGTGCCATGTAGACGCCGCCGATGAAGTTGTTGAACGTGGAAAACACGATCAGCGCGAACAACCCCGAGATGGCCAGCACGGCCGTAAATGAGCCCCGAAGGTCAAATCCCCCGTGCGCGTCCGATGCCGCCACGTGCAGCTCCTCCGGCATTCGAAGGGCGAGCAGGTGCGCCGCGGCCAACGCTGTGAGCACCAGCGCGACGGCGATGGTCCACCCCATGCCCAACAACCCGACTGACAGCCCGGACAGCAAAGAGGTGACGATGAACATCAGCCCCTGCACCATCCCCACCAGCCCGTTGGCATTGGCCCGCCGCTCCGGTTCGATGAGGATGGTCACCGTGGTGGACAGGGCGATGTTCCGCAGGTTCTCCACCACGGCGCCGACCAGGATGATCAGGGTGAAGATCCAGAACCACGGCTGCCCCAGGTCGAGAAGGGACGGGGCAGGGGTCAGCAGGAACATCACCCCGGACAGCACGAACATGACCAGGGTGAAGGCGGCGGCGAACCGCATCACGGCCAGCTTCCGGTAACGGTCAACGAAGGTGCCGAAGCTGATGCTGGACAGGGCAATCAGCAGCATGTAGGCGCCGCCCACCACCCCGGTGGCGATCACGTTGCGCGTCTCCAGGTACAGCCAGAACGTGAGCGCGAACCACAGGTAGCTGGTGGTGATGTTGGCCAGCGCGGTGTTGACCAGGATTCCGGCGAAAGTGCGGGAGCGTTCGGCCGGCGTTCGCACGGAGGCCGTGACGCTGTCCGGATCCGCGGCAGCACTGCCCGGTTCCTGCTGGGTCATGCGTCCCAGTGTAGTGAGGTGCTCCGGGGGCCGACAGGGTGGAAACTAGGCTGGTCAGGCAGGAAGGCTTAGCATCGGGAAAGGGACGACCATGGCCGACGGGATGGATGAGGAGATTCTGCACGCCGGGGCGGACCCCCGCCTCCTGTTGTTGTTGGCCTCGATCTTCAGGACTGGTCCGGACGCAACCGTGGAGCTCACCGTCGTGGTTGAGGGCGCAGTCATTTCCGGATCAGTCGTGTCCGAGCACGCGTGGATACGGCGGCAAAATGACCAGGTCCGGATCGGCAGCCCGGCCATCGCCGCCGCCTTGGACGCCTGGGAGCCGGCAGCGGAATGGCACCAGCCTTATCTCCATTTCCTGGGTCCCGAACTGGTTTCAGCGGGAGGCAGGGTGCCGTTGCAGGCCACCAGGGTTGACGTCCGCAAAGTTGCCGCGTGGAGCATCGGCCGGGTCCCGGGCGACTGACACAGACCGGCTACTAGGATCGGAGCATGGCCATTGAGGTGCGTCCGGCCACGGACTTCGAGGACGTCAAAACACTGGTGGGGCCCAAGCGGCCGGACGCCACCGTCTGCTGGTGCCTGAGCTATCGCATACCCTCGAAACAGAACGTGGCGCTGCGGGGCGAAGAGCGCGGGGAACTCGTCAGGCAGCTGGTCACCCAGGATCCGCCTCCAGGCGTTATGGCGTACGACGGCGGCGCACCAGTCGGGTGGGCCGCCGTCCACCCGCGTGCGGACACCAGTTTTGCCCGGAACCGGCGGATCCCCCACGTGGATGAGCAGGACGCCTGGTCGGTGTGGTGCCTTCGCGTCCGGCCCGGTCACCGGGGCAAGGGGATCTCGCACCACCTCCTGGCCGGCGCCGTCGCCATGGCCCGCTCCTATGGGGCGCCCGTGGTCGAGGGCTATCCCGTGGACAACGGCGGCCACAAGGTAGACCTCACCATGGCTTATGTGGGAACCCGCAAGCTTTTCGAGGATGCAGGCTTCACCAAGGCGGCGGACACAACCTCAGTGCTCAACGGCTTCCCCCGGGTGCTGATGCGGCTGCAGCTGGCATGACCGGGCAGCCCGGAACTACAGCCCACCGGTGACACCGCAGCTTTGGCGCTACTTCCGGCGCCAGTACTTGCCCCAATCGACTTCCATGGCCCACAACGCAAGCAGCATCGCGTCCATGGTCATGAGTCCCGCCATCAGGTACGACCAGCCCAGCAACAAACTCACAGCAATCTCCTGACTATCCCCCAGCCAATCGATTGCTGCTAAGTGTGGCACCTACAGGGCCGCTACGGAATGCCCTCCGCCCGCAGTCTTTAAAAGGGCCTCAAGCCTGTGGTGCGCCTCGGTCTCCAGCTTGAGCCGGTGGGTGAGCCTTTCCACCTGCCTGGACATGTCCTCCCCCACCTGCAGCCGGTCCCCGGGCCAACTCGAGACCTCCCTCGATTCGGACAGCGCATGCTCGAGTTCCCTGGCAGCGGACCGCACTTTCCGGGAGTGGAAGAGGACGCGAAGCAGCGCCCTGGCTTTGTCCATCCCGTTCCTCTTAACGTGTTCCATTGGCTTCCCCGCCTTCCGCAAGCCGTACAGCTTCCGTGCGGATCGTCGTCGTACCCTGTTACCTGGAAAGCTGCTGTGTTTCTTCGAGTGTGACCGGCCTTCCTCAACGTCACGGCAAGCAGATGCCAAGATTTACGCAAGATCTGCTGAGCCAAGTCGTTTGGCCGCTTGACAGTGCCGTCCCGCCTGCTCTTGAATATTACGTATGCTGAAATAACAGTTCCATGATGCGGAAGCCAGCGGTAGGTGCGCAGGCGCCGGGCACTCCGGCATCCGCATAGCCGTCACCATGGATGCCAGCATGACCTCAAGGATTACGACCAGCATGAAGCTTGCCGAATTCAACATCGTGGACCAGGCCGCAGCCCATGCCGCCCTCCGGCCGTGCATCGACATCAGCCGCTGGGTGGAGGCGGTGGCCGGGGCACGCCCGTTCTCCAGCCGGGACGAGCTCCTGGATTTCGCTGCGCAGGCAGCCAACCCCTTCACTCCCGGCGAGGTGGAAGCCGCCATGGCCCACCACCCCCGGATCGGGGAACGCCCGACGGCGGCCAGCACCGAGGCGTCCATGTCCCGTTCGGAGCAGGCCGGGGTGGACCCCGCGGACGCGGATGCCGCGGAGGCGCTGGCGCGCGGGAACCGGGATTACGAGGAGAAGTTCGGCCGCGTGTTCCTGATCCGGGCAGCCGGACGCAGCGCGCAGGACATCCTGGCGGCCCTGAACCAGCGGCTCTCCAACTCCCCTGAGCAAGAAGACAGGATCGTGGCCCAGCAGCTGCGCGAAATCGCCGTACTGCGGCTCGAAGGACTGATCAGCGAATGAGCGTCTCCCACGTGACAACCCACATCCTCGACACCGGTGCCGGACGCCCGGCGGCAGGGGTCGCCGTCGTCCTGTCACGGAACGACGCCGGCACCTGGCGTGAGCTGGCAACTTCCAGCACCGACGCCGACGGCCGGGCCAAGGACCTGGGGCCGGAACAGCTGGAACCCGGGCATTACAAACTGAACTTTGCCACCGGCGCCTACTATGCGGGCCTGCAGACGCAGACGTTTTTCCCGGAAGTGGACCTGGTTTTCGAGGTTACCGGGCCCGAGCACTACCACGTTCCGCTGCTCCTGAGCCCGTTCGCCTACTCCACCTACCGCGGCAGCTAGCAGGTCATCCCGGGCTTCCGCAGCTCCACCCCCGTGCCCTAATGTCACGGCCATCACAGTAACCGGCATAGGATCAGGAAGTATGGCTCCTAAAAATGAACCGGAAATCGATACCGAGGCCGAGGGCGGCCAGTCCGGCGGGGTCCAGTCCGTTGAGCGCGCGCTGACCGTCCTGGAGATCCTGGCACGGGAGGGACATGCGGGCGTGAGCGAAATAGCCGAGGAAATGGGGATCCACAAGTCCACCGTGTCCCGGCTGATGGGTTCGCTGGTCACCCGCGAGATGGTCCATCAGAACAGTGAACGGGGCAAGTACCAGCTCGGTTTTGGAATCCTGCGCCTGGCCAGCTCCATACCCGGCCGCCTGAGCCTGGTCCGCGAGGCAAGGCCCGTCCTGGAGAGCCTGGCGGAAGAGTTCAAGGAAACCGTTAACCTGGCTGTCCTGCGCTCCAACTACGCCGTGAATGTGGACCAGGCCATGGGCCCCTCCACCCTGGCCACCTACGACTGGGTAGGAAGCCTGACCCCGCTGCACGCTACCTCCAGCGGCAAGGTCCTCCTGGCGGCGCTGGAGGCGGACGACCGTGAGCGGATCCTGAAGGAGACGGGCCTGGCTGCCCGCACCGCCCGCACGATAACCTCCCGCAAGGAGCTGGACGCCCAGCTGCTCGAGGTAGCGGCCAAGGGGTACGCGGTGGTGCGGGAGGAGTTCGAGATCGGCCTTAATGCCGTGGCCGTGCCCGTCTTTAACCACCAGGGCGTCGTGATCGGTGCCCTCAGCATTTCCGGGCCGGCATTCCGGTTCGACCCCGAGAAGATCCCGGGCCTGCTGGAAACCCTCAAGGACGCCGGACTCAAGGTCAGCGCCAACATGGGTTACACACGGCGCTGATAGCCCCCCAGAGTCACTTGGGTTTGGACGACACATTGCGCGTCAAGAGGGTTCGCCGTGCATGCCGTCCTTGACTTTGAAAGTGACGTACAGCACTCTTGTTGCTTAGCGCGAACTCTGTTGATCTTTGCGGAACACCTCCCCCATAGGGCTTAAGGCCCTGACACCGCTGGCGCACGCCCAGGCGGCAATTCCTCCCCGGATTGCGCTGCCCGCAGCCAGCACTAAACGCAAGCCCATGGACTAGCCAAAGGATCCGCTTTCATGGCCATAAACAGTGATCTAAGTTCCGCCAAGCCAAAAGTGCCGCCTTCAGAGGACGTTCCCCCCGAGCCATTGGACACCTATCAAGAGGAAGGGACGACGACCCTTCCCACAGTCAACGAACACGAGCAGATCCTGGAGGAACTGCGGCAGAGCAACAGGGAGCAGGCCGTCTCCCAGCGCCGCAACCGGAAGCTGACGCTGGACAAGGCGACGTTCGGCATAACAGGTGCCATCGCGCTGGCGTTCGTGGCGTGGGGGTTCCTCGACAAGGACGGCCTGGCCACCACTTCAAAGGATGCCCTGGACTGGGTCATGGAGTACACAGGCTGGCTCTTCATGGTCCTCGCGTCCCTGTTCGTCGTCTTCGTCCTGTGGTTGGCCCTGGGCAAGTTCGGCAACATTCCGCTCGGCAAGGACGGCGAGAAACCCGAATTCCGCACGGTGTCATGGATCGCCATGATGTTCGCCGCCGGAATGGGCATCGGCCTGATGTTCTATGGAGTGGCCGAGCCGCTGTACCACTTCGTCTCTCCCCCGCCCGGAACCGTTGACGGCCGCACCCCCGCAGCCATCCAGACGGCCATGGCCACCTCGATCTTCCACTGGACCCTGCACCCCTGGGCCATGTACGCGGTGGTCGGCATAGCCATGGCCTACGGCACCTACCGGCTGGGCCGCAGGCAACTGATCTCCGCTGCCTTCACCTCGCTGTTCGGCATCAGGACCGTAGAGGGGCCGGTGGGCAAGGTCATCAACATCCTGGCCATCTTCGCCACACTCTTCGGCACCGCCGCGTCACTGGGCCTCGGCGCCCTTCAGATTGGCAGCGGCTTCACCTCCAATGGGTGGACAGGCGAGATCGGAACTCCCGTGCTCGTGGGCATCGTGGCGATCCTGACAGCGTGCTTCATCGCGTCCGCCGTGTCCGGCATCAGCCGCGGGATACAGTGGCTGTCCAACGTCAACATGGTACTTGCGGTGGTCCTCGCCGTCATCGTGTTCGTGGCCGGCCCCACCCTCTTCATCCTCAACCTCATCCCCTCGGCGGTCGGCGACTACCTGAGGGACCTCGCGGAAATGTCGTCCCGGACCGAAGCGGTGGGCGATGAAGCCCTGCGCACCTGGATGTCCGGCTGGACCATCTTCTACTGGGCCTGGTGGATTTCATGGACGCCCTTCGTGGGCATGTTCATCGCCCGGATCAGCCGCGGCCGGACCATCCGGCAGTTCGTCACGGGCGTCCTGCTGGTCCCCAGCATTGTCAGCGTGATCTGGTTCGGCATCTTTGGCGGTACAGCCTTCCACATCCAGCAGGAAGCGGACAAGGCCGGTACGCCCGGCCTGATGACCGTTACCGACGGCAAGGCGACCATCGATTTTGACGGCGCCCTGTTCAACCTGGTGAAGAACCTCCCCTTGCCCGGATGGATGATTGCCGCCGTGATCGTCCTGGCCATGGTCCTGGTGGCGATCTTCTTCATCACCGGCGCCGACTCCGCCTCCCTGATCATGGCGTCGCTGAGCTCCAACGGCAGCTCCGACCCCAGGCGTGCGCTGGTCATTTTCTGGGGTGCCCTTACCGGCGCCGTGGCCGCCGTCATGCTTTTGGCCGGCGGTGACAAGCCTTCTGAGGCGTTGTCGGGCCTGCAGCGGATCACCATCGTCGCGGCACTGCCCTTCGTCATCGTCATGCTGCTGCTCTGCTTCGCCCTCACCAAGGACCTGCGCAGGGACCCCCTTTCCCTGCGCCGCCGGTTGGCGGACTCCGTGGTGGAACGGGCTATCCGCACCGGGGTGGAGCAACACCGGGGTGTCCAGTTTGAGCTTGTAACAAAGCATGAATGTGCCGAAGGGTGCACCCAAGGCGCAAACTGCACCGGCGCAGGTACGGACGTGGAAGAGCCGGAGCCGGAAAGGGCCGCCATGCGGTAGCAAGGTGGAACGCCTGGAGCCCCGGCGCGCACAGCGCCGGGGCTCCATCGTTTATTGCGTGCATTGGGAGCTGCGGCTCCGCGGGCGCCAGGGAGGGCTAAACCCAGATTTGGTAGCCCGATGACTTGTCGAAGATGCGCCGGGTGCTGATGCCCTCGGCGGCTATCCAGAGCACCGAGCCGTCTTCCGCAGCCTGGTCCACCACCCCGCTGGCCACGCGTTCCCCCTGCAACCACACTTCGACGCTGCGGCCGGGCAGTCGCGCCCAGTCGGCCCGGAGGCCGAGAGTCTTTTTCGACGTGCCGCCGCCCTTCCCATCGTGTTCGGGGTCAAGGTGGATGGCATCACGTGGGGCTTCAAGGGTTGCCTGGGAATTCACTGGTCACTCCGATCGGCGGCGCCGTCACCGCTGGAATCCATCACTGATATTTGATTGATATATCAATCTGGATCCGAGTATGGCCCAGGTCACACTGCATGTCAACGGCGCCCCGGCCCCCGTGGCACTAGGCCTTGAAAAGTGCCTCCCGGACCGCGCTTTCGAACCCGCTCACGTGGACGCGGGCAAGCTCCGCTGCCCGCTCCTCATCCCCGTCGATGACGGCGCGGAGCAGATCGAGGTGTTCACGGACATGGTGCGACAGGTCCGGCAGGCGGTCGATGACCATGCACCAAATCCGCGTTGCCAGGTTGTCGTAGCGGATCAGGATGTCTTCCAGGTGCGGGTTGGCAGCAGCGGCGTATATGCCCTGGTGCACCTGGGCATCTAGCTGGAGCGTTTCGGTCACGGTTGCCGCGGACACGTCGAACGCCTCAACCTTTTCGAGCGTGGCACGCAGCCCGTCGCGGACCGCAGGGGAAGCCACCCGTGCGGCACGCGCCGCTGCTAGGGGCTCAAGCTGGGCGCGGATCTCCGAAATAAAGGAAAGGTCGGTCACGTCCACCCGGGTAGCGAAGGTGCCACGGCGCGGGTAGGTCTTCACCAGCCGGTCCAGCTCCAGCCGCTTCAGGGCTTCGCGCACCGGAGTCCGCCCCACCCCTAGGTTCTTGGCCAGGAGCTCGTCATTCAGCAGCTCGCCGGGTTTGATTTCAAGGGTCAGCAACCAGTCGCGGATGCTCTCATAGGCGACGTCGGCCAGGGACTTCCGCCCCATATCCTCCGCCACCGCCAAAGCTTCGAATGCCATGCTGAGCCCCTTCTTCCCAACCAGAAAAAACTATTGACCTCGCCTATGGACCAGTATACGCTGGCATCCAATCTAATATATCAGTCCGTCGCTTTTGAATATATCTAGAAGGAGAAGGGTATGACCCTCATCGAAGCAGCCTCAGCAACCGTCACCCTGCCGGCGCTCAAGGAAGAGCAGGCGCAGAAGTTCGTGCTGACCCTTTCCTGCAAGGAGCAAGCAGGAATTGTGCAAGCCGTAACCACATTCCTGTTCGAGCGTGGCTTCAACATCGACGAGCACCAGCAGTTCGACGACAGCCTGCGGGAGACACTTCACCTGCGCACCGCATTCTCCGGCTCGCCCAACTACACGCCCGCCATGCTCGAGGAAGAGTTCGCAGGTATCGCCGGCCGGTTCGACATGAAGTTCAGCTTCCACGACCAGACCCCCAAGCGCGTCCTGGTCATGGTGTCCAAGTTCGGCCACTGCCTCAACGACCTCATCTTCCGCTGGCGGGGCGGCAGCCTTGGCGGTGAACTGGTGGCAGTCGTTTCCAACCACGAGACCCACCGTGCGATGGCGGAAGCCGCCGGGCTGCCCTTCATCTACGTCCCCGTCACCCCGGATACGAAGGCCGCCGCTGAGCGCCGGCTGCTGGAACTGGTGGATGAGTACGAGGCCGACCTCGTGGTCCTGGCCCGTTACATGCAGGTGCTCTCGGACGACCTCTGCCGGGCGCTGGAGGGGCGGGCCATCAACATCCACCACTCCTTCCTCCCCGGATTCAAGGGAGCACGCCCCTACCACCAGGCCTACGACCGCGGAGTCAAGCTGGTGGGCGCCACCGCCCACTACGTCACCGCCGACCTGGACGAGGGGCCGATCATCGAGCAGGAAGTCATCCGGGTGGACCACACCTATGGCCCGGCGCAACTGTCCACCGTGGGCCAGGACGCCGAGGCACTGGCCCTCTCCCGCGCCGTCCGCTGGCACTGCCAGCACCGCGTGCTGAAGGACCAGACCAGCACCGTGGTGTTCCGGTAAGCACCCCCGTCCGCAGACATAACTCGTAAAGCAGCAGGAGAGACCCCCTTGGAATCGTCACCACGCATTGTCATCATCGGAGCCGGCATCGTCGGCACCAACCTGGCGGATGAACTTGTCACCCGGGGCTGGAACAACATCACCGTCCTGGACCAGGGACCCCTCAACATGCCGGGTGGCTCCACGTCCCACGCCCCCGGCCTGGTCTTCCAGACCAACCCCTCAAAGTCCATGGCCCTGTTCGCCAAGTACACGGTGGAGAAGCTGCTGTCCCTCACCGAAGGCGGCGTCAGCTGCTTCAACCAGGTGGGCGGCCTGGAAGTTGCCACCACCGAAACCCGCCTCGCGGACCTGAAGCGCAAGCTCGGCTACGCGCAGGCATGGGGCATCGAAGGCTCCATCCTGTCCCCGGCCGAATGCAAGGAGCTCTACCCGCTCATCAACGACGAGGACATCCTCGGCGGCCTCCACGTTCCCAGCGACGGCCTCGCTTTGGCCGCCCGCGCCGTCCAGCTGCTGATCAAGCGCACCGAGGCGGCCGGCGTGAAGTACATCGGCAACACCGAAGTCACCGGCATTGAACAGTCCGGCCGCCGGGTCACCGGGGTCCAGACGCCCGACGGCGTGATCCCAGCAGACATCGTGGTCTCCTGCGCCGGCTTCTGGGGCGCAAAGGTCGGCGAGCTGATCGGCATGTCCGTGCCGCTGCTGCCCCTGGCGCACCAGTACGTCAAGACCACCCCAGTGCCCGCGCAACAAGGCAAGAACGAACTGCCCAACGGCGCTTCGCTGCCCATCCTGCGCCACCAGGACCAGGACCTCTACTACCGCGAACACGGCGACCGCTACGGCATCGGCTCCTACGCCCACAAGCCCATGCCCGTGGACCTGGACGAACTCGGCAGCTTCAAGCCGAACGAGATCAGCGAGCACAACATGCCCTCCCGCCTCGACTTCACCCTCGAGGACTTCCTCCCCGCATGGGAGGCCACCAAGCAGATCCTGCCGGCCCTGCGCGAAAGCGAAATCGAGGACGGCTTCAACGGCATCTTCTCCTTCACCCCCGACGGCGGCTCCCTCGTTGGCGAATCCAAGGAACTCGACGGCTTCTTCGTCGCCGAAGCCGTCTGGGTCACCCACTCTGCCGGCATCGCCCGCGCCGTCGCCGAACTCCTCGTGGACGGCAAGTCCTCCATCGACCTGGGCGACTGCGACATCCACCGCTTCGAGGACGTGCAGCTGACCGCCGAATACGTCAGCGAAACCTCGCAGCAGAACTTCGTGGAGATCTACGACGTCCTGCATCCGCTGCAGCCCAAGCTCTCCCCGCGCAACCTGCGCGTGTCCCCCTTCCACGCCCGGCACAAGGAACTCGGCGGCTTCTTCCTCGAAGGCGCCGGCTGGGAACGGCCCTACTGGTTCGAGGCCAACGCCGAACTGCTCAAAGAAATGCCCGCGGAATGGCAGCCGCCGGCCCGCGATGCCTGGTCCGGCATGTTCAGCTCCCCGATTGCCGCGGCCGAGGCATGGAAGACGCGCACCGCCGTCGCCATGTACGACATGACACCGCTCAAGCGCCTCGAAATCTCCGGACCCGGCGCCCTGAAGCTGCTGCAGGAACTCACCACCGCGGAAATGAACAAGAAGCCCGGAGCCGTCACCTACACGCTCCTGCTGGACGAACAGGGCGGGGTCCGAAGCGACATCACCGTGGCGCGCCTGGACGAGCAGACCTTCCAGCTCGGCGCCAACGGCAACATCGACACCGCCTACTTCGACCGGGCAGCCCGGCACCAGACAGCAAGCGGCAGCGCCGAAGACTGGGTCCAGGTCCGGGACACCACCGGCGGCACCTGCTGCATCGGCCTCTGGGGCCCGCTGGCCCGTGAGGTTGTCGGCGCGGTCAGCAGCGACGACTTCACCAACGACGGCCTGAAGTACTTCCGGTCAAAGAACGTCGTCATCGGTGGAGTCCCGGTCACCGCCATGCGCCTGTCCTACGTCGGCGAACTGGGCTGGGAGCTGTACACCAGCGCCGACAACGGCCAGCGCCTCTGGGACGCCCTGTGGAAGGCCGGCCAGCCGTTCGGCATCATCGCCGCCGGCCGGGCAGCCTTCAGCTCGCTCCGCCTGGAAAAGGGCTACCGCTCCTGGGGCACGGACATGACCACCGAGCACGACCCCTTCGAGGCCGGCCTCGGCTTCGCGGTGAAGATGGCCAAGGAGAACTTCGTCGGAAAGGCAGCCCTGGAGGGACGCACCGAAGAAAACTCCGGACGCCGCCTGCGGTGCCTCACGGTCGACGACGGCCGCAGCCTGGCGCTGGGCAAGGAACCGGTGTTCTACAAGGACCAGGCAGTCGGCTACGTCACCAGCGCGGCCTACGGCTACACGGTTAAAAAGCCGATCGCCTACTCCTACCTGCCCGCCGAGGTCTCCATCGGTGACTCCGTGGAGATCGAGTACTTCGGCCGCCGCATCGTGGCCACGGTGACCCAGGACCCGCTCTACGACCCCACCATGTCCCGGCTGCGCGGCTAGCACCATGATCAGTTCAGAGACAGTCAGCAGCTACCTCACCCGGTTGGCCGCAAAGCAGCCGACGCCGGGCGGTGGTGCCGCCGCGGCCCTGCACGCGGCCCAGGGCGCAGCCCTGGTCGCCATGGTGGCGCGGTACACCACTGGCGCCAAATACGAACAGCACGCACCGCTGGTGCAGCGCATCACCCAGGCTGCGGACGACCTTGTCGCCGAGGCACTGAGCCTGGCTGAAGCGGATGAACAGGCCTTCCAGGCAGTCATCGACTCCTACAAGCTCCCGTCCGGCACCGATGACCTCAAGGCCGCCCGGGGGGCCGGGATCCAGTCCGCCCTCATCCAGGCGGCACAGACCCCTGCCCGGCTCGTCAAGCTGTCGGGCGGCATCGTGGACCTTGCCACCGAACTGTTCGACGTCGCCAACGCCAACGTCATCAGCGACGTTGCGGCGGCCGCTGACGCCGCCCGCGCAGCTGCCACCACGGCGCGCGTCAACATCGACATCAACGTCGTGGCGGTCAAGGATCCGGAGGCACGCGCGCTGCTTGCCCAGCAGACGGATGGCATTGAGGAAAAGGTGGTCCTGGCGGCAGATGCCCTCTCGGCCCGCGTTCGCGAAAGGATCCTGGGTTGAGTACATCAATACTTTCCGGAAAGCCTTTGGCCGCTTTGTTCCAGCAGGAGGTCCAGGAGCAGGTCCGGTCGCTTGGACTGGACGGCGTCCGCCCGGTCGTGGCGGTGGTCATGGCGACCGCCGATGAATCAACGCGCTGGTACGTCCGCTCGATCGAGCGGGCAGCGGAGCGCGCCGGTGTCGGCTGCCGGATCATCGACCTGGGCCATGAGGCAACGGAACCGGCGCTGGCCAGCGTACTGCGGGACCTGAGCGCCGACCCGTCCGTGAACGGCATCATCCTGCAAACCCCGCTGCCCGCGGGGGTCCGGACCGACAACCTGGTGGGCCTCATCACCCCGGAAAAGGACATTGACGGCGCCAATCCGCTGAGCCTGGGACGCCTGGCCGTCGGCCAGCCGGCCTTTGCTCCCGCCACCGCCCGCTCGGTCGTGGAAATCCTTGACCACTACCAGGTTCCCGTCGCAGGCAAGGACGTGGTGGTGGTGGGCCGGTCCGCAGTTGTGGGCAAGCCGCTGTCCCTCCTCCTGCTGGCACGCGATGCCGCCGTGACGGTCTGCCATTCCAGGTCGGGCCCGCTGGAGCGCTACACGAAGGATGCCGACGTCGTGGTGGTCGCAGCCGGCCGCGCCGGGCTGCTGACCGGCAGCCACGTCTCCTCCCGGACGGTAGTGGTCGACGTCGGCACGAACGTCCTTGCCGACGGCTCGCTGGTGGGTGATGTGGACGAAGCCAGCGTCACCGGAACCGCAGCGGGACTCACCCCCGTTCCCGGCGGCGTCGGCTCCGTCACCACCGCACTGCTGCTCCTGCACACCGTGGAGGCCTCACGCCGGCAATCATCCTCCCAGCCACTGCCGGCCGAAGCCGCGGAGGCCCAGATCCTGGAAGCCGCGGGCTAGAAAAGGAACAGCGTCAAGCAACGGGTGTCCCGTTTTTCGTAAAAGGTGCTTCGGTGGGCCTAAGACCTGGGGAGGTATTCCTCATCGAAGCACCGTTTTCGGAAAACGGGGCCCCGTAGCCGGCATGTGCCCGTCAATCAACAAGGAGAGGCCCGGATGCCTGCCAATGGACCGACAGCCACCGTTTCCAGGAGTGCAGCCGTGCCCGGCCCCGTCCCGGAACGGGGATGCATACCGTGGTCCGAAGCGCGCCATGTCGCCTTCGGCTCGGCCAATACGCTCCCGCCTGTGGCCGTCCCGCTCGCTGAATCCATTGGGCGGACCTTGAGCCGGGACGTCACCGCACTCCAGGACCTGCCGCACTATGCCTCGTCCGCGATGGACGGGTGGGCGGTGAACGGACCCGGCCCCTGGCTGCTGGCCGGATCCGGCCAACACAACTCCCTGCCCCGTGAAGGCAACAGATTTTTACCTGCAAACAGTGCCGCCGTGATTGCCACCGGCGGCCTGGTACCGCACGGCGCCGATGCCGTCCTGCGGAAGGAAAGCGGCCTGGCTGCACGGGACACCAACGGCAACCACGTCCTGAGACTCCGCCCGGAGGCGAAGGCCGGCGAGCCGCGCAGCGGCCAACACATCCGTCCCGCCGGGCAGGAAGCCCGGTCAGGGGACGTACTCATACCCGCCGGCACTGTCCTTAATCCCGCTCAGGTGGCCCTGGCTGCGGCGGCAGGGCACGACACTGTGCAGGTCCGCGCCCGGCCCGCTGTCGCCGTCGTACTCACCGGGGCTGAAGTGGTGACGCAGGGCGTCCCGGCCCCCGGGC
The DNA here is from genome assembly GCF_059414985.1 of Arthrobacter sp. SAFR-044. Classification (NCBI taxonomy): domain Bacteria; kingdom Bacillati; phylum Actinomycetota; class Actinomycetes; order Micrococcales; family Micrococcaceae; genus Arthrobacter; species Arthrobacter sp. SAFR-044. Next base: position 285,367 of record NZ_JBPFDN010000003.1, on the reverse strand, counting down.
AGGTCCGTGACACCTTTGGCCCGCAGCTCGGAAACGTCGTTTCCCTCCTGGGTGGCAGTGCCGGCAGTCCGCAGAGAATCGGTGACTCGTTCGGCAGCTGGCTGGATGCCCTGGACAGCCCCGTCCTGCCCGCCGGCAGGGCAGACGTCATCATCACCACCGGGGGTACCGGCAAATCCGGGACGGACCATTTCCGTGCCGCCATCGACGCCCTGGGCGGACAGCTGCTGGTAGACGGCATCGCGATGCGCCCCGGGCATCCAGCCGTGCTCTCCGGGCTTCCCGACGGGCGGTTCGTGATCGGTCTTCCGGGCAATCCCCTGGCGGCCGTAATGGCCCTGCTCACTATCGGCGCACCCCTGATCGCCTCGCTCGGGGGCACCCAGCTGCCTCCGTTGCAGCTCGTAATGTCCGGCTGCGACCTTGAAGGCGATCCGGGAAGGACACGCCTGGTCCCCTGCCGGTTCCTGTCCGGCCTGGCGTTCCCGGTCCAGCACACCGGCCCCGGGATGATGCGCGGGCTTGCCTGGGCTGAAGCGGTCATGGCTGTTCCTCCCCAGGGCGTTGACTCCGGGGGACCCGTTACCGTGCTCCCGCTTCCGTGGGCAGCACAACCAGGTACCGCAAGGACACCCGGGGCGGAGGCCACCATCCCACCCTGACGCAGATGTTTGCCCGGGGCTACCCCCTCACCAGGCACTCGGTACGGCGGAGGTCTCCCTGTCCCAGCGGCCAGGGCTTTTGGCGTGCCCCGGAGTACCCAGCAGGAACGCCTACATACTTTGCGTTTAGCGGGTCACACTCTTGACATTGAATGTGAGCTGGCGCACGATTTTGTTGCATACAGCGAAGGTTGTTGATCATCACGGAACGAAGCTCACCCGGATATGCTCCTCCCGTCCCCCGGCTCACCCGTGATGACTTTGGGGAACAGACGAACGAATTCATGATGGCCGATCCGAAAGGGGCCCTGGCCCGTGCATCGGCCGCACAACGCTGCCAGCATCCATGCGGCAGCGCCAGATCACCAAAGGAAACTGTCTATGACTATCAGGGATGGCAGCACCATCGATCAAAGCAGCGCGGGGCGCCGGAACCGGGGAACGACGCCGAAGTCTGTCCGTGGGTCCAGGAAACAGCGCTCTGGCGCCTTCAGCGGTTTGCGCTGAAGCCGGAAGGGAACAAATCTCAATGATCAATCCAACCAAGACGACGGGCCCCGTCGACACCTCCTCATCAAAAGAGACCAGCTCCAAGTTCAAACGCCGCTTCATGGTGCGGCTTGTCGCTGTCTTCATCGGCGGGATGTTCCTCGACGGCTACATCCTCGGCATCATCGGCCCCGTCACCGGACCCATGCGGTCAGATCTCCAGCTCGACGCCCTGTCGCTGGGCATGATTGCTGCAGGCCCGCTGGCTGGCATTTTCATCGGCTCCCCGCTGGCCGGGTGGGCTACTGACAAATTCGGCCGCAAGCCCATGTTCCTCGTGGACATGGGCCTGTTCCTGATCGCCTCAGCGGCCCAGTTCTTCGTAACCTCCGGAGACGGCGCCGTGATCCAGCTGGCGCTCATCAGATTCATGATGGGCGTCGCGATCGGCGGCGAGTACTCGATCGGCGGCCCGCTGCTGTCAGAGTTCTCCCCTCCGAAGCTCCGCGGGCGGCTGCTCGGGCTGACCCTGATCGCCTGGTACGTCGGCTTCATGATGGCATTCATCATTGGCACCCTCCTGCACGACGCCGGCACCCCCTGGCGCCTTGTCATCGGCACGAGCACGATACTGGCCTTCGTTCTGTTCATCGCGCGCATAGGCCTCCCCGAATCGCCGAGCTGGCTCATCACGAAGGGACGGCGTGAGGAAGCACTCGCGATCGCCCACAAATACGTCGAATCGCCACAGATGCACGACAGCATCACCGAGGAGATCGACCTGAGGATGATCCAGGAGGCCCAAGCCGCGAAGGGCAGGACCAAAATCAAGAACGCCTCCTTTGGAATGTTGTTCTCGAGGGAGCACTGGCGGACCACCCTGTTCACCGCGGGTTTCTGGTTCTGCGCGGTCACCCCGTACTTTGCGATCGCGACCTTCGCCGACGACGTGCTCAGCCAATTCGGCTTCGGCGGCGGCTGGGCCGGTGGAGTCGGCCTGTCCGCACTTGCGGCCGCGGGTGTTGTCACCACCGTGCTTCTGATCGACAAGCTGGGCCGCCGGATCCTCACCGTGCCCGGACAGTGGCTCTGCGCAGGCATCCTGCTGGTCATCGGCGTATGGGCGGACGCACCAGCGATCCTCGTCCTCGCCCTGTTCCTCGCGTTCTCCTTCTTCAACGCCGGCTACACCACATTGACCCAGGTCTATCCGGCCGAGGTATTCCCCGCCCCCCTGCGCGGCATCGGCATGGGCTTCGCCGCGGCTTTCAGCCGCATCGGAGCCGCACTCGGCACCTTCGCCCTGCCGTGGGCAATCAGCAACATCGGCCTGGGCCCAAGCATGGTCGTGGCCGCCATCGTTGCATTGCTCGGTGCAGTCCTCTCGCAATGGCTCGCGCCTGAGACGAAGGGACGCACCCTCGCCGAGATCTCTGCAGACGTTTCCCACTGACACCGGGACCGGACGGCCTCACGCCGCCGGATAACCGGAGCTGCACAAAGAGGCCTTCGCCGCACCAGCGGCGGGGGCCTCTTTGCCGCCCTTCGACATAGCGCTGCGGACCGTCGCAACAAAGCAGGAAACCCTTGACATCCCATGTGAGCTGAGACACTCTGTTGCATATAGTGATGCGCGTTGCTCATAGCGAAGCAAATTCCATCACCCGGTCAGGCGGATTCCAGCACCAACCAGGAGAACCAAAAATCATGAGCGCATCACCCCGCGTCGTCATCATCGGAGCCGGCATCGTCGGCACCAACCTCGCCGACGAGCTGGCAAGCCGCGGCTGGAACGACATCACCGTCGTCGAACAAGGACCGCTGGAGCTCGCCGGCGGCTCCACGTCGCACGCACCGGGCCTGGTGTTCCAGAACAATCCGTCCAGGACCATGACGGAGTTCGCCACGTACACCGTCAACAAGCTCCTCGCCCTGGGCAAGGACGGCCAATCCTGCTTTAACCAGGTGGGCGGCCTGGAGCTGGCAACCACTCCCGAACGCCTGGCCGACCTCAAGCGCAAGATGGGCCTGATGACCTCCTGGGGTGTCGAAAGCCGGATCATCGACGCCGACGAATGCGAAAAGATCTACCCGCTGCTGAACACCGGCAAGCTCACCGGCGGCCGCGAGGTCCTGGGCGGCCTGCTCATCCCCACCGACGGACTCGCGCTGGCGGCCCGTGCGGTACAGCTGCTGATCGAGCGCACGCGCGAACAAGGCGTCACCTACCGCGGCTCCACGACCGTCACCGGCATCGCCCAGGAGGGCGGCAAGGTCACCGGCGTCGAAACCTCCTCCGGCGTGATCCCCGCCGACATCGTGGTGTCCTGCGCAGGATTCTGGGGCCGTGAGCTCGGCCGGATGGTGGGCCTGGAAGTGCCTCTGCTGCCACTGGCCCACCAATACGCGATCACCACGCCCCTCGCCGAACTCGAGGGCGCCAACGAGCTTCCCAACGGCGCCGGCAAGCCCATCCTGCGCTACCAGGACAAGGACCTGTACTACCGCGAATGGGGCAACCGCATCGGCATCGGCAGCTACGCCCACCGCCCGATGCCCGTGGACATGTCCGCACTGCCGAAGGTCGCTGCCGAGGAGATGTCGGACCACCGCATGCCCTCCCGCCTGGACTTCACCCTTGAAGACTTCGTGCCCGCGTGGGAGGACAGCCGGGACCTGCTGCCGGCACTGCGCAGCACTGAGATCCAGGACGGTTTCAACGGCATCTTCTCCTTCACCCCGGACGGCGGCCCGCTCATGGGCGAGGCACCGGACCTCGAGGGCTTCTTCGTGGCCGAGGCCGTCTGGGTCACGCACTCGGCCGGCGTTGCCAAGGCCATGGCAGAGCTGATCATCGACGGCCAGCCGCAGACTGACCTGCACGGCTGCGAGCTGACCCGTTTCGAGAAGGTGCAGACCTCCGACGCGTACGTCAGCGAGACCTCGCAGCAGAACTTCGTGGAGATCTACGATGTGATGCACCCGCTGCAGCCCCGCGAATCGCCACGGGACCTGCGCGTCAGCCCGTTCAACGTCCGCCAGAAGGAGCTCGGGGCGTTCTTCCTGGAGTCCGCCGCCTGGGAGCGCCCGCACTGGTTCGAAGCCAACCGCGGACTCCTGGCCGAACTCCCGGAAGAATGGCGGGCCCCGGAGCGCGAAGAGTGGGCCGCCATGTTCCACTCCCCCATTTCCGCCGCCGAGGCGTGGAAGACGCGTACCGCCGTCGGACTTTTCGACATGACGCCGCTGAAGCGGCTCTCCGTCACCGGCCCCGGTGCCCAGGCACTGCTGCACCGGCTCAGCACGGGCAACATCACCAAGAAGCCGGGGGCCGTGACGTACTGCCTGCTGCTGGAGCACGACGGCGGCATCCGCAGCGACGTGACCGTGGCCAGGCTCGCGGAGGAAGAGTTCCAGCTGGGCGTGAACAGCAACGTGGACTTCGATTACCTCCGGGTGGAGGCCCGCCGGCAGTCAGCAGCCGATCCCGCCCAGTGGGCGCACGTGACCGACATCACCGGCAGCACCTGCTGCATCGGCCTGTGGGGCCCGCTGGCCCGCGAGGTCATCGGCAAGGTCAGCACGGATGACCTGAGCAACGACGGCCTGAAGTACTTCCGGACCAAGGAGATCTCGGTGGGCGGCATCCCTGTAACGGCGATGCGGCTCTCCTACGTAGGCGAACTCGGCTGGGAGCTCTACACCACCGCCGAGTACGGGCTGAAGCTCTGGGACCTGCTGTTCGAGGCCGGCCGGGAGCACGGCATCATCGCTGCCGGACGCGGCGCCTTCAACAGCATGCGCCTGGAGAAGGGCTACCGGCTGTGGGGCACGGACATGACCACCGAGCACCACCCGTACCAGGCCGGCCTGGGCTTCTCCGTGGCCAAGGACAAGACCGGGTTCGTGGGCGCCGAGGCACTTGCCGGACTCAAGGAACAGCCGGCGGCCAAGACGCTGCGCTGCCTGACGGTCGACGACGGCACGTCAGTGGTGCTGGGCAAGGAACCGGTGTACGTGGCCGGCGAAGCCGTTGGGTACGTCACCAGTGCGGCCTACGGCTTCACCGTCCGCAAGCCCATCGCCTACGCCTGGCTGCCCTCGTCGGTTTCCGAAGGGGACTCTGTGGAGATCGAGTACTTCGGCCGACGCGTGGCGGCCACCGTGTCCGCTGAGCCGCTGGTGGACCCGGGCATGGAACGCCTCCGCGGCTGATCTGCCCCAGCCACACCAGGTGGTTGGGCCTGCTTGAGACCGGCAGGCCCAACCACCTTTTTGTTGCCCGCGAACAGCGGGCACTGCGGCAACGAAAAAGGAACCAGTCCCAAGGTTGATCCTTGGGACTGGTTCCCATTCTCTTAAGAAACCGGGCTCCGGATATCAGTTGTTGAGGTAGCCGTTCGGGTCCAGGACATACTTCGTGGCAGCCCCGGCGTCGAACTCCGCGTACCCGCGCGGGGCATCGTCGAGCGAAATGGCCGTGGCGTTGACCGCCTTGGCGATCTGGATCCTGTCATGCAAAATCGCCATCATCAGCTGCCGGTTGTACTTCATCACCGGGCACTGGCCCGTGGTGAAGGACAGGGACTTGGCCCACCCGGTGCCCAGGGACAGGGAAAGGCTCCCCTTCCGGGCGGCCTCGTCCGCAGCTCCCGGGTCGCCCGTGACGTAGAGGCCGGGAATGCCCACGGAGCCGCCGGCGGTGGTGAGGTCCATCAGCGAGTTAAGCACCGTGGCCGGTGCTTCCTGGGCGCCGTGGCCGTGTCCGCGGGCCTCGAAACCGACCGCGTCGATGCCGGAGTCGACTTCCCGGACGCCGAGGATCTGCTCGATCTGGTCGGCGGGGTCGCCGTTGGCCACATTGACGGTTTCACAGCCAAAGGACCGGGCCCGTGCCAGGCGGTCCTCGTTCAGGTCGCCCACGATGACCACCGCGGCTCCCAGCAGCTGGGCGCTGGCGGCCGCGGCAAGGCCCACGGGACCGGCTCCGGCAACGTACACGGTGGACCCGACGCCGACGCCTGCCGTAACAGCGCCATGGAAGCCGGTGGGCAGGATGTCGGAGAGCATGGTCAGGTCCATGATCTTCTCCAGTGCCTGGTCCCGGTCGGGGAACCGCAGCAGGTTCCAGTCCGCGTAGGGAACCAGCACGTACTCCGCCTGGCCGCCCACCCAGCCGCCCATATCGACATAGCCGTAGGCTGAGCCGGGACGGTCAGGGTTCACGTTCAGGCAGATCCCCGTCTTGCGCTCTTTGCAGTTCCGGCAACGCCCGCACGAGATGTTAAAGGGGACCGAGACGATGTCCCCGACCTTGATGAACTCGACATCGGGCCCGGTCTCGATGACTTCGCCAGTGATCTCGTGCCCCAGAACCAATCCGGCGGGGGCGGTGGTCCGGCCGCGGACCATGTGCTGGTCGGACCCGCAGATGTTGGTGCTCACGGTGCGCAGGATGACGCCATGGGGAACCTTCCGGCCAATATTGGCGGGATTGACGCCGGGTCCGGCCTTCAGTTCAAATGTGGGATACGGGGTGTCGATGACCTCGACGACTCCGGGCTCTTTGTAGGCAACAGCTTTGTTTCCTGACATGGGCATGGCTCCTATCGTTGGCGTGCGATTGCCACGGAAGGCCTGACGCTAATGCCTCAGGCCTTCCGTGTGGTGTTACTTTTCACTTGCGGTGAATCTTTGGGGGTGCGCTCGGCTCCCGCCGTTCCAGGGGCCTACGCGTCGATCACCATGTCGGTGCGCGCGGTAGAGCAGCAGGGAAGGAACTTGCCCGCATCGATTTCCCGTTTGCGGATTCCGCCCTGGTGGTTCATGTCGATCTCCCCGGACAGCTTGACCACCTTGCAGGAGCCGCACATGCCCTCCTTGCAGTTGGCGCCGATCCGGACACCCGCGCGCTGGGCCACCTCAAGGATGTGCTCCTCGGGGTCGATCCGCACATTGATCCCGGTGCGCATGAAGGACAGGGTGAGGCTGCCGGTTCCCACGGTGTCGAAGCTTGAGGCATCAGGGGTCTGCGCCTCCGGGGCCGCAGCCGGGGTGCCGGCGGCGGCTTCCGGGGTGGCGGCTTCCAGGGCCAGTCCCGTGGCCTGCAGGGTTCCATCCTCGTCGTAGCCGGGCTCGTAGATCCCGAACGCTGCCGGCTGGCCTTCGAAGTAGTCCTCAGCGGACTCCGCGATTTCCTCCGCGATCTCCTCGGCGATGTCCGCCGCCAGGGCGAGCTCGGCCTGATATTCGAGGAGGGTCTGCCGGTCGCCGGAGAAGAACTCCATGTAGATGGACGTGTCGTCGACGCCCACGTTTCTGAGCAGCTCAGTGGCGGTGTTCAGGTACCCCTCCGGTCCGCAGGCGTACACCTGCCGGCCGTTGGCGTCGGGCGCCACCTCATCGATCATGGCCGCCGTCAGCCGTCCGCTGAAGCCTTCCCAGTCCTCGGGCCTGCCGCGGTCACCCAGGGCGTAGAAGACCTTGACCCGCGAGTCCACGGAAGCGATGTAAGCCAGCTCCCGGTGGAAAGCAAAGCCGCCGGCCTCCGCACCGTGGTAAAGCACCACCACGTCGGCGGTTCCCGGCAGGGAGTGGATGGTCCGCAGCATCGACATGATGGGGGTGATGCCGGCGCCGGCGGCCAGGAACAGGTACCGGGCGCGCCGGTCGGCATCAGGCAGGTGGAACGCCCCAACCGGTCCCAGCATGTCCAGGACGGTGCCGGGCCTGACATTCTGGTGTACCCAGGGTGAAACCAGTCCGCCGGCATCGCGCTTGACGGTGACGCTGAAGGTCCACGGTTCCGTGGGTGAACTGGACAGCGAGTAGCTGCGGTCCACCGGTTCCTGGTCCTCGCCGTTCACCGGGAAGGCGATGTTCACGTACTGGCCTGGGCGGAACGCCAGCGGTGCACCGTCGGAGCGGCGGAACACGAAGGTCATCATGCCGCCCGCTTCGGGAACGGTCTCGACGCATTCGGCCATGAACTCCTGCGGATGCCACGGGCCCAGGGCCTTGGCCGCGCTGGCCGGTCCTTCGATGCTGCCCATCACCCGGTTCCACGGCATTTCAAGGCCGCGGATGCGCTGTGGTTCCTGGACGGGCGTCTCGGTGAGGACCTCAATCATGCCAAGTGCTCCTGCACGCGCTGGACGTACCAGTTGATGAAGGCCTCCACCTGGTATTCGCTCTTCATGTACGGGCCGGGTTCGTAGGCGGGGCTGGCAGCGCCCTGCTGGCACAGCTCAACAAATGCCTTGTCCTGGATGTTGGTCTGCTTCCAGGTGTAGGTGAGCTTGTCGAGGTCGTAGTCGACGCCTTCCTCGGCGTCGTCGGCCACCAGCCACGTGGTGCGGACCAGGGACTGGTGCTCGTTGATGGGGAAAACGCCGAACGTGATGACGTGGTCGCCCAGGAAGTGGAACCAGCTGTTGGGCTGCAGGTGCATGGAGCAGCGGCCCAGGCGGAAGTCCCGCAGGTCCCCGAGCAGCTTCTTGGAAAGCCTGCGGCCGTCGGCCGAGAACGATTCGCCTTCTCCGTCAAGGGATTCCCGTGAAATGCGGATACCGGCAATGCGGGTGTCGAGTTCCTCCACCACCTCGTAGGGGAGGCCGTAGCGGCGGCAACGCTCCTCAAGCGAGGACTGGGCTTCCTTGTTGCGGTCCCAGACCTCTTCGAGGTGGGTCGGGATCAGGCCTTCCGTCAGGCCCCAGGTGGGGAAGAGGGAGCAGGCGAGTTCCGGGTGCCCGTCGCAGTGGTAGCACTCACGGTTGTTCTCCATGACGAGCTTCCAGTTGCCCTCTTCGATGATGTTCTGCTGGTAGGCAATCTTCGTCTTGGACAGGTCGTGGGGCGCGAGGTAGGGCTCGAAGATCTTGGCGGTCTCGTCGAAGTCTGCGGGCGGAACGTCTGCGATGCAGACGAAGATGAGCCCGGCAACCTCGCGGCTGTGGGCGCGCTTGAGGGCAAAGCAGTTCTTGTCGAACTTGGCCTCGCCGGGGGCGGAGGCGTGGATCAGGTTGCCCTCGGGTGAGTAGGTCCAGGAGTGGTAGCCGCAGACCAGGTTCCCGGTGGAACCGGCAGCTTCGGTCAGGACACGTGCACCGCGGTGGCGGCAGACGTTGTGCAGGACGTTGACCTCGCCCTCATCGGTGCGCAGCACGATCAGGGAGTAGGGGCCGTAGTCCACCGTGATGTAGTCGCCCGGCTCCGGAAGCTCGGCAACGCTGCCGGCAAAGATCCAGTGCTGGCCGAAGATGGCCTCCATGTCGAGCTTGAAGATTGTCGGGTCGGTGTAGAAGGGGGCGTCGAGGGAGTAGCCGGTGCGCCGCAGGGCGAACAGCTCCGTAATTTCAGCCAGCTGCTCGGCAGGCAGTGTTGAGGCGAGCTTTCCGCGTGCGCTGAGCGGCGCGTTCACTGAGGTAGTCATGTGTTTTCCTCCCGATAGGGCTGGATATTGAGCGAATTGAGGTGATTACGGAGCAGGTGGGGCAACAGGGGGTGTCCAAGACGCTCTGTTCATGAATGTGGGGAGGTCCATCAGCAACAGAAGCGATGACTCCAGTGGAAGACTGGAAGCATTCAACGCAACAGCGATCACCATATGCAACAGTGTGACGCCTGCCACGCCCACTGTCAATCAATTTCGGATGTGACGAAAAAGCGTCGCATCAGCGGCGCCCCACCCCACAACAACCGCCAGCCACCAACATCAGAACGGCGGCACACCGGGCTACCGGTGTGCCGCCGTCGCGGGCTTTGCTATGGATGTAATCGCGCGGCTAAGCCAGCGTCCCTGCCAGCTCCCCTGCAGACGCCTGGGCCGCCGCTGCAGAGCCCTGGTGCGGCTCGAAGCGGACGAACATGGCCTTGAAGCCCGGGGTGTTGGACACGCGGGCCACGTTTTCCTTGTGGACCAGGGCGTTGGCCTCCGGGAAGTACGCCGCGGCGCAACCCTTCGCGGTGGGGTACGCCACCAGGCGGAACTTATCCGCCCTGCGGTCCACGCCCTGGAACGTGCTCACCACGTCCACGAGTTCCCGGTCCTGGAAACCCGATTCAGCGAGGTCCTCGGGGTGGATCAGGATCACGCGGCGGCCATCGGAGATGCCACGGTAGCGGTCGTCCAGGCCGTAGAACGTGGTGTTGTACTGGTCATGGCTGCGGATGGTCTGCAGGACCAGGTGGCCCGGCGGCGGCGTCAGGTATTCCAGCGGGCTGACGGTGAACCGGCCCCGTCCGATGTCGGTGGCAAAGGACCGGGTGTCCCGCGGCGGGTTGGGCAGCACGAACCCGTTCCTGGTCCGGACCCGGGCGTTGAAGTCCTCGAAGCCTGGCAGGACGCGGGCAATGTGGTCGCGGATCACGTCGTAGTCCTCGGCCATGCCGCGCCAGTCCACAGGATGGTCCGGTCCGAAGGTCGCCTCCGCCATCCGCGCCACGATCACGGGCTCGGCGAGCAGGTGCTCGGAGACGGGGGTGAGGCGGCCCTGGGTGGAGTGGACCACGGACATCGAGTCCTCCACGGACAGGAACTGCGCGCCCTTGGGATGCTTGTCGTCCTTGTCCGTTCGGCCCAGCGTGGGCAGGATCAGCGAGGTGCGGCCGTGCACGATGTGCGAGCGGTTGGGCTTGGTGGAGATGTGCACCGTCAGCCCGATCCGCTGCATCCCGGCTTCAAGGGCTTCGGTGTCCGAGCAGGCAAGCGAGAAGTTGCCGCCCATCGAGACGAACACGTCCACCTCGTCGCGTTCGAAGGCCTCCATCGACTCGACGGCATCGTGGCCGTGGTGCCGCGGGGATGAGATGCCGAACTCGGAATCGAGTGCCGTGAGGAGCCATTCCTTCGGCTTTTCCCAGATGCCCATGGTCCGGTCGCCCTGCACGTTGGAATGCCCGCGGACCGGGCAGGCACCGGCACCTGGCTTGCCGAAGTTGCCCTGCAGCAGCAGGACGTTGACCATTTCCTTGATGGTGTCCACCGAGTGCGGTTGCTGCGTCACGCCCAGCGCCCAGCAAAAGATGGAGGCCTTGGACGCCACCAGCACCCCTGCCACCTTCTCGATCTGCGCGCGGGAGAGTCCCGTGGCCTTCTCGGTTTCGTCCCAGTCAAGCTGCGCACGGGCGTCGCGGTAGGCAGCGAACCCGTCGGTCTGCGCGGCGATGAAGGAATGGTCGACGACGGTTCCGGGGTTCTGCTCCTCGGCCTCCAGGAGCAGGTGGCCCAGTGCCTGGAACAGCGCCAGGTCACCGCCCACCTTGATCTGCAGGTATTCGTCGGCGAGCGGGGTACCGCCGCCTACCACGCCCGAGATGGTCTGGGGGTCCTTGAAGTTGAACAGGCCGGCCTCGGGCAGCGGGTTCACGGCCACTACCTTGCCGCCCTTGTCCTTGCATTCCTTCAGCGCCGACAGCATGCGGGGGTGGTTTGTGCCGGGGTTCTGGCCGACGACAAAGATCAGTTCGGCGTCGTGGATGTCATCCAGGGACACGGTGCCCTTGCCGATGCCGATGGTCGGATTCAGGGCCGATCCGGAGGACTCATGGCACATGTTGGAGCAGTCCGGCAGGTTGTTGGTGCCCAGCGACCGGGCGAACAGCTGGTACAGGAACGCGGTCTCGTTCGCGGTGCGGCCGGACGTATAGAAGACGCTGCGGTCCGGGGTCGTCGCCCGGAGGTGCTCACCGATCAGCTCGAACGCGTCATTCCAGGAGATCGGCGAGTAGTGGGTGTCACCCTCCCGGATCACCATCGGTTCGCTGAGCCGGCCCTGGTTCCCCAGCCAATACTCGGTCTTCCCTGAGAGCTCGGCAATGGAGTGCTTCGCCCAGAACTCCGCGCCCACGGTCCGCAGGGTGTTCTCCTCGGCCACGGCCTTGGCACCGTTCTCGCAGAACTCGGCAGCTTTGCGCTTCTTGTCCGATTCCGGCCAGGCGCAGCCCGGGCAATCGAACCCGCCTCGCTGGTTCAGCCGGAGCAGTGACTGTGCCGTGCGGGTGACGCCTGCCTGTGCCACCGCGCGCTCCAGGGCCACCATGACGGCCTTGACCCCGGCGGCCTCAGTCTTGGGCTTATGGACCTCGAGGTTGTCCTCGTTGATGTCCTCGACGGGGGCAGGCTGCTTGCCGAACTTCATTGTTCCAACTTCCTCGCCGGCACCCGGGAACTCCCTTGCCGGCAGCTATTGTTCACTTGCACTGGAGGCGCGCCGGACGTTCCCGGCGCGCCTCCACGGGCACTCTCTGCTGGTTTCCCTGCCGGCTACTGCGGAACCTTGGCCAGCGTTTCCTGCTCGGCGGCGATGGTGGTGTTGTCGCCGTGGCCGGTGCGGATCACGGTGTTGGCCGGCAGCGCCAGCAGCCGCTCGCGGATGGACTTCAGGATGGTGGGGTAGTCGCTGTAGGACCGGCCGGTGGCGCCCGGCCCACCGTTGAACAGCGTGTCCCCGGTGAAGACCGTCCCCTCGCTCTCCAGGTAGAAGCAGGTCGACCCCGGGGAGTGCCCCGGCGTGTGGATGGCCCGCAGGGTTGCCCCGCCCACCTCGAACACGTCCCCGTCGGAGTGGTACCGGTCAGGTTTGACGTCAGGATAGACCTGCTCCCACAGCACCAGGTCCTCCTGGTTCAGCAGGACCGGGGCGCCCAGGGCGTCAGCAACCTCCCGCGCGGCACCGATGTGGTCATTGTGCGCGTGGGTGAGCAGGATGGCCTTGACCTTCCGGCTGCGGACCTGGTTGAGGATCGCGGCGGCGTCATGCGGCGCATCGATGATGATGCATTCCTCGTCGTTGCCCACGATCCAGACGTTGTTGTCCACGTCCCAGGTGCCGCCGTCGAGCGAAAACGTGCCCGAGGTGACCAGGTTCTCGATGGTGACACTCATGCCGACGCCTGAGCGGGCTGGATCTCGACGACCGAGCGCAGGACCTTGCCCTCGTGCATCTTGCCGAAAGCTTCCTCCACCTGGTCGATGCTGATCCGCTCGGACACGAAGGCGTCCAGGTCCAGGTTGCCCCGCTTGTAGTGCGAGACGAGCATGGGGAAGTCACGGGACGGCAGGCAGTCGCCGTACCAGGAGGACTTCAGCGACCCGCCGCGGCCAAAGACATCCAGCAGCGGCAGTTCCAGCGTCATCTCCGGCGTCGGCACGCCCACCAGGACCACCCGGCCGGCGAGATCGCGGGCGTAGAAGGCCTGCCGGTACGTTTCTGGACGGCCGACGGCGTCAATCACCACGTCCGCGCCGTGGCCTCCGGTGAGGGCCCGGATGGCTTCCACCGCGTCCTCCTGCTTGGAATTCACGCCATGGGTGGCACCGAGGGACTTGGCCATCTCAATCTTGTTGTCGTCGATGTCAACGGCGATGATCGTCGTCGCACCGGCCAGCTTCGCCCCGGCGATCGCCGCGATGCCAACACCGCCGCAGCCGATCACTGCCACGGACTCGCCGCGCTTGACCTCGCCGGTGTTGATCGCCGCGCCGATGCCGGCCATGATGCCGCAGCCCAGCAGCCCCACCGCGGCCGCATCAACCTCGGGATCAACCTTGGTGCACTGCCCCGCGGCCACCAGGGTCTTCTCCGCGAAGGCACCGATGCCCAGGGCGGGAGAAAGGACCGTGCCGTCCTCAAGGGTCATCTTCTGCGTGGCATTGTGGGTGTTGAAGCAGTACTGCGGCTGGCCCTTGGCACACGCCCGGCACTCGCCGCAGACCGCACGCCAGTTCAGGATCACCCGGTCCCCCGGCGCCACGGAAGTCACGTCCGGACCAACTGCGGAGACCACGCCGGTGGCCTCATGGCCCAGCAGGTACGGGAAGTCATCGCCGATGCCGCCCTGCTTGTAGTGCAGGTCCGTATGGCACACACCGCAGGTCATGATGTCCACCAACGCCTCGCCCGGGCCCGGATCCGGCACCAGGATCGTCTCGAGCGACACCGGAGCGTTCTTCTCCCGCACAACGACAGCTTGAACTTTATGGGCCATGGTTCTGTGTTCCTTTCCTGGACCCGGCCGGATCCGGTGAGTCGGCACCAAGTGCCAATCTAGCTGACATGCCGCGTTCGGGGACCAGATCGTGCCCTACGATGAAGGCGCGTTGAATTGCCTATTACACAACAGAGCGCGCAGAGTGCTTACTGGAAATATGACAGCGGCCACACTTCATGTCAATAGATATATCAGTTGCAGGGGGCGTGGCTATCACAGGCTGGCCGTACCCTGCCGTCATTTTCCAGGGCCCCGAGGCCCCTGCTTCCCGTCGCGCGCACGACAAGTCCTGGCAGTAGGCTGGATGGCATGGCTTTTGAACAAACCCCTGCCGAGCAGCGCGAAGTGACCGTCCGCCGCGCTCCGAAGTATGTTCCCTTTTTGATTGTGGGGGCACTGGCAGGCATTATTGCCGCCGCAGTGGTGGCTTACGCCCTCCCTGGCGATGCCACGTTCGATCCCGGCGCTGTCTTCGGATTCTTCATGGTGATGTTCGCGGCTGCGGGCGCCCTCCTGGGCGCCCTCCTGGCGCTTGTCCTGGACCGCCGCAGCGTAAGGCGGCAGGAACGGGCAGTCGTGGAGGCCGTCCCGGAATCGGAACCGGATACCGATACCGATCCCCAGCCCTAGCCGGGTCACAAACTGAAGCGGGGGAAAGTCATACCCCATATCGTGCGATAATCGATCAGTGGCACGCGGCGATGGCAAACTTTCCCATGATCTTCTTCCCGGCGAAAAAGGACCCCAGGATGCCTGTGGCGTCTTCGGTGTTTGGGCACCCGGTGAAGAAGTAGCAAAACTTACCTATTACGGGCTGTATGCACTGCAGCACCGCGGTCAGGAGTCGGCTGGCATAGCCACCAGCGACGGCAAGCGGATCAACGTCTACAAGGACATGGGCCTCGTATCCCAGGTCTTCGACGAGACCACGCTGAACACCCTGACCGGGCACCTGGCCGTGGGCCACTGCCGCTACTCCACCACCGGCGCCAGCCACTGGGCCAACGCGCAGCCCACCCTCGGCGCCACCTCCACCGGCACGGTGGCCCTGGCGCACAACGGCAACCTGACCAACACCGCTGAACTCAACGCCATGATCACCGAGCGCAACGGCGGGCAGCTCACCGGCGAAATGAAACAGGGCAACACTTCAGACACGGCCCTGGTCACCGCCCTGCTGGAGGGCGAGCCCGGCAAGAGCCTCGAAGAGACCGCCACCGAACTCCTGCCCAAGATCAAGGGCGGCTTCTGCTTCGTCTTCATGGACGAAGGAACCCTCTACGCAGCCCGCGACACCTTCGGCATCCGCCCGCTGGTCCTGGGCCGGCTGGAGCGCGGCTGGGTTGTTGCCTCCGAACAGTCCGCACTGGCCACCGTCGGTGCCAGCTTCATCCGCGAGATCGAACCGGGCGAGTTCATCGCCATCGACGAGGACGGCGTGCGGTCCAAGAAGTTCGCGGACCCGACGCCGGCAGGTTGCGTTTTCGAGTACGTCTATCTTGCACGCCCGGACGCCGCCATCGCTGGCCGCTCCGTCTACGAGTCCCGCGTGGAGATGGGCCGGCAGTTGGCCCGGGAAAACACGCAGCAGGCGGACATCGTCATCCCCGTCCCTGAATCCGGCACCCCCGCAGCAGTTGGCTATGCAGAGGAATCCGGCATTCCCTTCGCCCATGGCTTCGTCAAGAACTCCTACGTGGGCCGTACCTTCATCCAGCCCTCGCAGACGCTTCGCCAGCTGGGTATCCGGCTCAAGCTCAACGCCTTGGAGTCCGTGATCCGCGGCAAGCGCGTTGTGGTGGTGGATGACTCGATCGTCCGCGGCAACACCCAGCGCGCCATCGTCCGGATGCTCCGCGAAGCCGGTGCCGCGTCCGTTCACGTCAAGATCTCCTCCCCGCCCGTCCAGTGGCCCTGCTTCTACGGCATCGACTTCGCCTCCCGCGCCGAGCTGATCGCCAACGGCGCCACCATTGAGGAGATCTCGCAGGCCATCGGCGCCGACTCGCTGGCCTACATCTCGGAAGACGGCATGATCGAAGCCACCCGGCAGCCGCGCGAACGCCTCTGCACCGCCTGCTTCACGGGCAAATACCCCATCAAGCTGCCCGACGCAGACAAGCTGGGCAAGAACCTGCTGGAGCGTACCGACCTGGGCGGCCTGAAGCCCTCCCCTTCGGCCCTTCCCGGCGAAACGGCCGCCCTGGCAGTCGACGCCACCGAGGACCCGGCGGAGAAGGCCGGTGCCACCGGCTGCGACCCGGGCCCGGACTCCGAATTCGAGAACCTGCTGACCGAAGCCGACCTCGTGCCCGACGTACACGCCGCCACCGGCGCCGACAAGAAGGACTCCGTATGACTTCCGCCAACACCGCCGCAGACAACTCCGGCATCACCTACGCCTCCGCAGGCGTGAACGTTGAAGCCGGGGACCGCGCCGTCGAGCTCATGAAGGATGCCGTCAAGGCAACCCACAACTCGTCGGTGATCGGCGGGGTGGGCGGCTTCGCCGGCCTCTACGACGTCTCCAAACTGCTGACCTATAAGAAGCCGCTGCTCGCCACCTCCACGGACGGTGTCGGCACCAAGGTAGCCATCGCCCAGGCCATGGACATCCACGACACCATCGGGTTCGACCTGGTGGGCATGGTGGTGGACGACATCGTGGTGGTAGGCGCCGAGCCGCTGTACATGACCGACTACATCGCCTGCGGCAAGGTGGTTCCCGAGCGCATCGCCGGGATCGTCCGCGGCATCGCCGCAGCCTGCTCCGTGGCCGGCACTGCCCTGGTGGGTGGCGAGACCGCCGAGCACCCGGGCCTGCTGGGCGAGCACGAATACGACGTGGCCGGCGCAGCCACCGGCGTCGTGGAAGCCGATGCACTGCTGGGCCCGGACCGCGTCCGCGCCGGCGACGTCGTGATCGGCATGGCCTCCTCCGGCCTGCATTCCAACGGCTACTCCCTGGTCCGCCGCGTGATCAACCACGCCGGCTGGGCCCTGGACCGCCAGGTCTCCGAACTCGGCCGCACCCTGGGCGAAGAGCTGCTCGAACCCACGCGCGTCTACGCCGCCGACTGCCTGGACCTGGCCCGCACCTTCCCGGTCAGCGCCGGCGCGGCCGTCCACGGCTTCAGCCACGTCACCGGCGGCGGCCTTGCCGCCAACCTGGCCCGCGTCCTGCCGCAGGGCCTGGTGGCCACAGTCGACCGCGCCACCTGGGAGCTGCCCGCCATCTTCAAGCTGGTGTCCGAGCTCGGCAACGTTCCGCTGGCCGACCTGGAGCGCACCCTGAACCTTGGCGTGGGCATGGTGGCCATCGTGTCCGCCGAAGCCGCGGATGCCGCCGTCGCGCGCCTGAACGAACGCGGTCTGCCGTCCTGGATCATGGGCACGGTCACCGCGGATTCGGACTCCATCCTCAAGTCCGGCCCGGACTACGTCCAGGGCGCCAAGGGCGTGGACGGTGGAGCTGTCCGCCTGGTCAACTCCTACGCCTAAGCCTCCCATCGAGTGCTGGGTACTTGTCGTTTTCACGCCCGGGAACGACAAGTACCCAGCACTCGATGCATTTAATCAACCTGGATGAGGTTGAGGACGCCGCCCTGCGGGTCCTCGATGGTGGCCAGTGAACCATCGCCCGGATGCTCGTCCGGCTCAACGAGGACCCGGCCCCCTGCGGCCTGGGCCTCCGCTGCCGCCACGGCAACATCTGCCACCCCGTAGTAGATCTGCCAGTCCGCTTCGTCGACCTCATCGGCAGGGATGATCCCCGCCACCTCGTTGCCGTCGATGAGCAGCGTACTGTAGCTGCCGCCGTCATCCTGGGGATACTCGGTGACCTCATGCCCGAAAAGCTGCTGGAAGAAGCCGACGGCAGCCTGGGGCTCGGGCGTGAAGAGTTCCGCCCAGGCCAGCGCGCCAGGCTCGTTGAAGAGTTGGCTGCCGTAGTGGCTTCCTGCCTGCCAGATTCCCGTGGTCCCGCCACCGGGAGGAGTCAGGAAGCCCAGCACGCCGGTATCGCCCACCTTCTCCGGCCCGAACTGGGCGGTACCTCCTGCGTGGCCAGCCTCCTCAAGCAGGCGGGCAGCGTCTGCGGCGGCGAAGTAGACGTTCCACTTTGCGGACGTGCCAGCCTGCAGTTGCAAGGGGCTTTGCGGTGCAATGGTGGCCACCAGTTGCCCGCGGACAAAGGCCTGCGCGTAACTGCGGCCGTCCGGGGTGGGAAAGTCCTGGAAGGTCCAGCCGAAGAGCCGCCCGTAGAAGTCCTTGGCTGCCGCAACATCGGGGGTCTGCAGATCCGCCCAGCAGGGCTCGCCCTGACGGTATCCCTCAACTAATGCCATGGAGGCAACGCTACACGGACCCCTTGAGCAGCAAAGGGGCAAGAGGCACAATAACCCCCACACGGTTGAAAACGGGAGAACACATGGCCGGCACCATAGACATTGATGGACACCCGACGTGGGTGGAGGACCGCGGCGGCAGTGGCCCTCCACTGCTCCTGCTGCACGGCGGCCTCAGCAACAGTGATGCCCTTCTTGGCACAATTGGCACCGGACTCGCGGAACACTACCGACTCCTCGCCTTCGACCGCCGCGGCCATGGATACACCGCCGACACTGACGCTGACTTCCATTACGACGATATGGCGCGGGAGACAATCAGCGTCCTTGAGAAGGTGGCCGCCGGCCGCGCCCATCTCGTCGGCTGGAGCGACGGCGGCATCATTGCCCTCCTCGTAGCGCTGGCGAGGCCGGACCTGGTGGCAAAAATGGTGGTCATCGGCACCAACTACCACGTGGACGGCATCCAGCCGGTGGACATGGACCCGGACTCGCCTGTGTTACAGGAGCTTGGCCGGGCCTACGCCGAGCGGTCCCCTGACGGACCCGGGCATTTTGAGGCAGTAGTCCGGAAAGGCATGCAACTGATCAGCACCGAGCCTTCGCTCACTCCCTCCCAGATCTCCCGGATCCAGCAGCCGGTACTGGTGGCGGTAGGGGACGACGACGTTGTGACCCTGGCGCATACCGTCTCCTTGTATGAGGCACTGCCCAATGGGCAGCTGACGGTGATTCCCGGGGCGTCCCATGGCCTGCCGCTGGAGCAACCGGCCACGCTCACCAGCCTTATGCTTCCATTCCTGGCTGCGGACGGCCCACCACGGACCTTCATGCCTGTCAGGCGCCGCACGCGTTAGGCAGGAACCACGAAAAGGCCCGTTGGGGGACATACCCAAAACAGGCGTGTTCCCAACGGACCCCTTGACTGCGGTCAGCACCGTTAGCGCTGCAGAAAAAGCAGCGAGGCGAAGATTATTGAAACTGACGCGCAAACTGCCTAAAGGGGCAGTTTGCTGTCGGCGACAACTAGCCGATGCGACGGTTGTCTACCTCGTCGTCATCGTCATCCAAATCATCCGCGTACTTATCCACATAAGCCGAATAGTCCGGTTCAACCGGCTCATTCGAGTAACGGCTCGTCGAACGACTGCCCGGACCCGTCAGCTCACGCTGAAGTGCCGAGTAGTCAGTGTTCGGGGAGTAGTACTTAATGTCCCGAGCCTGCTTGGTAGCTTTTGCCTTTTGACGGCCGCGCCCCATGGCGTGACCCCCTTTTGTACTTGGACCGGAGGTGGTCACCTTGGCGATCGGTGAGGCCCCGGAATGTTTGGTCAATTTGTCGTACACCTAGATTACATGCTTTCGGCGGGCCCTGCTTGCCGCCTCATGGCCCGGGCGCCCTCGTGGGGTACCATCACGCACCTGCGCCCGCGGGATTCCGGGATTTTTCTTCGGTAGAGTCACTTAAGAACTGCCGATTTTGTATGGCCTTTGGCGAGCCGCGGTACCAAACCCAGGAGGATGCGCACCCGTGAACCACCAGGACATCCCGCCGAAACCAGCCTTGCCGCCGCGGACCGGAAGCCTGCCAATAGTCCAGGGCGGCGACGCCGGTTCAGCACCCGCTCCGGAGTCTGTGACCTGGTCCCAGCCGCGCCAGGATCCCGGGCCCGAAAAGCGGGCCAACAGGAGGCCGGCGTTCTGGAAGGCGTTCCTCATCGTCGTCATCCTCGCCGTGGCCGGCTCACTGGCGTGGCTCGCCGTGTGGCTGAACTCTGCTCCCGGCATCGATACAGCGAAAAGTGCAGCGCCGGGCGTGCTGCAGACCGCCGTCACTCCGCCGGCCACTCCCCAGCCGCTGCCCCGCGACGGGGTCGCGCCGGCAGCCTACGCGGTAGGTGACTGCTTCAAGGACTTCGACCCCCAGGCCCTGGCGTCCACGGTGGTGCCGTGCGACACGGGCCATTCCGCGCAGCTGGTAGCCACCCTCCACTACCCGGACAGCGCCAAGTATCCGGGGGCTGACCCGCTCAAGGCCAAAGCGCTGGAAGTTTGCCAGGCAGCGAAGCTCGGCCCGGCGGCCAAGCAGTTCCAGCTGAACTACCAGCGCAGCTTTCCCAGCAACACCAGCTGGGAGTCCGGGGACCGCAGGGTGGACTGCTACGTCAATGCCGACGGCGGCAACGTGATCAACGCGAGCGTGCTGCCCTGACGGCCAAACCGCCAGGGCAGCAGTCCCCCAGCCCTGCAGGCCGGCTAGTCCTTCCGCCGCACTGAGAGGCCGGAGCTCGGGGCACCCGTCAGCGCGTCGAAGTTGCCCTCGGTGAGTTCGCCCAGGTCAGCTGCGGTGTCAACCATCACGGTGTCGCCGTCGCTGATCTCGCCGGCAAGGATGGCCTTGGCCAGCCGGTCGCCGATCTCACGCTGCACCAGGCGCCGCAGTGGCCGGGCGCCGTAGGCGGGGTCGTAGCCGGACAGTGCCAGCCAGGCCTTGGCCCCGTCGGTGACTTCGAGGGTGAGGCGCCGTTCGTGCAGCCTCCGCCCCAGCTCTGCCACGTGCAGCTCCACGATGTGGGCCAGTTCGTCTACCGTGAGGGCGTCGAACAGCACCACTTCGTCGAGCCGGTTGAGGAACTCCGGCTTGAAGGACGCGTTCACCGTGGCCATGACGGCATTGCGCTTGGCCGTGGCGTCCAGGGACTGGTCCACCAGGAACTGGCTGCCCAGGTTGGAGGTCAGCACCAGGATCACGTTACGGAAGTCCACGGTGCGGCCCTGCCCGTCGGTGAGGCGGCCGTCGTCGAGCACCTGCAGGAGGATGTCGAACACCTCGGGGTGCGCCTTCTCCACCTCGTCCAGCAGCACTACGGAGTAGGGCCGACGGCGGACGGCCTCGGTCAGCTGGCCGCCTTCCTCGTAGCCCACGTATCCCGGAGGCGCCCCGACCAGCCGGGCGACGCTGTGCTTCTCGCCGTACTCGGACATGTCGATGCGCACCATGGCGCGTTCGTCGTCGAACAGGAAATCGGCCAGTGCCTTAGCCAGCTCGGTTTTTCCCACGCCGGTGGGGCCCAGGAACAAGAAGGAGCCGGTGGGGCGGTTGGGGTCGCTGATGCCGGCCCGGGCACGGCGGACAGCGTCGGACACCGCGGTCACGGCCTTGGACTGGCCGATCAGGCGCCGGCCCAGCTCTTCTTCCATGTGCAGCAGCTTCTGGCTTTCACCCTGCAGCATTCGGCCTGCCGGGATGCCGGTCCAGGCAGAGATGACTTCAGCGATATCCTCGGCAGTCACTTCCTCCGCCACCATCTGCGCGGACTTGTCCGTCACGGCGGCCTCGGCCTCGGCAGCGGCATTCACCTCGCGCTCAAGCGCCGGAATTTCCCCGTAGAGGATCCGGGAGGCAGTTTCGAGGTCGCCCTCGCGCTGTGCTTTGTCAGCAGCGGAGCGCAGTTCGTCCAGCTTGGCCTTCAGGTCACCCACCCGGTTGAGGCCGGCCTTCTCGGCTTCCCAGCGGGCGTTCAAGGCCGAGAGCTCCTCCTCCTTGTCAGCCTTGTCAGCGCGGAGTGCGGCCAGTCGCTCCACGGATGCGGGATCCGATTCACCGGACAGGGCCAGTTCCTCCATGGTGAGGCGGTCCACCTGGCGCCGCAGCTGGTCGATCTCCTCCGGAGCAGAGTCGATTTCCATGCGGAGGCGGGACGCGGCTTCATCGACGAGGTCGATGGCCTTGTCCGGCAGCTGGCGTCCAGAGATGTAGCGGTTGGACAGTGTGGCGGCGGCCACCAGGGCGGAGTCGGCGATGGAGACCTTGTGGTGCGCCTCGTAGCGCTCCTTGAGGCCGCGGAGGATGCCGATGGTGTCCTCCACGCTCGGCTCGCCCACATACACCTGCTGGAAGCGGCGTTCCAGGGCCGCGTCCTTTTCAATGTTTTCGCGGTACTCATCCAGGGTGGTGGCACCGATCAGGCGGAGCTCACCGCGGGCCAGCATGGG
Source organism: Arthrobacter sp. SAFR-044 (assembly GCF_059414985.1). Lineage (NCBI taxonomy): Bacteria > Bacillati > Actinomycetota > Actinomycetes > Micrococcales > Micrococcaceae > Arthrobacter > Arthrobacter sp. SAFR-044. The sequence continues at coordinate 262,884 of NZ_JBPFDN010000003.1, read as the reverse complement.
CTTGAGCATGTTGCCGGCGTCCATGGAGGAATCGCCGGTGGCGCCGGCACCCACCACGGTGTGGATTTCGTCGATGAACGTGACGACTTGGCCTTCCGAGCCCTTGATCTCCTCAAGGACCGCCTTCAGCCGCTCCTCGAACTCGCCGCGGTACTTGGCGCCGGCCACCATCGAGCCGAGGTCCAGGGAGATGAGCGTCTTGCCGCGCAGGCTTTCCGGGACGTCGCCCGCCACCATGCGCTGGGCCAGTCCTTCGACAACAGCGGTCTTGCCCACGCCGGGTTCGCCGATGAGCACCGGGTTGTTCTTGGTGCGCCGGGACAGCACCTGGACCACGCGGCGGATTTCGGAGTCGCGTCCGATCACGGGGTCCAGCTTGCCGGCACGGGCCATGGCAGTGAGGTCAGTGCCGTACTTCTCCAAGGCCTGGAACGTGTTCTCGGGGTCGGGGCTGTCCACCTTGCGGTCGCCGCGGACCCCGGGGAGGGCCGCGAGCAGCGCCTCACGTGAGGCACCGGCTTCACGCAGCAGGCGCGCAGCGGCATCGTTGCCGGCGGAGAGGCCCACCAGGAGCACCTCGGTGGATACGAAGGAATCCCCCAGCCGGTCCGCCTCCTCCTTGGCATGCTGGATGTCCTGCAGGGCAGGCCGGGACAGCTGCGCCTGCTGGCTGGAGCCGCCTGACGTGGCCGGCAGGGCCTTGATGGCGCTGCTCGCCTGGACGCTGACGGCGTCCGGGTCCGCACCGGTGGCCCGGAGGAGCGCAACGGCGACGCCCTCCCGCTGGTCCATCAGCGCCTTGAGGAGGTGGGCCGGTTCCACCTGGGGATTACCGGCCGTCGAGGCGTTCATTGCCGCCGCGGAAAGAGCCTCCTGGCTCTTGGTGGTGAATTTGACGTCCAAAGAGAGCTCCTTTCGGGGGCTTGTTGACTAGGTTGAGTGTACTACGCTCAACTTTGCAGGGCGAGATTCCTTAGCCATGTTTGCCCACGGCGAAACAGCTGTCCAGAGCCGGAGGTCCTCCCTGCGGTCCAGCCCGGACCGTCCGCGCCCTGGCGCTAGGTTCCGTACACGGAAACGGCGGCGGCCTTGACCACGAAGTGCACCGTCATGCCCGGAGCAAGGCCCAGGTCCGCGGAGGCAGCAGGCGTGATGTCGGCGGCAAGGCCGCCCGCCCTGACGCGGACCTGGTCGCCGTGGGGCTCGAGGTCGGTGATGGTGACGGCGAACGAGTTCCGCGGGCTTCCGTGGGCGTCGTCAAGGAACACGGAAACGGCCGACGGCGGGAACACGGCCACGCCCGCACCCGCCGGCTCCGGCAGCCGGCCGGGTTCGCCGTCGCCGCCCAGTTCCTCGTCGTGCCCCGCGATCCGCAGGCCCTGGCTGGTGCGGACACCAGTGCCGTCGAGGGTCCCGGGGATGAAGTTCAGCCCGGCAAGTCCGGCAGCGAAGGAACTGTGCGGGCGTTCCAGCACGGCACGCGTGGGCCCTTCCTCTGCAATCTTCCCGTTTTCCAGGATGACCACGCGGTCGGCGAGCACCAGTGCATCCAGGACGTCATGCGTGACAATGATCGCCTGCCGTCCCGCGAGGACCCGCTTGAAGAGGCGGCGCAGCAAAGGGGCGGCATGGATATCCAACGCGGCGAGCGGCTCATCGAGCAGCAGCAGCGCAGGATCGGCGGCGAGCGCACGGGCCACGGCCACCCGCTGGGCCTGGCCGCCGGAAAGCTCGGCGGGACGGCGTCCGGCGAGGTGTCCCGCTTCCACCTCAGCCAGCCAGCGCATGGCTTGATCCTTGGCATCCCGCTTGGGGACGCCGGCGCTGCGTGGCCCGAAGGAGACGTTGTCCACGGCGCTCAGGTGCGGGAAGAGCAGGGGTTCCTGGGCCAGCAGGGCGGTGCCGCGGTGGTGGGGAGGGACCCACGTGCGCTTTCCGCCATCGAGGTCGAACAGTGTCCTGCCATTGAGTTCGGCGCGGCCGCTGTCCGGCCGCAGCAGGCCCGCGATGCTGGCCAGGAGGGTCGATTTGCCGGCGCCGTTGGGGCCCATGACGGCCACCGTTTCACCCGGCCGGACGGCAAGGTCCACGTCGAACCCTCGCCCGGCCACGGCGGCCTGGAAGGACAGCGTCACCGGACGTCCCCTCCAGCCGGCGCGGCCGCCGTCGTCCGTTGCCCTGCTCCGGCACGGGCCGCTGCCGGTTGCCGGTATGCGAGCGCCACCACGGCGACAGCGACGGCCACCAGCACCAGGGACAGCGCGACGGCGGCGTCCGGGTCCGTTTCCCGCTGCAGGTAGATCTCCAGCGGCAGGGTCCGGGTCACCCCTTGGAGGCTGCCCGCGAAGGTCAGGGTGGCGCCAAACTCACCCAGGCTGCGGGCGAAGGACAGGACGGCGCCGGAGGCCAGGCCCGGCAGGACCAGCGGCAGCGTGACCCGCCGGAACACGGTGCCCGGCCGCGCCCCCAAGGTCGCGGCCACGGCCTCATAGCGGGAGCCGGACGTCCGCAGCGCTCCTTCCAGGCTCACCACCAGGAAGGGCAGCGCCACGAACGTCTGGGCCAGGACCACCGCCGTGGTGGAGAAGGCGATGCGCAGCCCGAGCACCTCCAGGGTCTGCCCCAGCAGCCCTTGGCGGCCGAACGTGTAGAGCAGGGCGATGCCGCCCACCACCGGGGGAAGCACCAGGGGCAGGAGTACCAGCGAGCGCAGCAGCCCCTGCAGCCGGAAGGAGTCCCTGGCCAGGACCAGGGCCAGGGGAACTCCCAGCGCGATGCAGAGAAGGGTGCTCGCCGCCGAGGTCCGCAGGCTCAGCCCCAGCGCCGTCAGGGACGGCTCCGACGTCACCAGCGGAATGAACTGCGCCCAGTCAACGCGCAGCACCATGGCCAGCAGGGGAAGCACAACGACGACGGCGGCCAGGACTGCCAGCGCACGGACCCATGCGGGGATGCCGGAGTAGGCAGCGGCCTGGGTGCGCGGCCGCGCCTGGGGCGGCGGCCCGTGCCGCTGGATCACTTGCTGCCTGGACTGGAACTGGCCGGGGCAGAACTGGCTGACCCGGAACCGGCCGGGCCGGAACTGGCCGGGCCGAATCCCGCCGCGGCGAGGACCTTCTGGCCCTCCGGGCCGGTGACGACGTCCAGGAAGGCCTGGGCGGTGGCCTTGTTACGGCCGCCGGCGACGCCCGCAATCGGGTAGGTGTTGACCGCACTCACCGATTCCGGGAACTGGATGCCTGCCACCTTGTCCCCGGAGGCCTTGATGTCTGTGCCGTAGACCAGCCCCGCGTCCGCCTCGCCGGAGGCGACCTTGCCCATGACGTCGGTGACGGCGTTCTCCTCGCTGACCGGACTCAACGTGAGCCCCGCTGCTTCCGCCACTTTGGCCGTTGCGGCTCCGCAGGGGACCTGCCGGGCGCAGGTCACCAGCCTGATGCCCGGCCGGGCCAGGTCCTGCAGGGATGCAACTCCAGCCGGGTTGCCCGGCGGCACCGCGATGGCCAGGGTGTTGGTGGCAAAGTCCTGCGGCATGCCGTCGGTAAGGCCGGCGTCCTGCACCTTTTGCATGTTGGCTGTGTCCGCGGAGGCGAAGACGTCAGCGGGCGCGCCTTGGCTGATCTGGCTGGCCAGGTCCGAGGACCCCGCGAAGCTCAGGGTGACCGTGGTGCCCGGATGTTCGGCTTCGAAAGTGCTCGCGAGTTCGGTAAAGGCCTGCTTGAGGGAGGCCGCCGCGAAGACGGTGATGGCGCCGCTTGGCTTGGCGCCGGAACCGGTGGCCGCGCCGGAACTTGTCCCCGCGTCCGGGCTCCCCGACGGGGTACAGCCGGAAAGAACGGCCAGCAGCAGCACAGCCAGCGGGAGGACGGCGGCCCGAATGATGCAAGCCGCGGACCGAACGGGTTGCCGGCTCATGCGGTGGTCCGGCCCTTCGGCGACTCGATGATGACGGTCGTTGCCTTGACCACGGCGGTGGCCACGGCACCAGGCTCGAGCCCCAGCTCACGAACGGCTTCGCTGCTCATCAGCGAGACAACCCGGAAGGGCCCGCACTGCAGTTCCACCTGCGCCATGACCTTGTCCGTGATGACGTTGGTCACCAGCCCCACAAACCGGTTCCGCGCCGAACTGCTGCCACTTTTGGGGTCGTCGGGGAGCTGCGCGAGCTTCCGGGCGTGCGCTGCCAGCTCCAGCCCGTCCACTGCGAGACGGCCGGAGGGGTCCCGGAGTGCGGTGAGGGTTCCCTGCTCCGTCCACCGGCGCACGGTATCGTCGCTCACCCCCAGGAAACGGGCAGCCTCTGCAACGCGAATAAGTGCCATTCGGTGATTCTAGTCCGCAAATGAGGGTTAGCGGCACGTTTTAAGACGCACCAGCGGTCATGAACGTGCCACCCGGCTGCGCGGCGATATACGGAAGGGCAGCACTAGACTCCTTGCATGGCCATCTACATCGACCCGCCGCTGTGGCCTGCACACGGAACACACTTTTCGCACCTGGTCTCGGACGCGTCCCTGGACGAGCTGCATTCGTTCGCTGCGGCCGCGGGGATCCCTGAGCGGGCGTTCGACGGCGACCACTACGATGTGCCGGAACGCCGCTTTGCCGACCTGGTGGCGGCGGGCGCGGTCTCGGTGGAGGGCCGCGTGCTGGTCCGCAGGCTTATCGCCAGCGGGCTGCGGATCCCGGCACGCCGCCGGAACAAATCGCTGAAGGTCCCGCTGCTGAACCGTTGGGAAGCCGTCATGCCCGGCCACGACGCACTGTTCCTTGACCTGCTGGACCGGTGGAGCGAACCGCACCGCCACTACCACGGCTGCACCCACCTGCTGTCCGTGCTGGAGGCGCTGGACCTGCTCACGGAACCGGCTGAAGCACCGCGGACAGTGCTGCTGGCTGCCTGGTTCCACGACGCCGTGTACCGCGGTGCTGCCGGCCAGGACGAGGAGGAGTCGGCCCGGTTGGCGGAGGAACGGCTTGCCGACGCCGGCCTTCCGGGGTCAGAGGTGGCGGAAGTGGCGCGCCTGGTCCGGCTGACATCGGACCACCGTCCGGAGCCAGGTGACGACGACGGCGCCCTCCTCTGCGACGCGGACCTCTCCATCCTCGGCGGCGAACCGGAGGAATACGCGCGCTACGTCGCTGCCGTGCGGAAAGACTATGCGCACATCGGCGACGCGGACTTCGCAGCCGGCAGGGCCGCCGTCGTCCGCCAACTGCTGGAACTGGACCCTCTCTTCCATCACCAGCGGTCCAAAGAACTATGGCAGGACGCGGCGCACTGCAACCTGGAAGGCGAACTGCAGTGAACGCGCCCGGTACCAACCCACGGCACACGTACTCCGCCAATGCGGCACACCGGCAGCTTCCCTTCACCGTCCGGCTGGACTGGGGACTGGAGGGTGCCAGGACGGTGGCCGCCGGGGCTGACATCGCCGTCGTGGTGGACGTCCTGTCCTTCGGAACCTGCGTCAGCGTCGCATTGGACCGGGGCGCGGAAGTCTTTCCGTACCGCTGGCGCGACACCACCGCAGAGGACTTCGCCGCCCACCACCAGGCCCAGCTCGCCGGCCCACGGCACGGCGGCGGCCTCAGCCTGTCCCCCGCCAGCCTCCGGGCGGCCGTTGCGCTGGAACGGGTGGTCCTGCCCTCCCCCAACGGTTCTGAGCTCTGCCACGCGCTGGCGGCGGAAGTTCCACTGGTGGCCGCCGTTTGCCTCCGGAATGCCGCGGCCACGGCAGACTGGGTGGCCGCCAACCTTCCTGGCGACGCAGTAGTTGCGGTTGTCGCCGCGGGCGAACGCTGGCCGGACGGCACACTGCGCCCTGCCGTGGAGGACCAGATCGGCGCCGGAGCTTTCATCGCAGGACTGGTGGCCACCGGCAAGGGCGGTTATGAAGCCGGGGACGGCAGGCACGGCTACGCTCCGGAGGCCGTGGCCGCCATGGCTGTTTTCGAGGCGGCCGAGCCGCGCCTGCGCGAAACGCTGCAGCACTGCGCCAGCGGCCGGGAGCTGTCCGGGGCCGGCTACGCCGAGGACGTGGACATCGCCGCCGAACTGGATGGCAGTGACTCCGCGGCCATCCTGCGGGGCGGGGCGTTCCGTCCGCTGTGACGGGACGGCACTGCCCGGCAAAGCGGGCGGTCCCGCCTAACGGTAGGTCCGGACGGGATAGTTGCTCACAAAAGGCGTGTTGGTGGGCACAATCTGCTTGCCCAGCGGCATCAGGGATACCGGAATGAGCTTGAGGTTGGCGATGGCCAGCGGGATGCCAACGATGGTCACTGCCATGGCGAACGCGGTCACCACGTGTCCAATGGCAATCCAGATCCCGGCCACCAGCAGCCAGATCACGTTGCCCAGCAGCGAGAAGACACCCGTACCGCCGGGCTTGTCCACCACCATCCGGCCAAACGGCCACAGCGTGTAGGCGGCGATCCGGAATGAGGCAATGCCCCAGGGGATGGTGACGATCAGCAGGCAGCAGACCACGCCCGCCAGGAAATAACCCAGGGCCAGCCAGAAGCCGCCGAAAACCAGCCAGATGATATTCAGAAGTGTCTTCATGCACCCATTGTGCCCTCGCCCCCTGACAAAGAGGGCCTGTGGCCAAAAGATGGGGGACATCCCTGATCCTGCCCTGACCCCGCAGCCGTCCGGGGCACAGAGGCTTCGGCGGCTAAACCGTGGCAGCCGCTTTGGCAGCCTGCACGAAGGCCCGGATCTTGGCCAGGTCCTTCACTCCGCGGGACGCTTCAACCCCGGAGGAAACATCCACGCCCCAGGCATGCGCCGCGGCTGCTGCCTGGCCCACGTTGGCCGCCTCAAGGCCGCCGGCGAGCAGCCAGTTCCGTCCCTTGAGCACGGGCAGGGCTGCCACGGAGGCGTAATCCCAGGATTCCCCGGAACCCGGCACAGCGGCATCGATCAGGAGCAGGTCCTCACCCCAGTCGTCGAACTCGTCCTGGCCGGCACCCATGGTGATGGCCCTGACCAGCTTCATGCCGGCGTCGTGCACTGTTGCGACGTCCGCGGGTGACCGGTCGCCGTGCAGCTGGATCCACACCAGGCCCGCGGCGCGGGCGATGGCAATGGCATCGGCCACAGGCTCGTCCCGGAAGACGCCGATCGGGGTGACGCTCTCCGGAAGCCCGGCCAACAGGGAAGCTGCCTGCGACGGCGAGACAACCCTGGGGCTGGCAGTGAGGACGAATCCCACCGCATCTGCACCGGCGTCCACTGCTTCGCGGACCGATTCGGGCGTGCTGAGACCACACACTTTGACGAACATTCCCGGGCTCCTTCAGGCTGTTTTCGTGTTGACCCCCCGGAGGAGATTAGCAGGGACCGGACACAACTGCGACGGGCGGCCATGTCAGGGAACTAGGCTGGGCTGATGCAGATCATCCGCTTCGCTGACCTCAAGGCCGAACCATGGCGCAACGGCGGCGGGGTGACCAGGGAAATCGCGCGCCAGGCTTCACCGGACGGCGGCTGGGACTGGCGGGTGAGCATCGCCGATGTGGCCAAGGCCGGCGACTTTTCCGCTTTCCCCGGCATGGAGCGCGTGCTGACGGTCATCGAGGGGGAACTGCTGCTGCTCAGCGTGGGCGGCGCGGAACAGCCGCTTGAAAAGTACCGTCCGTTCCGGTTCGACGGCGGCGCCGCCACCACGGCGACACTTCCCACGGGCGACATCCGTGACCTCAACGTCATCACCCGGACCGGTGCGTTCAAAGCCTTTACCTCCATCATCGAGCTGTCCAAAAAGCGCGCCCACCCCGTCTTCGAAGGGCAGGTGGGGGTGCTGCTGCAGGGACAGGCGAAGGTCAGCCAAGCCGGCGCGGAGGCGGTGGAGCTGGGCAGATACGACGCAGTGACCGGCTCGGACGACGACTCCCCCGAGATCCTTGGCCGGGGATTCCTGGCCGTCGTGTCCATCGACCCAGTGGACACCACGGCGTAGGCACCCCTTCAGGTGGTGAGGTTGCGCACCACCGGTGGCAGCCCGCCGTCGTGCCTTGCTACCTTGGAAGCCAAGGCCCCCACCCGGGCCTCCGGACGACGGTTCAGTACCCGGCACGCGACAAGACTGGCCAAAGGAACTGTCATGCCGTGGATCATCCTTATTCTTTCCGGCGCGCTGGAGGCCGTCTGGGCCGCGGCGCTTCACCGGGCCGCGCAGGTTTCCGGACGCCGCCGAATCGCCCCCGCAGCCCTGTTCCTGGCGGCCGTTGCTGCCAGCACCGGCGGCCTTGCCGTGGCCATGCAGTCCATTCCCACAGGAACGGCCTATGCCGTGTGGGTGGGCGTGGGGGTTGTCCTCACCTCCGCCTATGCGATGGCCACCAGGGTGGAACGTCCGACGGCGGCGCGCCTGCTCCTGCTGTCCGGCATCGCCGCGTGCGTGGTTGGCCTCAAGGTGGTGGCGTGATGCTGAAACGCAGCCTTCCGTGGCTGGTGCTCCTGGCCTCCGCGGTCCTGGAAGCAGTCTGGGCCACGGCCCTTGGCCTGTCCGATGGCTTCAGCCGGCCGGTGCCCACCATCGTCTTCGCCGTCACCGCCACGCTCAGCATGCTGGGCCTGGGCATGGCCATCCGCAGCATTCCGCTGGGCACCGCCTACGCCATCTGGGTGGGCATCGGCGCCGCACTGACCGTGGGATGGGCCATGGCCACCAGCGTGGAGCCCTTCAGCGTGGTGAAGCTGCTGTTCATTGCGGGGATCGTGGGCTGCGCCGCGGGCCTGAAGGCGTTGCCGGCAGAAAAAGATGCGCCGCGGGTGTCCAGCGGTGGCTAGGCTTTTGCCATGCACTCCCCCGAGATCACGATGGCCGTGGATACGCTGCGGCGCCGGCTGCTGCCCGGAACGCGGACCATCCTGGGCATAGCCGGGGCACCGGGGTCCGGCAAGTCCACCTTCGCCGCCTGGCTCCAGGAGCAGTTCAGTCCCGGAACCTCCGTGGTGGTGCCGATGGACGGCTTCCACCTGGGCAACGCGATCATCGAAGGGACCCCGCTCCGGCAGCGCAAGGGCGCCATTGATACGTTCGACGGCGGCGGCTACCTTTCGCTGCTGCGCCGCCTGGCGCTCCGGGACGAGGCAGTGGTATACGCACCGGAGTTCCGGCGCACCCTGGACGAGCCGGTGGCCGCTTCCATCGCAATCCCGGCCGAGGTACAGCTGGTGATCACCGAGGGCAACTACCTGCTGGCGGACCAGGAACCGTGGAAGGACGTGCGGGCGCAGCTGGACGAGGTGTGGTTCCTCGAAACCCCGCCCGCGCTTCGGCTGCAGCGCCTGGTGGACCGGCACATCTCGTTCGGCATGGAGCGGGAGGCTGCGGTGGCCTGGGCTGCTGGACCTGACGAAGCCAACGCCCGGCTGATCCAGGCCACCCGCCCGGCGGCGGACCGCGTCATACCTTGGCTGTAATTTTCAACGCAGGAAACGAACAGGAGAACCATGGCAAACGCATCCCCCGAATTCGGCAACACCCACCCCGGCAAGCCCGAACCCGGGAGCACTGTCCAGCTTGGCGACGGCCTGACCGTCAGCCCCCTCGGCTTCGGCGGCATGGCCCTCACGCCCGTGTACGGCGAGGTGGACCCCGCCGAGGCGCTGCAGACCCTGCACCACGCCGTCGACGCCGGTGTCAGCTTCATCGACACCGCTGACATCTACGGCGGCGGCAGCAACGAGGAGCTGATTTCCCAGCTGCTCAAGGAGCGGCGGGACGAAGTCCAGCTGGCCACCAAGTTTGCGCTGGTGGGAACGCCCACTGACGGCTACACGGATATCCGCGGCGATGCCGGGTATGTTCGCGAGGCCGTGGACCGGAGCCTGCAGCGGCTGGGTACCGACGTGATCGACCTCTACTACATGCACCGCCGCGATGTCCGGGTCCCCATCGAGGAGACCGTGGGCGCCATGGCGGAGCTGGTCAAGCAGGGAAAAGTCAGGCACCTGGGCCTGTCCGAAGTGACGGCCCAGGAACTGCAGGACGCATCGGCGGTCCACCCGATCGCGGCGGTCCAAAGCGAATGGTCCATCTGGAGCCGGGACGTGGAACGCAACGTAGTCCCCGCCGCCGCAGGCCTGGGTGTGGGCTTCGTCCCGTACTCGCCGCTGGGCCGCGGCTTCCTCACCGGAACCGTGGACACCTCAAGCCTGGGCGCCAAGGACTTCCGGCGGAACATCCCCCGCTTCGCCCCGGACGCCGCAGACGCCAACCAGGCCGTGGTGGTCGCCGTCCGGTCCGTAGCGGATCAGCTCAACGCCACGCCGGCGCAGGTGGCCCTTGCCTGGCTGTTCGCGCAGGGCAGGCGGCTGGGCCTGCCCGTGGTTCCCATCCCCGGCACCCGCAAGGCTGCCCGGATCGACGAAAACCTCGGGGCACTGGCCCTGGAGCTTACCCCGGCGCATCTGGAGGCCCTGGACGGAGCGTCGGACGCCATCGTCGGCTCCCGTTCCGCGGACCCCACCTGGGTGTCTGAAGGACGGGAATAGCGCCCTTCCACCAAACCCTACGTTTTGACCGATACCCCGAGGAGCCGCATGACTGCCATCGTCCACTTCGAAGTCCAGTTCAACCCCGACTATGTCGCCGACGCCGCCAAGTACCTGGCTGAAACCCTTACCGCCACCCGGGCGTGGCCCGGCAACCAGGGCATCGAAGCGCTGGTGGACGACGCGGACCCCTGCCACATCCTGGTGGTGGAAACCTGGGCCACCACCCAGGACCACGACGACTACGCCGCGTGGCGGGCCACGCCGGACGGCAGGAGCGCGCTGCACGAGGTTCTCGCCGCGAAGCCATCCAAGCAGGTTTACTCCACCACCCTGCCGTTAGGCCTGTAGCCCATGGACTCACTTCGATACGACCTGCCCGCCCTCACCATCCGCAGCATCTCCGTCAGCGAGATGGACAACAATGTGTACCTGCTAACGGCCAAGGAGAGCGGCGCGCAGGTGTTGATTGACGCCGCCGACGACCTTCCTGCCATCCGGCAGCTGCTGGCGGATGGGGCTGCGGACACGGGCGCCGGGGCGCACCTGGCCCTCGTGGCCACAACGCACCAGCACTGGGACCACGTGCGCGCGCTGAAGGAACTGGTGGATGCCACCGGCGCACCAACCGCTGCCGGAGCGGACGACGCCGACGCGTTGCCCGCTGCAGTGGACCGGCGGCTTGTGCACGGGGACACGGTGGCCGTCGACGGGTTCGAGCTCACCGCCGTGCACCTGCGCGGCCACACGCCGGGCTCGATCGCCTTCGTCTACCAGGACCCGGAAGGACCTGCACACATCTTCTCCGGGGACTCACTGTTTCCGGGCGGCGTGGGCAATACCCAGAAGGACCCGGAACGGTTCAATCAGCTCCTGTCCGACGTCACGGAGCGGTTGTTCGGCACCTACCCGGACACCGCCGTCGTGCATCCCGGGCATGGGAACCCCACCACGCTGGGTGCCGAGCGGCCGCAGCTTGGGCAGTGGCGCGCCCGCGGCTGGTAGCGGTTAAAAACGAGTGCTCCGCAGTTGTCGTTTAGACGCGTCTAAACGACAACTGCGGAGCACTCGATGATTGGCTGGACTGGGCCTAGCGGCCGCGGCGCTCGTTCGAGGCCGGGGCGGACGCGCGCCGGGGGCCGCTGCGCGCGGGACGGCCCGAGCCGCCGTTGCCTGCGCCGAAGGAACCGCCGGAGGTGCCACCGGTGTTGGAGGACCACACGGCCTTGCTGCCGCCGGTTGCGCCTGCACCGGACGAGCGCTGTCCGCCGGTCCGCGCACCTGCACCGGCCGCGGCACGCTGGCCCGTTGCCGGGCGTCCGCTGCGCTGTCCGCCCGAAGAAGCGGGGCGGCCGGAGGATGCGGGGCGGCCGGTGCCGCCGCGGGGAGTTTCGCTGCGGGTTACGCGTGAATCAGTACGGCCATCCGAACCGCGGCCGGCCGATGAGCGGCCACCTGCTGCGGGGACGTCGTTGCGGTGGGTGCCGGCAGCAGTGCCGCGGCCGCGGGCGTTGCGGCGGGCAGCGGCTGCTGCCACTGCGCGGTCCTCGTTCTGCTCTGCATTGCGGTCAAATGCTGCCCGGGCTTCCGTGCGGCCTTCGAAGGCAACAGCCCGGCGCTCGGCGCGGGTGGCGTCGCTGCGGGCGGGTTCGGCCGAAACCTTGCCGCGTCCACCACGTCCGCCGCGCCCACCGGTGGTGGGAGCAGCCTGGCGGCGTGCACGCTTCCGTTCGGCGTTGGCGCCCGTGGAGGTACCGCCGCCCTGCTTGGGGGCCTTGGCGGCCATCAGTGCGGCGCGGGTGCGGGGGTCAACCTTGTCGGCGATTTCACCGGTCAGTTCGCCCACGATCGGCGAGCTGGCGGTAACGCGCTCGAAGTTGACCTCAACGCCGGCTGCCTTCATGAGCTTCTTGACGTCGGTCTGCTGCTCCGGGAGGGTCAGCGTCACAACGGTGCCGTCCGAACCTGCGCGGGCGGTACGGCCCGAGCGGTGCAGGTATGCCTTGTGCTCGGTGGGCGGGTCCACGTGGATGACCAGCTCGACGTCGTCCACGTGCACACCGCGGGCGGCCACGTCGGTGGCCACCAGGACGCGGACGTCGCCGTTGGAAAACTCGGCCAGGTTACGGTCACGGGCATTCTGCGACAGGTTGCCGTGCAGATCGACGGCCGGGATTCCGGCGTCGGTCAGGGTCTTGGCCAGCTTGCGGGCGTGGTGCTTGGTGCGCATGAACAGGACGCGGCGGCCGGCGCCGGAGGCGAGCTCCACGATCAGCTGCTTCTTGACGGTCTGGTCGTTCACCACCAGCACGTGGTGCTCCATCGTGGTCACCGCTGCCTGCGGATCGTCCACGGAGTGGGTGAGCGGGTTGGACAGGTAGCGCTGGACGATCTTGTCCACGCCGTTGTCCAGGGTGGCGGAGAAGAGCAGGCGCTGGCCCTGGCTGGGGGTCATGTCCATGAGCTTCTTGACCACCGGCAGGAAGCCGAGGTCAGCCATGTGGTCGGCCTCGTCCAGGACGGTGATCTCCACAGCCTCAAGGGTGAGGATGCGCTGGCGGATCAGGTCCTCCAGGCGGCCGGGGCAGGCGATGACGATATCGACGCCGGCGCGCAGCGCCTTTTCCTGCCGGGCCTGGGAGATGCCGCCGTAGATCACGGTGGTGTTCAGGCCGGCGGCCTTGGCCAGCGGCTCGATGGTGGCGTTGATCTGGGTTGCCAGTTCACGGGTGGGCGCCAGGACCAGGCCCATGGGGCGGCCGGGCTTGCAGAAGTACTTGGCTTCCCGCTCAGCGAGTCTTGCTACAAGCGGGATGGCGAAAGCAATGGTTTTACCGGATCCGGTCCGGCCACGGCCCAGGACGTCACGGCCGGACAACGTGTCCGGAAGGGTCTTCACCTGGATGGGGAACGGTTCAACGATCCCCTGGGCGGTAAGGGTGTCTGCAAGGGCCTTGGGAGTACCGAGGGCAGCAAAAGTAGTCATGTAGTTTTTTACGGTCTTTCTGGCGGTATCCGGGCGGATATCGGCCCCCGATGCCGGTTGGACCAGGGGTTTCGCCGAAGAAAAGTCAGGTGATCAACCGGGCGCTGTAAATCAGGACAGCCGGCCGGGACCAAATGGAACGCGTTCATCGACGCAGGATGTGCCTCTCACATGAAGAAAGCCCACTCCCTGGAAGGAACCTCCAGATCCGGAGCAGGCGGGCATCACTGCACATCAAGTTCCTCCAGTCTAGCATCCCGACGCCGGGCACCCGTCCCGGGCGTTGCCTTCGGGGGCGCAGCGGGGCAGTGTTGAGCCATGAACGAGCAGCCGGGGCGGCACCAGGACACGCACCAACACGAAGGCCACGCGCACGACGGCGGCGGTCCACCTGAGGGGGTCGGTGGCGGCATTGACGCGGCGTCCGCCTGGGACGAGCGGTACCGCACCAAGGCGAGGCTCTGGAGCGGGAAACCGAACCCGCAGCTGGTCCGTGAGGCAGGTGGCCTGCGGCCGGGAAAGGCGCTGGAGCTGGGATGCGGCGAAGGCGCCGACGCCATCTGGCTGGCGCAGCAAGGCTGGTCAGTAACCGCCGTCGACGTCTCCGCCGTTGCCCTGGAGCGGGCCCGCTCCCACGAACTGGCCGAACTGGCGCGGGAAAGCGTGAACGCCTCGGACAACAATATTGAAAGCCGGATCACCTGGCAGCTGGCGGACCTGACGCAGTGGCAGCCGGAGGCATCTTATGACCTGGTGACGTCGCAGTTCCTGCATTCGCAGGAACTTGACTGGCGGATCCCGCTGCGGACAGCGGCCTCAGCCGTCGAACCCGGCGGAACGCTGCTGGTGGTGGGCCACCACCCGGACCGGCTGCCGCCATGGGGCCCGGGGCACCACCATGCAGATATGTTCTACACGGCGGACGACCTGGTCCGCGAACTGGGGCTTGGCGGGCCGGAGTGGCAGATTGAGGTCCTGACCAGCCGGGAACGGCCGGTGACGGGACCCGAAGGACAGGAGGCGACCATCGCCGACGTCGTCCTGCGCGCCACCCGGCTTTCCTAACCCGCCCGGCCTTCCTAGCCCGCCGGAGGAGCAGGGGTGGTGACGCGCGGTGCCACCAGGGCCGCGGCGACCCCGATGGCGGCGGTGAAGGCGAAGACCCCTGCGAAGGACTGGACCGGCGTCGTGAATGCCGCGAACACAATCCCTGTGGTGGCCAGGGACAGCGCGCCGCCCAGGGAGTCAGAGATGGACATGGCGGAGCTGTTGAAGCCTTCGTTCTCCTTGGTGGACAGGGCGAGGGTCATCACGCTCAGGCGCGGGTAGAGCAGGCCCATGCCGCCGCCTGCCAGGACCCAGCCAGCGATGGCGGTGGCGGCCGGCCAGTGCAGCGCTGTGGTCGCCAGGGCCAGGAGCACTGCCGCCAGGACCATGAACGATCCCGTCTGGACCGCTCGGCGGTGGGGCAGCCGGGTACCCAGCCGCCCCTGGACGGCCGCCGCCCCGGCCCACGCCAGCGCCCCACCCGTGAGGGTCAGGCCGGCCAGGGTGGGCGGGAACGAGTACTGGTCAATCAGGAGGTAGGGAAGGTAGACCTCGGCGCCAAAGAACGACGCCGATGCGAGCCCCCGTGCCAGGATCACACTGGGCAGCCCGCGCCGGGCAGCGAGGGTTCCGGAGGGCACCAGGGGGCGCACAGCCACCAGGGCAAGGGCGACGGCGGCAAGCGCCAGGAGTGCCGTGGCTGCCGGGAAGGCGGGGATGCTTGCATCCACGGAGAGGTTGAGCCCCAGCACCGCAAGCGCAGCCAGCGCCGCCCATCCCAGCCTGCCAAGGGCCCACGGCGGGGCAGTTTCCTTGAGCCGGCCTGCCCCTTCCGCCCGTCCGGTTTCTTCAGGCCCGTCCAGTCCGCGCAGCACCGGGACGATCATCGCCAGTGCGGGAATGACCAGGCCGACCACGCCGAGGAACACCCAGTGCCAGCTGAAGACCTGGGCCACCAGGCCGGCGGCGAAGGGGCCCACCAGTGATGGGACCACCCAGGCGGCCGAAAATGCGGCGAAGATTTTTGCATGCAGCGGGCCGGGAAAGAACCGCGCCACCAGTACGTAGAGGGCAACGGTGAGGGCGCCGCCGCCGAGCCCCTGCACCAGGCGGCCGGCGACGAGCATGGGCATGGAGACCGACGTACCCGCGATCAGAAGTCCCAGCACGAACAGCGCCACGGAGGCATACAGCGGCGATGCAGGCCCGCGGCGGTCGGACCAGTTTCCGGCTCCCACCATCCCGATCACGCCGGTGGCCAGTGGCCCCGCGAAGGCCAGCGCATAGAGGCTTCCGCCGTTCAACTCCCGGCTGACGAGGGGCATGATGGTGGTGACGGCCAGGGACTCGAAGGCGGCGAGGAACACCAGGGCGCACGTCCCTACGGTCACCCAGAGATACGGGGGCCGAAAGATCCCGGCGGCGTCGCGGGTTCCCGGCAACGTGGAGTCCTGCACAGCGGTTCCTACTCCACGAACCGGTTCCGGCCGGACCGGTAACCGAAGACAGCCGCGAGCAGGCCCACCACCATGAACAGGATTCCTGCAGGAACGAACGACCCGGTGGCCTGGTGCAGCTGCCCCACCATGAGGGTGCCCGTGGAGCCCACCCCGTAGCCCACACCCTGCATCATGCCGGAGAGGTGGGCTGCGGTGTGCCCGTCGCGGGTTCGGAGCATAATCAGGGTCAGTGCGGCGGCGGTGAGGCTTCCCTGCCCCAGTCCGAGCAGGCCGGCCCACACCCAGATGAGGTCCAGCGGGCCCAGGATGCTCAGCACGAATCCCCCGCCGGTCATCAGTGCCACCACCACGTTGATGGCGCGCTGGTCGGGGAACCTCGCGGCAAGTGCCGGTGCAAACAGGGACCCCAGCATCTGGAGCACGATGCATACGGCGACGATCAGCCCTGCGGTGGCCCCGTCCACGCCTCTTTCGCGGAGGATGGGCGCCAGCCAGGCGAAGCCGCTGAAGGACATCATGGCCTGCAGCACCATGAAGATGGTCACCTGCCAGGCGACGGGAGAGCGCCATACATTCACGCCGTCATGGACCGCCTGATGCCGGACCGTGCCCTGCTTCACGGCCACGGGGAGGAACAACAGAAGGACGACGGCGGCGGGCACCGCCCAGACCCACAGCGCCTTTGTCCACTCCCCCGTCGCCGTGTAGACCGGATAGGTGAAGCCCGCCCCGAGCGCCGCGGAGGCGCAGATGGCGGTGGTGTAGAGACCGCCCATGAGCCCCAGCCGGTGGGGAAAGTCGCGTTTCACCAGGCCCGGAAGGAGCACGTTGCACAGGGCGATCGCCGCGCCGCAGGCTGCCGTGCCCAGGAGGAGGGCCGGCAAGTGGCCCGCACCGCCGGCGGCTGCCCCGGCGTCAACGGGCCGCAACAGCAGCCCGGCGGTCAGCAATGCCATGGCGCCCAGCAGGACCCTTTCCGCGCCGAACCGGCGGGCCAGGACCGGGGCGAGCGGCGCGAAGACGCCCAGGAGTGTCACGGGAACTGTGGTCAGCACCACCACGGACCAGCCGGGCAGCCCGGCCTGCGATGTCACCTCCGGCAGTACGGCCGAGAGGCTGGAAAAGACGCTGCGCAGGTTCAGCCCGATCAGGACCAGGCACACACCCAGGTAGGCCAGGGCGCGCCGGCTGCCCACGCGGGTGGGTTCCGCCGCCGGCAGCTCGTCAATTTCTGCATCCACCAGGGTGCTGAGGTCCACCAGGCTGCTGCCCGCCCTGGTCCGGCCATGGGCTTCCCCGGAGTCAGCCCTTCGCTGCTGCATCCCCTGTTCGGCATTCGGTGCGTCGGTCATCCGCCCATTCTTGCAGGCAGGCGCCGCCGTGGAGTTTTCCACATACGGCCCGGCGCACCTTCCGGCGCACCAGGCAGATTCATAGGTTGTAACCAGCCGCGGCCACGTACCTGGCCGCACCTAGCAACGGGAGCACCATGGAAACTACGCCGCCGCCGGAATCACGCCCCACCCTGCCGGAGAGCCGGCCGCCGGAGACACGACTACCTGAGACCAGGCCACTGGAGGGTGCACGGCTGGAAGGTGCACGCCTGGAAGACGCACCGCCGGACGGGACAGGCCCGCCTCCCTCTCCGGGCGGCCCTGGCCAAATGCCGGGGGCGCCCAATCACAAAGGGGCGAGCAGCCTGGTCCTGGCGATCCTTGCCCCGGTCAGCATGTTCCTGACCGCGCCGTTCGCCGGGCTGGCCATGCTCCTGACCTATTCGGACAACGGCCGCTCCCCCACCCCCTGGGTAACTCCCTTCGTGCTGTTCAGCCTGCCTCTCCTCTTCGCCTCACTAGGTCTCCGGCTGGCACTCCCAGCACTGAAACAGTTGCCCCAGGGGTCAGGAAGCCGGTCCGCGGCGGCAATTGCCCTCTGCATCTGCGGCGTGGTCTTCGCCTTGGCACTCGGTCCTGCACTCGACCTCATAGGCGTGTTCTGAGCATCCGAGTGCTCCGGGCAAAGGTGTATTCCGTTCGCTCCGATCTTCCGCCGTCCCCGCGGCGCTATTCTGGAAGGGATGAGCGAATCCCCTGAAAACCCCCAGCAACCGCATGTCCCGCGGCCTGTCACGCCCGGCACCCAGGCCTCCTTCGGCACGTACGGGGGCCGCCCGGTCAGTTTCGTGCGCCGCGGCACCAGGCTGCAGGGGCGCCGGCAGGCTGCCTGGGCCGAGCACGCCGAGCGGTGGGCGGTCGACGTGCCGCGGCACGTGGCCAACACCTCTGTCCACCCCGACTACACCTTTGACGCCGCCGCGGAATTCGGCCGTGAAGCCCCGCTCATCGTCGAGATCGGATCCGGGCTCGGCGACGCCATCTGCCATGCGGCGGAGCAGAACCCGGACACGAACTTCCTGGCCGTGGAGGTCTACACGCCGGGGCTGGCCAACACCATCATCAAGATCAACGGCCGGGGGTTGAACAACGTCCGTGTGGTGGAAGCGAACGCGCCCGAAGTTCTGGCCACCATGCTGCCCGAAGGCTCGGTCAGCGAACTGTGGGTCTTCTTCCCGGACCCCTGGCACAAGTCGCGGCACCATAAGCGCCGCCTCATCCAGCCCGAGTTCGCCGGGCTTGCGGCACGCGCGCTGAAGCCGGGAGGCCTGTTCCGGATCGCCACCGACTGGTCAAACTACGCCGTCCATGTCCGTGACGTCATGGCGGGCTCAGGGGACTTCGAGAACCTGCACACCGGCGAGCGCCGCGGCCCCGAGAGCCCCCTGACGCAGGTGTGGCAGTCCGGCGTCGAATCCGTGGTGGGCGGGGCACCCGTGCGTGAGGGACGCGCCCCGGTAAGCACGGAACACACCGGGCCCAACGAAGGCGTGGACGAAACAGGCGGCTGGGCTCCGCGTTTCGAGGGCAGGATCCGGACCAGCTTCGAGGCAAAAGCCCACGAGGCCGGCCGGCTGATCTTCGATCTCTGCTACCGCCGCCGCTGAGCGGCGGGCCGTCGAAAGCTTCTAGCCGATATTGATGGCGGCCACGATCTCTTTGAGCATGTCCAGCCGGGGTTCCGCTTCCGGGTTCAGGTAGGGCCAGACGACCACGACGCCGATGAACCGGCCGCTTTCCCACACGCCCACGGTGGCTGCCACCTTCGCCGGCCCGCCGTCGTCGCCGTATCCCACCACCACGGCGTAGGCCGCCTTGCCGGGCAGGTTCAGCTCGCCTTCTGCCAGGAGGGTGCCGCCGCGGTCCTCGAGGTAGAAGCCCGACATGAGGTGGGCCCAGCCGTTGGCCTGCGGCGCATCCTGCACGGAGGTATCGTCCTTGATCACGGTGACCAGCACGTTGCCCAGCAGGCCGTACTGCTCGCTGTTGGGCCCGGCCGTGGAGTGGTCCAGGACCTGGGTGTGCTCGGGAAAGTCTGCGGTGAAGCCCAGCGGGGATTCGATGTGCACTGACATTGGTTTCAGAGCCTCTCGAGCTTGGTGTCGTTGGGGACTTTATAGTACGTGGACACGTTGGTGGTGGACTGGTTCTCGGTTTTGACGTCCACTTCACCCACTTTGACGTCGAACCCTGCCTCGTTCGTGGCTGTCAGCACGGAGTTCACCTGCACGGTGGCGGAACCGGCCTCGTACAGCCGGGCAGCCTCGCGGGCTGCACCGGCGTCATTGCCCAGGGCCACATTGCGCAGGTAGCTGTCGATGACCGGGCGGTTCTCCGGAGTGTAATCGACATCGATCTTGACGCTGCCCTGGGTACCGGCGGTAACGGTGGAATCGAACTTCGCAGCCTCGGTCTTCACACCGGAAGTGACGCCCTGGGCCACGGTCCCGTCCATGGAGACGGACACGGAACCGATGTTGTTGTCCTTGTCCAGGTTGACCTGCAGCCCGCCCTTGCCGGAGGCTTCGAAGACGCGGCCGTCCAGCTTGAGCTGGCCCTGGGCGGAGATCTCACCGCTGGCTGTCGAGGTGCCGTCCGTCAGGTTCCGCTCATAGGCGAGGTCCAGCTTCGCCGCACCGGACGCCGTGCCGGACTCGCCGCTGGCATCCAGCGAGAACGTGCCCTTGGCCTTGTCCGCCTGTCCGGTGGAACCGTTGTCCTTCGCGGCATCATTGATGGTGTCCAGGATGTATCCGGGAGGGTTGCCGGCCACCTCCTTGATTTCGCCGATGCTGTCTGGCGGAAGGTCGCGGTACATCTGTTCGCGGGCGGCCATGGCTTCCTCCACACTGGCGAACGTGTACTCGCGGGAGACCTCACCGGTGAGTGTTGCCCCCGCCGTGCCGGTGGTGTCGTTGACACCCAGGCCCATGTTCCCGTACACCTTCACGGTGGCGGAGCCGTCGGCGTTCTCCACCACTTCGGTACCCACTTCGGCGCCACCGTGGACCCACGCAACCCGGGCTTCAATGGAGGCCTTGCCCGTTTCCGAGTAGACCGGAATGTCCGCCCTGGCCAGATCCTGGAGGTGCTGCTTGGCCAACTCCTGCGCGGATACGGGAATGCCGCCGTCCATGCGCATGAGGTCTTCGGCGAACGGGCCATCGCTGCCTTCGCCTTGGATCAGGTACGTCCGGTCGGCATCGGACAGGCCGGCCCACCACTTTGCCTGCTCTTCCGGGCTGGCGTTGAGCATCCGGTCCAGCCCCGCTTCGAGCTCCCGGCGGTGCTCCGCGGCCGCCCTGGATTCTTCGGCCCTTTCCTTGAACCACTCCTTCGCCTGCGCGGCCATCGAGGTGAGCCGGTCCCAGGTGCTGCCGCCGGAGCCTCCGGTTCCGGCGGTTGACGCCTTTTCCTGCTCGTCGGCATGCTTCATCAGGATCTTCGAGTTTTCCCGCAGGCTGGCCACCACTTTGTCCAGGCTGGGGCGGTGGCTGGCGCTCCACTCCTGACGGAAGCGTTCACCATCACGGCCCTTCCACGGCGCGGACTGGATCTGGCTGTGCAGCGACCCGGCGCGGCTGCTCAGCAGTGCCGCTGCCTGGTCGGCGGCCTTGGCCAGCGCCCGCAACTGGCTGATGTCTGCGCCGTAAAAAGTCATGGTTTCCCCCGGAAAGAGTGCGGTACGTGTCTATCGCTGGTCCTTATGGTCGCACGGGCGGCGGAACCCGGCGATGGGGATCCCTCCCCATCGCCGGGTAGGCCGGACCAACTGTTCCGCGCCCGGACGGCGTGGGACGATTGGCCTTGTAAGAAGGGCACGCACACCAGCGCATTACCGCGCCTGTCCAAAGGAAAGACGATCAAAGAAGAACTGAAGCAGGTGGTCGACAAGGCCGAGGACGTCACCAATTCCCCGGTCCTTGAGTTCCTGGCCCGGGCCGGGTTCGCGGCCAGCGGTATCCTGCATTTGCTGGTGGGTGCCATCGCCATCCGGCTGGCCATGGGCGGCACGGGGCACGCCGATTTCAGCGGTGCGGTGGCTGAGCTTGCCACCACGCCCGTGGGTCCGTTCCTGCTGTGGGGAAGCTTCGCCGCCTGTGCAGCCTTATCGCTCTGGCAGGCCGGCGACGCAATTTTCGACTTCAACCACCAGGCCACCAAGAAGAAGATCAGGAACAAAGCCAAGGCCGCGCTGCAGGCAATCGTGTATGCGGTGCTCGCGCTGACGGTGTGGCATTTCGCCATGGGTACCGGTACTGGTGATGACAACCGCAAGGCCGCCAGCGATTTCACCGTCTCCATGATGGCGGCCCCGGGCGGTGTGGCGCTGCTGGTCGTGATTGGCCTGGCAGTCGCTGTCACGGGGGTGGCCTACGGTATGCGGGGCCCCAAGAAAAGCTTCGAGAAGCAATTGCGGATGCCTGCCGCCGGCGCAGCCAGGACGGCAGTGCTGTCCTTGGGCATTGCCGGCTACCTGGCCAAAGGATTGGTGCTGCTGCTCACCGGGCTGCTCATCGTCATCGCCACCATCAAGGAGCACCCGGAGGACTCCACCGGCCTGGACGGCGGCCTGCGGGCCCTCCGCGACCAGCCTCTGGGCCCCTACCTCCTGGCCGCGGTGGGAGCCGGATTGGTCTGCTACGGCGCCTACATGATCATGCGCGCCCGGCTGGCCAAAATGACAAAGTAGCGGCGGGCGGCGTTTATTTCCGCCCAGTGCTTCCAACGGCGGATCGAGGTGTTCGCCTGTGCGTGCCAGGACCCTGCCTCGGTGGCGGAATTCCGGGTACTTGGAAAAACCGGGGAAGCAGCCGCTCAGGACGAGGACCGCGCGCCTACGGAACGGTGATGACTGCCACGGCCCGCTGGGCACCGTCCCGCAGTTCGACGCTCGAGATGCTGCCCAGCTGGATGGGCGTGGCCCCGGTGACTTTGACCTTCCCGCTGGGGGTGGCGGTCCAGGCGCAGGCCCGGTCCTCCGCGCCCGCCCGGTCCCGTACCCACAGCGAGAGCGTCCCTTCGGCCGGCAGGCTGCTGCCACTGACAGCAAGCTCGGTCCCCCAGGTCTTCCTGGCCATGTCGATGTTCACTTGGAGCCCTCCACCGGAGGCCACGGAATAGGTTGCGTCCGGCTGCGGCGGCCTGACAAGCAGTGGCCCCACTGCCAGGCCCACAGCCAGGCACGCGGCGGCAAGAGCCCCCGCCAGTGCAGCCCACCGCCGTCGTAATGTCCGGCGGCGGCGCGCCAGTTCGTCCAAAAGCCGCCCAGGGGCGTTGGCGTCAGCCGCCTCCCTGCCTGGGACGCCATTGCTGCCTGGAACGCCACTGAGCGCCATGGCGTCAGGAACGGGAACGGAATCGAGGAGCATGGGGACTTTCTCCAGCACCGCCAGCTCCTTGCGGCAGGCCGCGCAGTCCTGGAGATGGGCCTCGAACAGGGTGAGGTCGACGGCGTCGAGGCCCCCCAGGACGTAGGCGCCCAGCAGGTGGTGCGGGTTGATGTTCACCGTTCCACCCCCATCTCGTCCAGGATGGTGCGCAAGGCCCGGATGGCGTAATAGGCGCGGGACTTGACCGTGCCGCTGGGGATATTGAGCTGGACCGCCGCTTCATTGACGGTGAACCGGCGGTAGTGCAGGGCCACCAGGACGTCCCGGTGTTCCTTGCTCAGCCGCAGCAGTGCTTCCTCCATCAGGACCCGGTTGAGCAGCTCGTCGACGCGGCCCATTACCTCACTGGGGTAGTTGAGGTTGGCGGGGTCGGTGAGGCTGCTTTCCAGCGCCTCATGCGGGCGGCGCTGGCTCCTGCGGTAATTGTCGATCATGATGTTCCTGGCTGTGCGGTACAAGTAACTGCGGAAGCTGCCGTTGACCTCCGGGGCATGCTGCCAGACGCGGAGCACGGTTTCCTGGACCACGTCCTCCGCGAGCTGTGGATCCCGGGTGGCACTGAGCACGAAACGGCGCAGGGCGCTGCCGTGTTCACGGTAGATGGCCTCCACCACGTTGTCGTCGAGCGGCATGCCGCTCCTCCCGTCACTGCCCTGCCCACTTCACCGTCCCTGGGAACGCCACGGAATGCTGCGCTTCCGGCAGTTACCACGACAGGAAGCAGGAATCGGTTCAATCGAACCCCGCACGTCGTACCTGTGAACCATTCTTTACCCGGAGGCGTCGTAGGAGTTAGCGCCCGGTGATCCAGCGCCGGGCGCCGGGCCGAAGAGGCACCAGCCAAGCAATCACACAGCCAAGGAGCACACCATGAAACACCATCTCGGGGCAGGGCTTGCCATCCTGGCCCTGGCGGCAGCCCTTACCGGTTGCGGCAACAGCACCGGCACCACGCCGGCGGCCTCCAGCCCGGCAGGGGGCGGCTCAACCAGTGCAGCCGGCACTTCGTCCGGGACGTTATCCACCAGCCCCTCCGCAACGTCCGCGGCATCATCGCAGGCAAGTTCCGCCGTCGAGATTAAGACAGCGTCCTCCCCGGAAGGCAGCATCGTGGTGGATGCGAAGGGAATGAGCCTCTACTTCTTCACCAAGGACACCAAGGACTCCGGCAGCAGTGCCTGCACCGGTTCCTGCCTGGTCCAGTGGCCGCCGCTGACCACCACGTCAGGCTCCCCCACCGCAGAGGGAGTGACCGGGAAGCTGGGCACCATCACCACACCTGACGGCAAGAAGCAGGTGACGTTGAACGGCATGCCCCTCTACTACTTCGCAAAGGACACCAAACCGGGCGACATCCTGGGCCAGGGCGTGGGCGGAGTCTGGTACCTGTCCGACCCGTCGGGCGCCATGGTCAAGGCAGCGCCGGCCCAGGGCTACTAGGCAATGCTGGCCTGGCAGGTGGCGCCGGCCTGTCTTACTTCAGGGGAACGTCTGGGGCCTTGCCCGGGAGCGGTATTTCGGTGGGCAACGGAACGGGCAGTTTGGGGCCTTGTTCCAGGCCTTTCCTGACGTCCTCCGGAACATCCGTGGGCAGTGCCGGCTCCGCAGGAACCTCAGCGGGCTTCTGCGGGGGCGCCCCGTGGCCGGGTGTGTTTCCCTGCTGCGCCGGAACGCTCGACGGCGCTCCGGCGGCAGGTGCCGAGGCGGGCGCGGGTGCCGGCGGGACGGCATCCGCGCTGCTGGTTGTGGAGGGCCGGGGTGCGGCCGGCGCAGGCACCGGAACCCGCGTGGTGTCATTGTGGACGGGAGCCACTGCGGAACCGGTCACGAAAGAGGTGACGGCGTGGTTCAGCTGGGAGAGGGAGTCGCGGAATCCCTGGTCGGAGGCGGCAGCCACTGCGCCGCCGGCTGCGAGCGAGGCAGCCACCGAGAGCGTGGTGAGCGTGATGCGGCGCTTGGCCCTGCGGCGGGCTGCAAGTTCATCAGCAGGTTTCCCCGGGGTGGGCTGGCCTGCCCGGCGCTGCCCGGCCCCAGCCTCCGTGGCGGTGATGGCCGGGAGGGCGGTGGTGGCGGCAGCTGACGGGCCTGCCATCAGCGCAGCGATTTCGGCGGAGGGCGCCGGGGCCTCTGCCGCCAGGGCATGCAGGTTGAGCAGGGCGTCGCGGAGCTGGCCGTCGTCGTCCATGCCTGCCTCCAGCAGAAGCTGGTCAACGGCACCGGTGTTGCGGGATCCTGCGGTGTCACTCATGATGTGCCTGGTTTCTCTTGAGCGTTTGTGCCTTGAGGTTCTGCAGGGCCCGGCGCTGGAGCTGTTTGATGGCTCCGGCGCTCTTGCCCATGATGGCGGCCACCTG
Source organism: Arthrobacter sp. SAFR-044 (assembly GCF_059414985.1). Taxonomy (NCBI): domain Bacteria; kingdom Bacillati; phylum Actinomycetota; class Actinomycetes; order Micrococcales; family Micrococcaceae; genus Arthrobacter; species Arthrobacter sp. SAFR-044. The sequence continues at coordinate 237,740 of NZ_JBPFDN010000003.1, read as the reverse complement.
GTCGATGGACAGGTCCGCCACGACGCGAAGGGCGAGGACCTCCTGGTGTTCTTCGCTGAGCCCTTCGAGCATGGCTTCTGCTCCGGCCGTCAGTTCCAAGGCGCGGTCCTCCGCAGAGGGTGTGGTCCGGCCGTCGTGCTGGGGGTCGTACGGTGTCAGCTGCGGCCTGCGCTCCACCCGCCGGTAGTGGTCCACCATGCGGGCGTGGGCGATCGAAAAGATCAGCGATTTCGCGCCCTGCAGGCCGCCCGTGAGCGTGCCGATCCTGGAGTAGAAGGCCAGAAAGACGTCCTGGGTGACAGCCTCGGGATCATCGAGTCCGCGTGCTTTGAGGTAGCCCTGCACCGGGCCCGCAAAGGTTCGATAGGCAGCAGCGAACAACGCGGCCGGATCAGTTCCGGCTGCGTTGTCGAATATGTCGATCTCTTCTTGGGCCAAAGTGTCCAGCACCAGCGGCTCCTCCATCCCGGGTCCGGGCTTACGCCTGGTCCCGGTTCCAGGTTGGGACTGCCAGTCCCCGTGGTATTCCGGCTGCCTTTTGCGGGTATGCCAGGGGCTCTTCCAAAGGTGCGCGCCCCGGCCGGCAGCCCGGACTGCGGCCGCAGCCGCAGTCCAGACTAGCCAATAAGCCTTAGCGGGCCGAAACTGACGGGGTGTGGACGGTGTTGCCGCCCACAGCGGGAACAGCAGGAACGGCGCCCGCGCCGTCGACACCCGGAACGGCCGGAACGGCGGGCACTGCGGGAGCCGACGGAACGGCCGGAAGCTCGGGCTTATCAGCCTCGACCGACGCGGAACCCTTGGCCTCGGCACCGGCCTTCGCTGCGGCGTCGGCCGTGGCCACGACGTCGGCGCAGTAGCTCTCGACGTTCGCGTCACCCTGCGCCGCGATGGACAGCGAGGAGAACGCCTTGGAGGAGGCATCCAGGCCGCCGTGGGTGAAGGCGGTGCAGAGGCCCAGGGCTGCAGGACCGGCAGCGTCAACGGCGGTGTTGGCCGTTGCGGACCCGGCTGCGTCGGCGGTGGCCTTGTCGTCAGAAGCCTTAGCCGTTGCGGAGGCGTTGGCGGTGGACTCTGCGGTGGCGTCGGCGCTCTTCAGTGCGTCGGTTACCGCTGCCGTGGCCGTGGGGGCCGGGGTGGCCTGGGCATCAGCTGCTGCTTCGGCGGAAAGCTTGGGGGCAGGTGCACCGAAGAGTTCGTGGGCGGTCTGCTGGGCCTGGGTGGGAAGGACGCCGGAGACGGCGGCGGCGCCGGTTCCTCCTACTGCCAGGGTTCCGGCGGCCAGGACTCCGGCGGCGACTTTGCTGGTGGCGAGAACGGTGAACACAGACATTTACTTCTCCAAAACCTAGACAACACATCGGACTGGGCCCGCCTGGCGGACCCATCACGGACTACATCGCCTGCGGTGCCGGAAAGGTTACGGGTGTCCCGAGATTCTTTTTCACGTCGTCCATGGCCGTGTCTTTCAATGCCCTGTTTTCCAATACCAGGGCCGCGAGCCGCTGGATGTACGGGCCCACTTCCTCGTCGTCCAGGACCAGCAGGTCCGGCTGGCCGCGCAGCCACCGCGCATTGAGGGCTGTGATGTTCTCGTGTTCCAGCAGTTCCTCGAATTCGCCGTCAAGCTCCCCCACGCGGAGGACGGCGCGGCCAAGAGGGCCGCCATCATCGGTGCCGCCGCCCAGGTAGGACGCTTCGGTTCCGGCGGTCAGCACGCCGTAGGCCTCCGCGGCACGGTTGAACAGGTCCAGGTGCGCGGCGGCGCCCATCCCCGCCATGCCTTCGCGGACCAGCGGGTCCGTGGCGATCCGGCCGCCCGCCATGACGGCATACTGCGCGAAGCCGCCCTCCAGCGCCTGGCTCAGGTAGAAATCCACCAGGCAGCTTCGGACGGCCACCGGGGACATGTCCTCCAGCGGCAGCATGGCCTTGCGCATGGCGTCGATGATGGCCGCGTTGGCTTCCACCACCTCCTCGTCGCTGCCTCCGATGCTGCTGCTGGTCAGGACGACGGGCTGGGACGTGATGGTCATGGCAATCCTTGCTGGGCGGTGGTGGTGCTCGGGCCGCTTTCACGCTACGACGGCCGGTTCACGCCAGCACCGGGAGGAAATGAACGTCAAGCGAAGTTTTCGGGACGGCCAAGGCAAGGGCCCGGCGACATGGGCCTGCCGCCGGCCGAACTAAGATGGATCAGATAACCACCCACCGGACCCGGCCCCGCCGTGGCCTGCCGAAAGTAGCGCTCACCATGCCATCCCAACCGGACGAAAGTGCGGACCTGGCAATACAGACACCCGCCATCAACGACCGCTCGCTGGCGGCCGGGCTGGCGTATGCCATGGCGAGCAGGGTCTCGGGCATATCGTTCGACGGCGGCACGGGGCTCATGCTGGGAAAGGTCCGGGGCGGCGCGGAGGTTCCTTACTCCACCACAGCAAAGCTGGTCCGGAAGGCCGGCGGCTGGAGCTGCACCGTGGGCATCTGCAGCTGCCCGGTCCGCAAGGACTGCAAGCACGTAGCGGCCCTGCTGTTCGCGGCCGAGGACAACCCCTCCATCCGGGTACAGCTGCTGGCACCGTCCACCTCCACGCAGGTGTCCCGCGCACCGTCCGCGGCCCTCTCCGACTGGGAGCAGGCCCTCAGCCCACTGATCTCCCAGCCCGGTTCCGCCCCCTCCACCAGCGGGATTCCCCTTGCCCTGCAGTTCGAAGTGGAGGAACCACCGCCGCACTTTTCCTACACAGGCCGCCGTGACCCGGTCCGCGGCGTCCGGCAGCTCAAGGTCCGGCCCGTGATCATGGGGGCCAAGGGCAAGTGGATCCGCGGGGACGTTTCCTGGAACACCCTGAGCTACCTGAACTTCCGGCGCGAATCGAACCAGGCGCACGTGGAATGGCTGCAGGAGTTCCTGGCCGGCCACTCCTCCTCCGCCAGCCGGATGCACAACTCCGCCGGCCTCTGGCTGAGCCTGAACTCCTATGCAGGGAAGAACCTGTGGAGCCTGCTGTCCGACGCCCGGAAGATCGGGCTCGCCCTGGTCCACTCGCGCGGCACCGAGCCGGTCCGGGTGGCCGAGTCCCCTGCCGCCGTCGGACTTTCCCTCAGCCGGTACGGCAGCCCGGTAACCGAACCTTCCACAGCGGAGCCTGCCGCCAGCGCCAACGCAGAGGCGTCCGACGGCGGCCTGGAGCTTTCGCCCACTATCACCGTAGAAGGGGAAGAGGTTGATCCGGCTGCGGTTGGCACCATCGGCAGGCCGGCGCACGGCCTCTTCTTCACCGCCGGGGAAGCGGCCCTCCCCGGGGTCCCCGACCCCAACGGGACCATCACGCTGGCCCAGCTGGAGAACGGGCTGAGCGAGGAGCTGCTGGCGTTTGTCACCGCGGGAAGCATGCTGCACATCCCGGCCAGGGACGAATCGCGGTTCCTGACCGGCTTCTACCCCAAGCTCAAGCAAACGGCCCGGGTCACGGCGCGCGACAAGTCCGTGGAACTGCCCGAACTGGCTGTCCCCACCCTGTCCCTTCTGGCCAACTATGGCGCGGACCACCGGGTGCGGCTGCACTGGGAGTGGCACTACAAGACCGGCAAGCTGGTCACCGCGCAGCCGCTGTGGCGGCACCCGGGCGACCAGGGCTACCGCGACGACACCGCGGAGGCCCGCATCCTGGAAGGCATCGGCCACCCCTGGGATGTGGTGCCCGCGCTGGGTGAATCAGCGACGGGCCGGTGGGGCACTCCCCGGCTGGCGGCCTCCGCCGAGCTGACCGGCCTGGACACGCTGGCGTTCACCGAGGAAGTACTGCCGCGGCTGCGGGAGGCCCCCAACGTGGACGTGGAGACGGTGGGCGACATCGCCGACTACCGCGAGGCCGAGGAAGCGCCGGTGGTGTCCATCTCCACCAAGGCCACCGAACAGCGGGACTGGTTCGACCTGGGCATCCAGATCTCGCTGGAAGGCCAGCCCGTCTCCTTCGCCGCCGTGTTCTCCGCCCTCGCCGCGGGCCAGACCAAGATGCTGCTGCCCAGCGGCGCCTACTTCTCCCTGGACCTGCCGGAGCTGCATCAGCTGCGGGCCCTGATCGAGGAAGCCCGCTCGCTGCAGGACAACAAGGACGCCCCCCTGCAGATCAGTCGGTTCCAGGCGGGGCTCTGGGACGAGCTGGCGCAGCTGGGCATTGTCGACGAACAGGCCGCCGCCTGGCGGTCCGCGGTGGGCGGACTCCTGGAGGGTGGCACGGACGGGCTGCCGCTGCCGTCGTCGCTCAACGCCGAGCTGCGCCCGTACCAGCTGGAGGGGTTCAACTGGCTCAGTTTCCTGTACAAGCACGGGTTGGGCGGCATCCTGGCCGACGACATGGGCCTGGGCAAGACCGTGCAGGCCCTGGCACTGATGTGCGCGGCGAAGGAGCTGGCCGTCGCGGCTGCGTCGTCCCTGGAAACGGCCGACGGCGGTGCTGCCGCTGACGCTGGAAGCGGGCCCGCCGCCGTCGCGCCCTTCCTGGTGGTGGCCCCCACCAGCGTGGTGGGCAACTGGGCCCTCGAAGCCGCCCGGTTTGCGCCCGGGCTGACCGTGCGGACGGTCGGCGAGACATTTGGCAAGAGCGGCCAGAACGTGGCGGAGGCCCTGGGCGGGGCAGACATCGTGATCACGTCCTACGCCCTGTTCCGCATCGATTACGAGGCCTACGCCTCGCGTACCTGGAATGGGCTGGTGCTGGATGAGGCGCAGTTCGTGAAGAACCACCAGTCCAAGGCCTACCAGTGCGCGCGCAAGCTGCCGGCGGCGTTCAAGCTGGCCATCACGGGCACCCCGCTAGAAAACAACCTGATGGAGTTCTGGGCCTTGACGTCCATCGTGGCGCCGGGCCTTTTCTCCAGTCCAAAGCGCTTTGCGGAGTATTACCAGAAGCCCGTGGAGAAGAACGGCGACAAGGGGCAGCTGGAGAAGCTCCGGCGCCGCGTGCGGCCGCTGATGATGCGGCGCACCAAGGACCAGGTAATCAAGGACCTGCCGCCCAAGCAGGAGCAGATCCTGGAGGTGGTGCTGAATCCGCGGCACCAGAAGGTGTACCAGACGCACCTGCAGCGCGAACGGCAAAAGATCCTGGGCCTGATTGAGGACGTCAACAAGAACCGGTTCACCATTTTCCAGTCGCTGACCCTGCTGCGGCAGCTCAGCCTGGACGTGTCGCTGGTGGACCCTTCCCTGTCCGCGGTGCGGTCCTCCAAGCTGGACGTGCTGTTCGAGCAGCTCGAGGACCTGATGGCCGAGGGGCACCGTGCCCTGATCTTCAGCCAATTCACGGGGTTCCTGGGCAAGGTGCGGGAGCGGCTGGACCAGGAGGAGATCGAGTACTGCTACCTCGACGGCGGCACCCGGAACCGCGCCGACGTGGTCAGTGAGTTCAAGAACGGCAGCGCGCCGGTGTTCCTGATTTCGCTCAAGGCGGGCGGGTTCGGCCTGAACCTTACCGAGGCCGACTACGTCTTCCTGCTCGACCCCTGGTGGAATCCGGCGTCCGAAGCCCAGGCCGTGGACCGGACGCACCGGATCGGGCAGGCCCGGAATGTCATGGTGTACCGGCTCGTGGCCAAGGACACTATCGAGGAAAAGGTCATGGCGCTGAAGACCCGGAAGTCGCAGCTGTTCGCCGACGTCATGGAAGGCGACGCCCTGGCCGGCGGAGCCATCACGGCGGAGGACCTGGCGGGGCTGTTCAAGGAGTAGGAGCCAGCAAGCCCCTACCGGCACGCAGAAGGGCCAAACCCTGGAACTATAAGCCGGCGGCTCCCGGCACCGGTCCAAGGTTTGGCCCTGACTGTCGGGCTGGGACTAGACCCGCTGCGGCGAACCCAGTTCCACCGGATCATCGTCCATCAGGTACGCCAGTTCGGAGTGCGCCGCGAGGTCGATCCCGCGCAGTTCGTCCTCGGGCTTGATGCGGAGGCCGCCCATGGCCTTGTCCAGGATCTTGGCCAGGATCCAGGTAACGCCGAAGGAGTACACCAGCACCGTGACCGTGGCCAGTGCCTGGACGCCCAGCAGTTCGAAGCCGCCACCGTAGAAAAGGCCGCGGACCGCGTTGGGCGCCGCATCGGTGGCGAAGAGGCCGATCAGCAGGGTGCCCAGGATGCCGCCGACAAGGTGCACGCCGACGACGTCGAGCGAGTCGTCGAAGCCCAGCCGGAACTTCAGTTCGATGGCCAGGGAGCAGACGGCTCCGGCAATGGCACCGATGGCTACGGCGCCCAAGGGGCTGACGGCACCACAGGCCGGGGTGATGGCGACCAGCGCGGAGATCAGCCCAGATGCGGCGCCCATGCTCGTGGCCGCGCCGTGGCGGACCCGCTCAACGAGGGCCCAGGCCAGCAGCCCGGCGGCGGCAGCCACGGCGGTGTTCAGGAAAACCACCGACGCCGACTGGCCGGCGGAGAGGGCTGAGCCGGCGTTGAAGCCGAACCAGCCAACCCAGAGCAGGCCGGCGCCCACCAGCACCAGCGGCCGGCTGTGGGGCTTGGCGTGATCCACCTTGGGCCAGCCGGAGCTCTTGCCCAGGACCAGTGCCAGTGCCAGTGCTGCGGCGCCGGCGTTCATGTGGACCGCGGTGCCGCCCGCGAAGTCGATGGCCTTGATGCCGTTGGCGATCCAGCCGCCCACGGAGCTGCCGTCCGCCGAGTTGAACGCGAACACCCAGTGGGCGATGGGAAAATACACCACCGTGGCCCAGATGCCGGCGAACAGCATCCAGGCGCCAAACTTCATCCGGCCCGCGGCGGCACCGGCAACGAGCGCGGTGGTGACGCAGGCGAAGAACAGCTGGAATGCGGCGAACAGGATGACGGGGATGGACGCGGAATCGTCCTTGGCCAGCAGCTGCCCCATGCCGGGGAACTCGGTGACGTCACCGATGAGTCCCAGTCCGCCCACGGAGTTTCCGAAGGCCATTGAGTAACCGAACAGTGCCCAGAGCACGGCCACCAGGCTGGCGCCGCCGAAGCACATCATCATCATGTTCAGGATCCGGCGGGACCCCACCATGCCCCCGTAAAACAGGGCCAGGGCGGGAATCATCATGCATACCAGCGCCGAGCTGGCCAAAATCCAAGCGACATTTCCCGAGTCCATGGGAAACCCCTTTCAAGATGCGAAAAGAACGGTAAGTTGCCGTCAGAGCCTTTCCGCCAGGTGGATGTGGGTGGAGGAACCACTCCCGGCGGAGGGGCGGCTTTTGCCGTCTGGTACCAATGTATGGCGGCTATTTTTGGGTAGGTTTCGGCTGTGTTAAATGGTGGTTTCAGCCAATTGCACGCGAGTTTCAGGTGTCACGCGGCGCGCAGCAGTTACTTCAGGACCAGGGCAGCGCAGGGCTAGGCTGGAAAGCATCCGGTCAGCCAGCCACGCCGAAGGAGCCAGCCCTTGAACAGCCAGCAATCCCCTCCTGTAACGCCGAGTGACTTACGGGTGGGCGTGGTGGGCATCGGCTGGGCCGGCCAGCAGCACCTCAAGGCCTACTCGGCACTCGACGGAGTAAGCATCGTCTCGGTGGCAGGGATGGAGCAGGACCTCCGCGACTCCCTGCAGGCCGAATACGGCATTCCGAACGCTTTCGCTGACTGGCAGGACATGCTCGATCACGGCGGCCTGGACGCGGTGAGCGTGGCAGTGCCCACCTTCCTGCATGCACCCATCGCCGTCGGGGCCCTGGAACGGGGAATCCACGTCCTGAGCGAAAAGCCCATCGCGCGCAATGCCGCGGAGGGCCAGGCCATGGTGGACGCGGCCCGAAAGGCCGGCCGCGTCCTGGACGTCGCCTTCAACCACCGGCGCCGCGGCGACATCAAGGCGCTCAAAGAGGTCATCGACGGCGGTGGGCTGGGCCGGCCTTACTACGCGAAGGCGTCATGGCTCCGGCGCGCCGGCATTCCCACGTTGGGCAGCTGGTTCACCAACCCGGAGCTCGCCGGCGGCGGACCGCTGGCGGACATCGGCGTCCACGTGCTTGATTTTGCCCTGTACCTCCTCGGCGAGCCCAAGGTGGTGGCGGTCTCCGCGGCCACCCATGCCGAACTGGGCCCGCAGGGGCGTGGCGGCGGAAGCCGGTTCTCCGCCCAGGCCACCAGCCATGCCTTCGAGGTGGAGGACTTCGCCTCGGCGTTCCTGCGGCTGGAGGGCGGCGCAACGCTCCTGGTCGAGGCGAGCTGGGCGGCCTACCGGGAAACGGATGACCAACTGGACTTCACGGTGTACGGGACTGACGGCGGCGCCGAACTCAGGGTGCACGGCGCCCCCTTCCCGGCGGTAGGCCAGCTGCGCGTGTTCACCGACAAGGACGGCGAGTCCGCGGACTACCTGCCCCCTGTCCTGCCTGGCCGCGCGCATGATTCAGTGGTGGAGGATTTCGTCACCGCTGTGCGCGCCGGGGCGCAGGTCTGGGCCAAACATGACGGATCCCTGGCGCTGTACCGGGCACAGGTCATCGACGCGTGCTACCAGTCCGCGCGCGAGCAAAGGGAGGTTCGGCTTTGATGAACGGCACACTGAGGATCCTGGTGTGGAACGAAGGCGTCCACGAAGCCAACAACGAGCCGTCCCACATCGGGGAGATCTACCCGGACGGCATCCATGGCGCCATTGCGGCCGGCCTTCGTTCCCACCTTCCGGACGCACACATCACGACGGCGGTCCTGGCCACGGCGCCTGACCATGGCCTTGCCGAGGAGGTGCTCGCGGAGACGGACGTCCTGTTGTGGTGGGGCCACGTCGCGCACGGGGAGGTGGGTGACGCCGTCGTCGAATGCGTCCACCGGCACGTGCTGGGTGGAATGGGCCTGATCGTGCTCCACTCCGGGCACTTCTCGAAGATCTTCACCAAACTGCTGGGCACCAGTTGCTCCCTGGCCTGGCGCAACGACGGGCAGCGTGAGCTGGTGTGGTCCGTGAAGCCCTCCCACCCCATCGCGGAGGGCGTGGCCAGCCCCATCGTTATTCCGGAGCAGGAGATGTACGGCGAGCTGTTCGACATCCCGGACCCGGACGACCTGATCTTCATCAGCTCCTTCGCAGGCGGCGAGGTGTTCCGCTCCGGCGTCACGTTCACCCGTGGCAAGGGCCGGATCTTCTACTTCAGCCCCGGCGACCAGGAGTACCCGGTGTACCATCATCCGCAGGTCCAGCGGGTCCTGGCCAACGGGGTGCGGTGGGCTGCGCAGCCGGGGCTGGACCGTTCCGCCCCCTCGGTGAGCAACCCTGCGCGGGAGTGGTTCGAGGAGGAAATGCGTCATTGACATGGGCTGCGGGCAGGAGCAGATTGAGAGCGTTGATCCATAGGTCCGGCAGGCTCTGGACGGGCACATTCCGCCCTGCCGGCCCAATTCCCGGGTGCGCACAGCCCCGGACGAACTCAGTAACCACTCCTTGCGAAGGAGCCAGAAATGCCCGCAGTAACGGTGAAGGACCTGGAGTCCAAATCCTTCGACCAGCCCGATGAGAAGCGCCGCCCACCCAAGACCCAGGTGGATGTGGTCAACATTGGCGGCGCCACCTTGGGCCGTTTCACCTTCGAGCCCGGCTGGCGATGGTCGGAAACGGTCAAGACGGTGGTCCATACGGACAGCTGCCAGGTCAACCATCTGGGCGTCTGCGCCGCCGGGACACTGACAGTGCAGATGACCGACGGAACCGGCATGACAATCCAGGCCGGCGACGCGTACTCCATCCCGGCAGGCCACGACGCCTGGGTGGAGGGCGACGAGACCTATGTCTGCTATGAAGTGATCAGCGCAGCAGAATTCGCCAAGCCCGCGTGACCGGCAGTCTGCACCACCCGGAAAGGGAGGCCCGCCAGGGCCTCCCTTTCCTCGTGCGGCAGCCCTACCGTGGAGGAAACACAACGATCGGAGAGCAATGAAAGTCACCGTCATCGGAGGCAGCGGCCACATCGGGTCGTTCCTGGTCCCCCGGCTGGTCCGGGCCGGCCATGAGGTCACCAACATCAGCCGCGGCACCAGCAAGCCCTACACCGACGCCCCGGAGTGGCAGCAGGTGCACCAGGTCAGCGCGGACCGGCAGGCAGAGGACCGGGACGGAACCTTCGCGGACCGGGTGGCGGCCCTCAAGCCGGACGTGGTGGTGGACCTGGTCTGCTTCACCCTCGAATCGGCCACTGCGCTGGTGCAGCGGCTGCGCGGCGAGGTGGGGCACCTGCTGCACTGCGGTTCCGTCTGGCGGTACGGGCAAAGCCTGAAGCTGCCCATCCGGGAAGGCTCGGATTCGGCTGCCGCGCCCTTTGGCGAGTACGGCATCCAGAAGAACCGGATTGCCCTGATGCTGCAGGAGGAATCGGCGGGCGGCGGGCTGGCCACCACGTCCCTGCACCCCGGCCACATCGTCGGGCCGGGCTGGCACCCCGTCGGCCCGCTCGGAAACCTCGATCCCCATGTCTGGCAGGTCATATCGTCCGGCCAGCCGCTGCAGGTCCCCGGAAGCGGCGCCGAGTTGATGCACCATGTACACGCCGACGACGTCGCCCAGGCCTTCGAGAAGGCCATTGCCCAGCGGGAGGCGGCTGCCGGCGAGGACTTCAACATCGTTGCCCCCACGGCACTCACGGTCCGCGGTTATGCGGACATCGCCGCCGCCTGGTTCGGCCACGCTGCGGTGCTGGAGCCGGTTCCCTGGGACCGTTTCCGGGAGAACACCTCCCGGGAGCATGCAGATGCGAGCTGGAACCACCTCTACCGCAGCCAGTGCTTCAGCATTGAAAAGGCGGCGTCCGTGCTGGGCTACACGCCGCGCTTCGAGCCGGAGCAGGCCATCTTCGAATCCATCCAATGGCTCGTTGACCAGGAACAGTTGCACGTCGCCCGGCCGCTGGGCGTCCCGGCCGGCTGACGCGCGCGCCTGCCCCTAGGCAGGGAGCCGCCTGACCCGGGCCACCAGCGTGGCGGCGAGCAGCGCCGTGGCCAGTTCCAGCGCGATGACCAGCAGCAGTTGAGCGCTGCTGGAACCAACAACAGCGGACGACGGCGGCACCCCGCCGTGGGCGTGTCCGGCGCCGCCGCCGGCAAGCAGCAGGGCGGCGTGCAGGGCAGCCATGGCCACGGCAGCAACGGTGACCTGGTGCAGCGCACCCAGCCGGCTGTGCCGCCAGATGTGCACCGTGCAGGGAACGCACACCGCGGCGAGCGCCAGCATGAGGACGCTAAGCCACGCGCCGTGGTGCCCGGACGCCGCCAGCCACACATGTGCCGCGCAGGAAACGGCGGTGACCGCGGCCACCAGGCGGGGATGCACCACCGGGCGGCGGGCAGGAAGCCGGCCCGCCGCCGTCGTGCGCCCTGCCCTGGCGGGGGCGGGGCTAGTGGCAGCCACCGCTGCCGCCCTCACTGTGGCAGGAGGCCGCCTGCTTGTTGGGGTTGGCTGGGACGTCCAGGACGGGGCTGCGGTCGAAGAAGCCTTCGGGCCGCAGTTTGAAGCCCACGGTGTCCACGGGCATGATGGGCCAGTCCTCCACCCGCGGGAAGTGGGTCAGGCCGAAGGTGTGCCAGACGACGATGTCTTGGCCGTCGATGTCCCGGTCCTGCGCCACGTAGCCGGGAAGGCCTGCTCCGCCGGCGTGCTGGTTGACGAAGTCGCCCGTGGGGTACTTCTCGTCTTCGGCAAACCCGGTGACCCACAGGTCCTTGGTGGCGAAGGCTGCGCGCTTCGCGATGGAGGAATCCGGGTCTGCCAGCAGGGTGGGCTGGTTGTGGGAGTGCAGCTTGTAGCCGACGGGCTCGCCGAGCCGGTTGCGGGACTCGGGGTTGGAGATGATCCAGGTGCGGCCGGCACGGGCGTCGGCCTCGCGGACGCCCTCGGATTCCCGGGCCAGCACGGTCCGCTTGCGGGAGAAGGCGTTGCCGCGCTCATTGCCCGGTCCCATGGCTTGGCGCACCACGTCCTCTTCCTCCACGCGGTTGGTGAATCCGTCGATGGCCATGTCCAGCCTGGCGCTGAAGAGGTGCTGGTGGAACGGGGCACCCAGCCCCGGGGCGAGCTCGGAGATGTTGTCCGAGCCGCCCTCGGGAAACGCGGAGGTGAACACGATGCCGGTGGCCTTGGCCTCGAATTCGATGGTGCCGTCCAGGTAGAGGTACCAGTAGAAGCCGTAGTCGTAGTTGCCGACGGTGGTGAAGAAGGAGATCACCAGGCGGCGGTTGCGGCGGGTGTACGTGACGCCGCTCCAGAGGTCGGAGTGCTTGGAAAGGATGCTCCAATCCTCCTCATGCATGCAGATGCCGTTGTGGATTTCCCGCGGGTTGCCGAACGCGTCACTGATGACCGGGCTGAGATAGGTGATTTCGCCCAGGCAGTCGCAGCCCAGCTCCAGCGAGTTGGCGTACTGGCCCACCAGGTATTCGCCGGTGTCGAAGTAGTTCTGCCAGGACCGGATGGGCGACGGGTCACCGTACGGGACCACCATCTCCGCGATGGAGGCGCGGTTGATAATGGGCCGCTTGCGCTCGCCGTCCTGGAAGGCGAGGTTGTGCAGGACCACTCCTTCGCGGACATCGAAGCCCACGTCCACGCTCCACTTTTCCCACTCCACATGATTGCCGCCGGTGACGGTGAAGCTGGGGCCTTTTGGCTGGGTGATATTGATGGGCTTCTGGGTTTCGCGGATGGGACCGGTCAGTTCGGGGTCCGTGTAGTTGCCATGCTCGGCGGGTATGGGCATCACGCCAAGGTCGATCACCTGGGTGACTTCCTTGGTGACCACGTCCACGTAGGCCACCAGGCCGTCCACGGGATGCGCCCAGGCGCTGTCCTCCGGGAACTCCTGCACAAATGCCAGTCCGCGGAGGATGCGCCGGCCCTTCTCCTCGGCGTATTCGAAAACGCCGGCCGAGAGCGGGGCGACGCGGACCTTTTCGACGTCGAGTCCCCGGTCAGCGAGCGCCTTGAGCCACCGGTCATCTGTGGCGAGGAGCGACTCCACTACTTCGAATTCCTCCTCCAGGACCGGAAGTTCGCCGGTCACCGCGGTATCGAGTTCGACGGCGGAGAGCACCTTTTGCTGGGTAATGGAGACCACGACGTCACGCGGCGCAGCCCCCGAGACGTCGTGGATGAAGACCCGGAATCGGCGGTCCACAGCCTGTGGTTGCGCTCCCCGGGCCGGATCCAGCAGGCCGAGGTAGGCGATGCGGTGCCGGGCGTCCAGGTGGCCTTCCGACTGCAGGATGGCGCGGACGTCCAGGATTTCCTCCGCCGTTGCCAGGTGGAAGGCCGATGCGGTTTCGGTTGGTGCAAGTGTCATGGGAAGAGCCTTTGTCCGGGCCGTCGCCGGCCACTGGTTTATTTTCTATAGTTGTAGAGAATAAACGTCCGTAACATGGCTCACAAGAGTCTGAGCGAAATATTTCCGGGGAGTGGCCGCGGTGCCGAAGATAGTTGACCATGATGAGCGCCGCCTGGAACTCGTGGATGCCACCTGGCGGATCATTGCCCGTCAGGGCCTGGAGAGCGCCACCATGCGGGAGATCGCCACGGAGGCAGGCTTCGCCAACGGCGCCCTGAAACCCTACTTCCCCACCAAGGACACCCTGCTCGAATTCGCCTTCAGCCATGTGTTCAACAGGACCAACCGGCGCATCGCCGAGGTCACGGCCGGGCGGACGGGCCTGGACGCGCTGCGGGCCTTTTGCCTCGAGGTCCTCCCCCTCGATGACGAGCGCGTCAACGAGGCACGAATCGTGGTCCCGTTCTGGCAAAGGGCCATCAACGACCCCCGGAAGGCGGCGATCCACCAGCAGTCGATGAATGAGTGGCTGGTGGCAATCCGCCGTTTCCTGGCAGAGGCGAGGGACAGCGGCGACGTCCGTGCCGCCGTCGACGATCCCATCCTTGCCGGGCAGCTGCTGAACATGCTGCTGGGGGCCCAGATCGAGGCAGCCCTTGCATCCGCTGGCCAAACAGACTTTGGCCACGCGGCCCAACTCGAGGGGTACCTTTCCCTCCTCAGCAAAATTCCCGGCCGGAAATGAGCGCCAAACTCGAAAGTATGCTTACTATTGAGGGGTCAGGTTCTGGCGGATGCCGGAGCGAGCACGAACTGTAAGGAGCATCTCCATGGGTTTGGATGACAAGATCGGCAACGCTGCAGAGAAGCTCGGCGGCAAGGGCAAGGAAGCTGCCGGAAACGCCACGGGCGACGAGAGCCTGAAGGCTGAAGGCCAGACGGACCAGTCAAAGTCGGACCTCAAGCAGGCCGGCGAGCACGTCAAGGATGCCTTCAAGAAGGACTAGACAACGCTCGCATAATGGGTGCAGCTCCAGCCGGAGTTGCACCCATTGGCGTTTTCAGGGCCGGTCCCGCATGTCCCGCAGTTCCTGCAGCAGCTTCAACTGCTCGGCGTTGATGTTCATGAGCATCTCGATCTGCGCCGCGGCCCGGACGTCAGTTTCGTAATCATGCTGCGCCATGGCCGAGGCAATGGCGTCCTGGCGCTTGGCTGCAATGAGCAGGATGGCGCCCTGCAGACCGGCCAGCATGGACAGGAAGAGGTTCAGCAGGATGTAGGGGTAGGGGTCCCATGCGTTGTTGGCGAGGGCGTAGGAATTCACCAGGGCCCACAGTCCCATGAAACCCAAGAACATCCCCACGAAAGGCCAGCTGCCCATGCCGTTTCGAAGGGCGTCAGCGGCTTTGTCGCCCATACTGAGGCCCTCTTTGTGCCGCCGGTGCCAGTTAACTCTTATCTCAGCCATGGGCCCAGAATAGGCCCGCTTAGTGGATCAGCCCCGAAACCAGGTTGATGGTGGTGGCGAGGACGATGGCACCGAGAAGATAGGACAGCAGTGCCTGGCGCAGGACGGTGGAACGGATGGCAGTGGTCTTCAGGTCGGTGTCCGATACCTGGAACGTCATGCCCACAGTGAAGGCCAGGTAGGCGAAATCCGAATACCGGGGCTGGCTCCCTTCGTTGAAATCCACACCCGCGCCATCGCGGTAGTAGATGGCTGCGTAGCGGAGAGTGAACAGGGTGTGGACCAGGAACCATGAGAGGGCAATGCTGCCCAGCGCCATGGCCACCGTTGCGTCCTTAGCGCCACCCTGCTCGCTGGAGGCATCAAGCAAAATCAGGGCGACCCCGGCAAAGCTGGCCACAGTGGCGCCCAGGACCAGCGTGTCCGAGAAGATCCTGCCGGGATCCTCCCTCCGCGCATGCGCAGCGGTGGCTGCAGGACCCAGGCGTCCGATCACGCTCCAGACCCAGATGAGGTAGGTGGCCGAGGCAGCGGCCCAGCCGAGCGCGGGGGCATACGTCCAGGTGCCAAACGTGCCAACCGCCAGCGCCGCGACAAGCCCGACGGCAAGCATCACCAGCAACCGGAGCCGGGAATGGTGGGCGCGGGAGTTGAAGTTCCGGTGGTGGCCGCCGGCAGCCGTCATGGACTTCATGGCCCGATCATGGCACGCCAGGCTGGGCTGCGGCTGGAAAGACAATTCGCCTTATTTTCGCCAACCGTTGAAAAAAAATTGGTGCGCCGCTAACCTGAATGGAGTGTGTCGCAGGACACAACCCGGGGGGGGAAACGTGAAGTGGCCATCCGTCGCGAGGAACATCATGCCAGCAGCTGCAGCAACCGGGGCAACAGCCCTGACCCCACGCCAGGACCTCAGCTCCAGCGTTGCCACATCGTTTGACCACTGGAAACACCTGGTGGCCGAATCCTTCGTGCCCCTCACCGCTCGGACGGCGGACGTGGAAGGTTTCCAGGGCCGGATGCGTTCCCGGGTGCTGGACCGGATGTCCATCGTGGAAGTGACCGCCACCTCCCACGAAGTCCACCGCACCCCCGCGTTGATCGCCCAGGCCCATGAGCGCTATTTCAAGCTGAATCTGCAGCTGGAAGGCACGGGCCTGCTGATCCAGGACAACCGCGAAGCCGTCCTCCAGCCCGGCGACCTGGCAATCTACGACACCAACAGGCCCTACACCCTTGCCTTCGAAGACAGCACCAGGATCATGGTCCTGATGTTCCCCTGCGATGCCCTCTCCCTGCCCGTGGACTACGTGGGGCAGCTCGCCGCGGTGCGCATGGGCAGCGGGGGCCTCAGCGGAATCGTGGGCCAGTTCATTCGCGAACTGTCGGCGAACCTCGACGTCCTGAACGGCCCCAGCGGCTCACGGCTCGCCACCAACGCCCTGGACCTGGTGTCCACCATGCTGCACGCGGAAATGGACATCACGCCGGACCGCATGAAGCCGCAGGCACTGCTGGCGGTCTCGGTCCGCGAGTACATCGAGGCGAACCTGGCCGACCCCCTGCTGTCACCGGCAAGCATCGCTGCCGCGCATTTCATCTCCACGCGGCACCTGCACAACGTCTTCCACGAGTCGGGGACCACCGTTTCCAGCTGGATCCGGACGCAGCGGCTCGAAGGTGCACGCCGCGACCTCCGCGACCCGCTGCACGCCGGGCAATCCGTCGGCACGGTGGCTGCCCGCTGGGGGTTCCTGGATGCCGCCCATTTCAGCCGGACCTTCCGGGATGCTTTTGGCGTCTCGCCCAGCGAATGGCGCCGCGGCTCTTAGATCAATCCCTGCGCCAGCATGGCGTCGGCCACCTTGACGAATCCGCCGATATTGGCGCCGAGCACGTAGTTGCCGGGTTCGCCGTACTCCTCGGCGGTAGCGGCGCAGCGGTCGTGGATGCCCACCATAATCTCTGTGAGCCGTTCCTCCGTATGCTCGAAGGACCACGAATCGCGGCTGGCGTTCTGCTGCATTTCCAGGGCCGAGGTTGCCACCCCGCCGGCGTTCGCGGCCTTGCCGGGCCCGAACAGCACGCCTGCCTCCTGGAATACGGCAACAGCGTCGCGGGTGGAGGGCATGTTGGCGCCCTCGCCGACAGCGAGCAGGCCGTTGCGCACCAGGCGGGCGGCAGCATCGCCGTCCAGCTCGTTCTGCGTGGCGCAGGGCAGCGCCACCGTGGCGTCGACGTCCCACACCGAGCCG
Organism: Arthrobacter sp. SAFR-044; assembly: GCF_059414985.1. Taxonomy (NCBI): domain Bacteria; kingdom Bacillati; phylum Actinomycetota; class Actinomycetes; order Micrococcales; family Micrococcaceae; genus Arthrobacter; species Arthrobacter sp. SAFR-044. The sequence continues at coordinate 220,727 of NZ_JBPFDN010000003.1, read as the reverse complement.
CCGTCCACGTAGGTAACGCCGCCCCGGCGCTCCGCGTAATCCTTCAGGCGGCCGCGATGCACTTCCTTCACCTCACGGAGGAGCGCGACGTCGATGCCCGCCTCCTCCACCACGAAGCCTGACGAGTCGGAACAGGCCACCACCGCGGCACCGAGGGACTGGGCTTTGGCGATGGCGTTGATGGCCACGTTGCCGGACCCGGACACCACCACGCGCTGGCCATCAAAGGACGTTCCGCGGGTTTTCAGCATTTCCTGGGTGAAGATGACGGTGCCGAAGCCGGTGGCCTCGGGCCGGACCAGGGAGCCGCCCCAAGAGATGCCCTTGCCCGTGAGGACGCCGGACTCATAGCGGTTGGTGATGCGCTTGTACTGGCCGAAGAGGCAGCCGATTTCGCGGCCGCCCACGCCGATGTCGCCCGCCGGGACGTCGGTGTATTCGCCGATATGGCGGTAGAGCTCGGTCATGAAGGACTGGCAGAACCGCATCACTTCGGCGTCACTGCGGCCGCGGGGATCGAAGTCGGAGCCGCCCTTGCCTCCGCCGATGGGCATGCCGGTGAGGGCATTCTTGAAGATCTGCTCGAAGCCGAGGAATTTTACGATGCCCAGGTAGACGGACGGGTGGAAGCGCAGGCCGCCCTTGTACGGGCCCAGGGCGGAGTTGAACTCCACCCGGAAGCCGCGGTTGATCTGGACGCGGCCCGAGTCGTCGGTCCACGGCACGCGGAAGATGATCTGGCGCTCGGGTTCGCAGAGCCGTTCCAGGATGGCAGCCTCCAGGAATTCCGGGTGCCTGTCGTGGACCGGGCCAAGGCTCTCGAAGACCTCCACCACAGCCTGGTGGAACTCCGCTTCGCCGGGGTTCCGCGCGAGGACGGTATCCTTGATGGCTTCGAGCCGTGCGTCCATGAACTGTTCCTTACCTCTGTGCCGAAACGAGGGACGGCGCAAAAGCAACGTCGCCTCATAGGTTTACTCTTCAACTTATCGGATTACGACCGGGGACCAGTAGGCGGGCGGCGCGACCGCCGCTAATCTCCATAATGTGACACACATATTCCACTCTGCGAGAGTTTCTGTCCGGTCCAACTGCATTGGGAAGACGCTCTGATGCCGTTCGTATGCCTGCTTCTCTCCGGGGCGGCGCTGCTGGTCAACGGGCTGGCAACGATCGGAAGTCTCCCCCGCCGCGACGCCGCAACCTTCAGCCTGCTGCTGGGCGGCACCCAGCTGTTGCTCGGCGTCGTCCACCTTTCCACTGGCAGTACCGGCACTGAACACCTTTTGACGGCAGCCGGCATGTTCCTGTTCGGGCTGACGTACGCCTACGCCGGGCTGGATGTCCTGCTGGGGCTGGGTTCGAAGGGCCTGGGCTGGTTCTGCGGCATGGTGGCATTCTTCGGCCTGCTCCTGGCGGGCGCGTGGCTCGCTGCGGATCCGCTGCTCGCGGTGCTCTGGGTGTGCTGGTCGGTGCTGTGGGGGTTGTTGTTCGCTTCGGCTGCATTCGGTGCCGTGCGGCTGGACCCGTTCATGGGCTGGGCGCTGGTCCTGGCGAGCCAGGTTACTGCCACGGTTCCGGCATTCCTGGGCCTGGCCGGGGTGTGGCCCCGCAGCGCCTGGGCGGCCTGGTTGGCATTGGTCCTGGTGGCTGCACTCTTCGCCACTGCACGCGTGCTGGCCCGGCGCGGACTTGGCAGTCTGCGCCGGGCCAGTGAAGGAGAAGCCGTAAGCGCTAGGTAAGCGCGTGGCCCAGGCTGGCCGCGTGATGGCGGCGCTCGATGGCGGACTCCACCAGCACCCCCGCCACGAAGACCACGGGCACGGCGGCCAGCAATGCAATGGCTGTTTCAGCGCTGCCGCCGATCAGGGCCGTGAAGTTGCTGACCACGAGGAACAGGACCCAGGCGAGCAGCACCGTTGCCAGGACGGGGGCGACGCGGGTCTGCCACAGTTGCGCCCCTGCACGTTCACGGCGGAAGAAGCTGACCACCGCCACCGAGCACAGCATGTACAGCACCAGAAGTGCCGCCACCGCGAGTCCGCTGAACCACGAGAAGAGGGTCAGGACGGGGTCCAGGGCCAGCATGGCGAAGGGAAGCACCAGGACGACGGCGATGGCAGACTGGACCCACGCGGCGACGGCAGGTGCGCGGTGCCGGTTGGTCCGGGCCAGCACGGCGGGCATGGAACCGTGCAGGGCCAGGGAGTGCAGGTAGCGGTTGATGCCGTTATGGAAGGCGATGATGCCGGCGAGCAGCGAGGTGACCAGCAGGATGCCCGCCACGACGCCTGCCCATGGTCCGAACAGCTCCACCAGGGGACCGAGCACGAAGGAGGTGGCGTCGCCGGATTCAAGGGCCGCCCCGGCAGCGTCCATCACCTGGGACGGACCGTAGTAGCTGACCAGCATCCAGGAAATGAAGGAGAAGAAGACGGAGATGACGCCGACGGAGAGGTAGGTGGCGCGGGCAACCGTGCGGTGCGGGTCCTTGGCCTCGGCCGAATAGATGGCGGTGGATTCGAAGCCGAACATGGAGGCTACCGCGAACATGATGGCCACGCCCGGCGCCCCGGCGCCAATGGCTTCCGGTGAGAAGGACGCCGCCACGCTGATGCCTTCCGGACCGCCGCCGTGGAGCAGGACGGTGAAGCCGAACAGCAGCAGGATGGCCACCTCGAGTCCCACCAGCAGGGCCAGCACGCGGGCACCGAGTTCAATGTTCAGGGAGCCAAGCACCTGCACGCCGGCCATGGTGGCCAGGGCGAGCAGCCACCATGGAACATCCAGCCCAACGGTCGCCAGCAGGCCGGAGAACGCCGCACCATACAGGCCGTACATGGCGGCCTGGATGGTGTTGTAGGCGAGCAGGGCCAGCCATGCAGCGCCGGCGCCGGTTTTCCGCCCGAAGGCCGCGGTGACGTAGGCGTAGAACGCGCCGCTGGCCTGGATTTTGCGGCTCATGGCCACGAACCCGACCGCGAAGATCAGGATGACGATACCCACGATGAGGTACGCACCCGGCGCCCCGGCGCCGTTGCCCAGCGCTGCGGCCAGCGGTGAGGCGCCCACAATCCCCGTGAGGGGCGCCTGCGCCGACAGGACGAAGAAGAGGATGCCCATCACGCCGACGCTGCCTGCGCGGAGTGCCGTTGAATGCTCCTTGGCCGGAGCGTCAGTGGTCCGGGGCTCGGAATTCGAAATACTCATTTGATCCTTCTTAACGGTCATGAGTTCGGGAAAATTGCTGTGGAATCCAGCTTGGCAGCGGGGCGCCGAAGCCCTTTGTCCACCAGCGACGAGTTGTTGTTTGTCAGCGCAGTGCAGGATTTCCCGGCATTGGCTTCTGGACGGCGGGGCGGGCGGCGGATCGGGGGCCGAGCAGCGATGCGGCGTCCAGTGCCGCTTCCATGCCGCTTTCAATGGCGCCGTCGATGAAGCCGCCCCAGCCGTTGGCGATGTCTGATCCGGCAAAAGACACGTTGCCGTGCCTGGACTGCATCGCAGCCAGGTGGTTACTGAGGAAACCCGTCCGGTGCATAGGCCAGGTCTCCCCCGCCAGCGGGTCCGCCACCCAGTCATGCGTGGCCACGTCCAGCACTTCAACGCCGGGCACCAGCCGGGCCAGCTGCTCCTGGACTGCCGCTGCATCCGACGCGTCAATTTTTGTTGCATCGGGGCCGAAGCCGACGACGATCGTGTCGCCGTCGAGCGTGTACTCCGCCTGGAAGAAGTTCAGCGGCCAGTGCGCTTGTCCCAGCGCCACGAAGGGGGCATGTTCGCCCCGCAGCCGGATCCAGGCCTTGACGCCCTTGGACACCTGTCCCAGCCGCGCCCCTTCCTCCTTGGCCGGCGGCAGCGGCGGCTGGAAGTCGATGGTTCCCAGGACGGGAAGGGGGACCGTGACGACGGCGGCCCTGGCACTGATGGTCCGGCCGTCCACGCTCCGGAGGGTGACGGTCCCACCGTCGTCCGTCATGCCTTCAACGGCGAAACCAAAGTCGACGGCGGCACGGGAGTCCTCAAGGATGGCCTTGGCGAGCGCGGCGGTTCCGCCCTGGATCTTGTACGTGGCGCATGCTTCGAAGTTGACGGCCCAGTCACCGTTGGTCAGGGCCACCCACCGCAGGGCCTGGGTCAGCGCGGCGTTCTCGAGGGGGCCGTTAAAGTTCAATGCCCAGAAGGATTCGAGGATGTCGCGGGCCGCTCCGGGAGGAAACTGGTCCCGGATCCGGTCCTGTACGGAGACGTGGTCGATCTCCTTGAAGGCGTCACGGGCCAGTGGTGCGAATGGCTCGGGGAAGTAGTTCCGCGACTCCTTGATGAATTCGCCGTTGTACTTTCCGATCAGTTCCAGCAGGGTGTCCGGCGAACCTTCCCGGCGGCCGCCGTCGGCCCACCAGAAAGCCCGCTGGGGCTCCGGGCTGGCAACGGTGCCGATGCCATACCGCTTCAGTTCCGCCCATACGTAAGGCTGGGTCCAGTGGACCCATGTGCCGCCGATCTCCAGGTCGCGGCCCAGCCGGTGGTCCAGCCAGGTCCTGCCGCCGATGCGGTCCCGGGCTTCGACGATGCGGACTTTAAGGCCCTGCCGCGTGAGCTCGCGGGCGGCGGTGAGGCCGGCGAAACCGGCACCTACAATGACGACGTCCAGGTTCTGCCCTGCGCCGCTGTTTTCCTGTTCCATTGCGCAGCTTCCTAGGAGTAGACGAAGAATTCGACGGTGGGGGCCAGAACGGCCCACCTGGTGCGGGCGCCCTTGTTGAAGGAAGCGGCGCCGCCCGCGGTGAGGTCATACGTATCCCCGTCCTCCACCTCGATCCGAAGGTGACCGTCGAGGATGTGGATGGTCTCGTCGGCTTCCATGACGAGGTCGAAGGGTTCGGGGGCTTCTGTGGGAGTGACGTGCCAGTAGCCGCAAGCCAACGCCGGCCTGTCTCCTTCGCCAAACCGGCGGACCCACTGCACGTGGCCAAGCTCAAAGGGCTCGTTCTTGCCGGGGTCGAGGAATGAGGCTGTGGTGAAGGCAGGGACTGTTGACATGGGAACTCCAAGGGGAAGGGCGGCGACTGCCGGAATTGAATGATGATGTCGCCGGGGCTGTGACGGGCCTCACGGCGTGAAGCAATCTAAGCAATTGCTTAGTTTTAAGTCAATAGGCTGCATTCCACCTCACCCCGGCTGGCTAGAATCGTCGTCATGACGCCTTCTGCCACCCGCAGCGCTTCCTCCTCGAAATACGGCACAGGCCGCGAATCACTCCTGCGGGCAGTGGTGGATGTGGTGGCGCAGAAGGGCCTGCGGGGACTCACGTACCGTGCGGTGGCCGAGGCGGCGGGCGTCAACAACAGCCTGGTCGCCCACCATTTCGGGACCCGGGACTCGCTGATCGGCGCAGCGCTGCAATGGTCCTCCGAGCAATCAATCGCCGCCTCACGGCTGCGGGATGCGGCGGCGAACGGCGGCACCTTCACCGATGCGCTGCTGGAGCTGCTGCTTGAAGATCCGGGGCTGCAGGTGTTCCAGTACGAGATGATCCTCGAGGCCCGGCGCCGCCCGGAGCTGGCAGGACCGGTGGCCGCTCTGTATGAAAGCTACGTTGGCGCGCTGTCGGCGGGGCTTGAGGCTTTCGGCGTCCAGGGTGACGTCCGCGTGGTGGCCCGCTCGCTGTTCGCCGCGCTGGATGGACTGGTACTGCAGTACCTGGCGGGCGTGGGGCGGGAGGAGATCGCTGCCGCCCTGGAGGAGGTGCACCAGGCGGTTCTCCTGCGGCGGGGTAGCACCGCGAGCAGTTAAAGCTGCCGCTGGAGCATTGCTGCTTAACGCACTTCTGCCGTGACGCGAACAGCGCCACGGCAGAAGTCCCTGAAAATGAAGCGCGTCAGCCGCGGTTGTACATCACGTGCTTGGTGCGGGAGAAGTCCTCCAGGGCATAGCTGGACAGGTCGCGGCCGTAACCGGAGCCCTTGAATCCGCCCCACGGCATTTCAGTGGCGATGACCAGGTGCGAGTTCACCCAGACCGTGCCGAAATCCAGCTTCCGGGGAACGGTCAGCGAGCGGGCAGAGTCCCTGGTCCAGACAGAGGCCGCCAGTCCGTAGATGGTTTCGTTGGCCCGGGCAACGGCTTCCTCATCCGTGCTGAAGCTCTCCACGGACACCACCGGCCCAAAGATTTCCGTGCTGGCGATCGCGGCGCCGGGCGGAACGTCCGTGACCACGGTCGGTTCGATGAAGAAGCCCGGCCCCTCGATGGCGTTGCCGCCCACCGCGATGGTCAGGCCGTCCTTGCGCACGTCGTCCAGCGCGGCGAGGACACGCTCGTAGTGCGCGCCGGAGATCATGGAGCCGATCTCGACGTCGGTCCCCGCGCCGGGGGTGCCGACAGAGATTTCGCTGACCTCCCGCACCAGCAGGTCGGTGAATTTCTCCGCCACCGATTCGTGCACCAGGACCCGGCATGCCGCACCACACTCCTGGCCGCCGTTCCAGAACCCGGCACTGCGGACCCCCTTGGCAGCGGCCTCCAGGTCGGCGTCGTCAAACACCACGACGGGCGCCTTGCCGCCAAGCTCCAGGTGCACCCTCTTGACCGACGCGGCTGCACCGGCGGCCACTTTCTGGCCGCTGCCCACGCTTCCGGTGATGGCCACCAGGTCAACGTCGGGGTGTTCGGAGAGCCGGTTGCCCACCACGCGTCCGGGGCCGGTCACGATGTTCACGACGCCGGCGGGAACCTCACCGGCGATGAGTTCGGCCAGCTTGAGCGTAGTCAGCGGTGTCTGTTCGGACGGCTTAAGGACCAGGGTGTTGCCGGCGCCCAGGACCGGGGCGATTTTCCAGGCAGCCATGAGCAGTGGGTAGTTCCAGGGGGTGATGACGCCCACCACGCCCACCGGTTCGCGGTGGATCACCGAAGTGTGGTTCTCCGCGTAATCGTCAGCACCGATGGTGCTGAAGGCGCGGGCGGCGCCGGCGGAGAACCGGAAGGTGTCGATGGCGCTGGTGATGTCGTCCTCCGCCACCGCGGCGGGCTTGCCGGTGTTGGCGGATTCCAGGGTTTCGAACAGGTCCCGGTTGGCTTCGATGATGTCCGCGATCCGGAGGAGGACTCCGGCACGGTCCTTCGGCGTCTTCGCCGCCCACGCTGCCTTGGCCGCCACAGCTGCGGCGACGGCGGCGTCGACGTCCTCGACGGACCCGGCAGGCACCCGGGTGAGGACCGCCCCGGTCGCCGGGTTCACGACGTCGACCGTTGCCTCCGACGTGGACGGAACAAACGCGCCGCCGATGAACTGGCCAAACGGGGGAAGGGACGGCACGGGCGGGTTGGCCGCCCTGCGAACGGTGAACAGTGCAGTGTCAGTGGTGGTCATGGCTTGTCCGGGGTCCTCTCGGTGGACTGGCTGGCGTGGTGGAGTTGATGGTGGTGGTGCTCGACGGGAACCGGCTGCTCCCAGAAGTCGGCACCATCGATGCCCAGTGCCTTGGGATTGAAGGTGGGGTCCAGGCCCAGCTTCCGTTGGCGTTCGTAGTCCTTGTAGATCTTGCGGACCAGCGGGAAGAGGAAGGCCAGGCAGATGAGGTTGACCCAGGCGATCAGGCCCAGGCCGATGTCGCCGGCCGCCCAGACCACCTGGGCGTTCACGATGGAGCCGACGAAGACGATGGCCATGGTGCCGATCTTCAGGACGTTCTTCCAAAGATGCCCTGGCCTGCCGTCCAGCAGGTAGAGGAGGTTGGAGTTGGCCACGTAGAAGTAGGCCAGCAGGCAGGTAAAGCCGAAGAGGAGTACGGCAACGGAAACGAATCCCGCTCCCCAGCCCGGAAGCAGCGTGTCGATGGCTTCCTGCACCCAGTTGGCACCAACGGGAACGCCCGGGATGTTGTTGACCAGGAAACCGCCGGAACCGTCCGCGACGTTGTACTTGCCCGAAACCACCATCATCAGGCCGGTGGCCATGCAGATCAGCAGCACGTCGATGTAGATGCTGAACGTTTGCACCAGGCCCTGCTTGCCCGGATGGGAGGTGCGGGCCGCAGCTGCGGCGAAGGTGGCCTCACCGAGGCCGTTGGATGAGGCGAAGACAGCCCGGCGCACGCCCCAGGCAATTGCGGCTCCGGCGATGCCGCCCATGATGGGGTGGACACCGATGGCGGACTGGAAGATCAGGGCAACGGCGGCAGGGACACTGCCAATGTTGATGCCGATCACGGCCAGCGCAAGGACCAGGTAGCCGATGGCCAGGACCGGCACCAGGGCCTGGGTCACCTTCACCAGGCGGGTGGTGCCGCCGAAGATAACCAAGGCGATCAGGACGGTGACCAGCACGGCGGGAATCCAGCTGTCCAGGCCGAACGCCAGCTTGGCGCTTGCGGCAATGGTGTTGACCTGCAGGCCCGGGAAGACAAAGCCGTAACCGATGACGCCCAGCACTGCCACGAGAGCGCCCACTTTGGGCAGCTTCAGGCCGTACTTGATGTAGTACGGCATGCCGCCGATGTCCTCGTTGGCACTGCGGCGGTCCTCGTCCTGGACCTGGCGTTTGAAGGTTTGGGACAGGGCCGCTTCGGCGTAGCCGACGGTGCAGCCCACCAGGCCGGTGATGGCCATCCAGACGAGGGCTCCGGGGCCACCGGCGCCGACGGCCGTGGCAACGCCCGCGATGCTTCCGACGCCGACGCGGCTGGCCAGTGCCAGGACCAGGGCCTGGAAGGAGGACAGGCCGCCCTCCCCGCCTTCGCTGTCCCGCAACTGGCGGAGCATGTCCGGGATGCGGCGGAACTGGATGCCTTTGGTGGCGATGGAGTAGGCGACGCCGAGGCCCAGGACCACGTAGGCCATGGGCGCCCAGATGGCGTCGGAAACGGCGGACAGGAAGGCTCCGAAATCGGTATCCATGGCTTATCCGACAGTCTGGTACAGGGCGGACAGGGCTTTCTTCACGCGTCCCAGGTCCCCGGCACCGAGGTCTGCCGTGGGACGGCGCGGGGATCGGGCGGGAACGCCCTGCAGGGTCAGGCCTGCCTTGATGGCGGGGATGAACGGCACCGAGAGGAGCGCGTCAATCACGGGGTAGACCTTCTTCCACTGCTCCAGTCCGCCCTGCAGGTCGCCTTCGGCGATGCGGCGGCTGACATCGACGATTTCAGCCGGGACCACGTTGGCCGTGCCTGCCATGACACCCGCTGCGCCTTCGACGAGGGCGCTGTAGAGGTAGACGTCCCAGCCGATGAAGGTGCCGATGACGTCCGAGTGGTGGTGGATCAGCTGAAGTGCCTGTTCCCAGTTGGCGCTGGAGTCCTTGATGTAGCGGATGTTGTCCACCTCCTCGGCCAGTGCCCGGACGGTGGCCGGATCCAGGTTCACGCCGGTGACAGCCGGGATGTTGTAGAGCATCACCGGAATGGTGACGGACCGGGCCACGTCCTTGATGTAAGTGACCGTTTCCTCCAGGGTCAGCGGCTCGTAGTACGGGGTGACCAGCATGAGCACGTCGGCACCCAGCTTCTCGGCGGCCCGGGACAGGCGGATGGCCTCGGCGGTGGAGGTGGCACCGGTGTTGGCGATTACCGGCACGCGGCCGTTGGCCTGGTTGATGACGGTCTCGATAAGCAGCAGGCGCTCTTCCGAGGACAGGGCGCCTACTTCGCCGGTGGAGCCGGCGGCGACGACGCCGTCCACGCCGCCGTCGATGGAGCGGTCGACGATCAGCTTCAAAGTCTCGACGTCGAGGGTTTCGTCCTGCTTGAAGGGGGTCGAGAGCGCGGTGAGGACACCGCGGAGGTTGTTGGACATGGAGTGTTTCCTTACTTACGTGCGTGGGATCAGTGGACTGATGAAACGGTGGATGGTCAGGCGACGATGGACAGGCCGGCCTGGGGCGGTGCCTGGCGGTGGGTGGCAAGGACGCTGGCGGCTTCCTGGGCTGCGGAGAAGCCGGTGGTGATGGAGCTTTCGGTGTAGAGGGTTCCGAGGTAGTCGCCGGCCAGGAAGACGCGGTCGGCTCCGCGCATCAGCGTGGACTGGATTTTGGCGCGGCCGGGGAAGCAGTAGGGGGACGCATTCTTCCAGCGGTCCACCTTGGCCTCGACGACGCTGTCGGCGAAGCCGTGGCCCAGGACCTGGTCAAGGTCGGTCAGGTGGGTCTTAATGACGTCCTCTTCGCTCTTCTCCAGCAGCGCCTTGCCCAGGCTGGCCGGGGAGAACGTCATGAAGCTGCCGCCGGGCTTCCGGACGGATTCGGTGCCGCGGACGATGCTCGCCTGGTTCAGGGCGATCGCGAAGGAGCGCTTCGGTGCCGCGATGGCGTAGATGTCGTCCCAGGGCCGGGCCGTGGTTTCGTTGGTCAGGAACGCTGTGCTGACGTGCGGGCCGTACTTGATCTGGCTGAGTGCACCGCGCAGGTCATCCGGGAGGTCCACGCCGACCTTGTGCGAGACGTCGGCGGTGGTGGCGAGGACAACGGTGCGGGCCTCGACTTCGCGGTCGACGCCGCCCTGGCGGTACCGGACCACGACGGATTCCTTTTTGTGGACTACTTCGTGGACCACGGCGCCGAGCTCGATGCAGTCCCCCATGGCCGCCGCAATGGATTCCGTCAGCGTGGACGGGCCGCCAACGATGCCCCGGCTCAGCCCTTGGCCAAAGCCAAGGACCAGGCTGAAGTAGCCGATGCCGGCACCGGCGGAGATCTGGTCCATGTCGCCGGCAGAACGGGTGACGGTGGTCTTGAACAGGGCTGCCGCATCTTCAGAGAGATTGCCGATGAAGTTCTGGAAAGAGGTGTTGTTCTCGAAATCGTAGATGCGCTGCTGCCGCATGGCACCCGACTCCCCTGCCCGCTTTCGCACCACTCCGGTGTACTTGGCCACTCCACTGACGACCTTCAGGCCGGCCCGCATGGTGTCCACACGGGAGGTGAGGGACATCGGGATGCGGAACGGGTAGGTGGCGATGTGCCCCTTCTTGATGAACTTGCCGTTCATGGACAGGCCCTGCAGAGACCCGGGGATCTGGACCGCCATCACGCCGACTTCGTTCAGCAGCGCGTCGGTGGAGGATCCGGCGCCGGCAAAAACGTGGCCGCCCCAGTTCAGCCAGTAGTCACCCCGGCGTTCGGAGCGGATGCGGCCGCCCACGCGGTCCCCGGATTCCAGGACCACTGTGTCCCAGTGCCGGAGCCGCCAGGCCGCCGAGAGTCCGGCCAGGCCGCCGCCAACGATTACTGCGTCTTTCATGATTGCCATTCCTTAGCTGTTGTTGGATGTGCATGGTCACCGGAGCCGTTGCGGTGGCTCCGGCAAGGGTTGTGCGGGAGGAGCTGATGCGGAGCCTGTGGCGCCACCGCGGGTGGCGACAGGGCAGGAGGTCGGAAGCTTGCACCCGTCCCGCTGGGGATGTTTGCGGGGGATGCTGGGTCGATGTGACATAAACCACCATAGGATGTGATCACAGATCACACAAGACCCTAAAAGGATATTTTTCTGCGCGGCAGGCCGCCCCGGCCGCAGCAAGGGCTGGTTCTCCCGGCCGTATATTGGACGGGTGGTCATATCCAAGCGCGCCGAGCCCACCCTGCTGACCGACCAGGTCTATGCGATGATCCATGCCGCGATCCTCAGCGGTGAACTGCCCGCCGGATCACGGCTCAAGGTGCGCGACCTCGCCGAGCAGGTGGGGACAAGCGTCATGCCGGTCCGCGAGGCCATCCGCCGCCTGGAGGAAACCGGCCTGGCGGAGCGTGAGCCGCACAAGGGTGCCGTGGTCAAGAGCCTCAGCCTCGAGGAATTGATCCACGTCTATGACGTGCGCCGGCTTCTGGAGACCGAAGCTGCGCGGCTGGGCAGCGAGAGGATCACCCCGGAGGACTGCGGGAGAATGCAGTCCGAGTACGAGCTGATGCGCAAAGCCATCGACGAGCGGCAGGTCATTGCCCTCCTTGACCATGACGAGGAGATGCTGGCCATCCTTTACCAGGCGGGCGGCAACCCGGTGCTGCTGCAAATGATCAGGGCCCTGTGGCAGCAGTGCCGCGCCTACAAGATCGTCGGCGCACAGGGCTCCCTGGACGCCGGTGACGACGATTCCCTGTGGCGGTACCAGCAGGACCTGGTGGCCGCTGCGCGGAACGGGGACCCGGCGGCTGCCGCAGCCGTCAACGACGCATCCCTCCGCGATGCCAGCGAGCGGATCAAGGCCCGCCTCGCCGAGCAGGGCAGCGCCTAGTGCCTGGCCCGGGAATGGCGCAAGGATCGGGCAAACAAAAGCGCGGCCGGCCGCCCGAAGGCAGCCAGCCGCGCTGACAGTGTTTAGTTGAGAACCGCTAGCGGAGCACCACGGTGCGGTTGCCCTGCAGGATGACCCGGCCCTCGCAATGCCACTTCACGGCATTGGAGAGCGCCTTGCATTCGGTGTCGCGGCCGGCGGCCACCAGGTCCTCGGGACCGTACGTGTGGTCCACGTCCACCACCTGCTGGGAGATGATGGGCCCTTCGTCCAGCTCGGCGTTGACGTAGTGCGCGGTGGCGCCGACGGTCTTGACGCCGCGCGCGTAGGCCTGGTGGTAGGGCTTGGCGCCCTTGAAGCTGGGCAGGAACGAGTGGTGGATGTTGATGGCCCGGCCGTCCAGCTTCCGGGTCAGGTCGTCGCTGAGCACCTGCATGTAGCGCGCCAGCACCACGAGTTCGACGTCGAGCCCGTCCACGAGTTCCATCAGCGCGGCTTCCGCTGCGGGCTTGGTCTCGGCCGTGACCGGGATGTGGTGGAACGGGATGCCGTGCCACTCGACCAGCGCCTGGTGGTCCCGGTGGTTGGACACGACGGCCACAATGTCCACGGGCAGTTCGCCGATCCTGGCGCGGAAGAGCAGGTCGTTGAGGCAGTGTCCGAACTTGGACACCATGATCAGCACCTTGCGCTTAGACCCCCGGCGCTCCAGCTGCCACCGCATGCCGAACTTTTCGGCCACCGGGGCGAAGGAGGACCGCAAGACATCCAGCGTGGACTCATCCCCCTCGGAGACGAAATGCACGCGCATGAAGAAGTGGCCCTCGGTGCGCTCACCGAACTGCTTGTTGTCGATGATGTCGCAGCCGTGTTCCAGGAGGAAACCGGACACGGCGTGCACAATGCCGGGCCCTTCCGGGCAGTCAAGGGTCAGGACGTGTTCCACGGTGGTGGGCGTCTTGGATGCGGGGATATGGGTTTCAGTCACGGTCATGGCTCAGCACTCGATCACATTCACGGCGAGGCCTCCTCGGGAGGTTTCCTTGTACTTGGTTTTCATGTCGGCTCCGGTGTCGCGCATGGTCTTGATCGCCTTGTCCAGCGAGACCTTGTGGCTGCCGTCCCCGTGCAGGGCCAGGCGGGCCGCGTTGATCGCCTTCACGCTGGCGATCGCATTCCGCTCGATGCACGGGATCTGCACCAGGCCGCCCACGGGGTCGCAGGTCAGGCCCAGGTTGTGCTCGATCCCCACTTCGGCGGCGTTCTCCACCTGCGCAGGCGTCCCGCCGAGCACTTCACAGAGCCCAGCCGCGGCCATTGAGCAGGCAGAGCCCACCTCGCCCTGGCAGCCCACTTCGGCACCGGAGATGGAGGCGTTCGTCTTGAACAGGATTCCGACGGCGGCCGCCGTCAGCAGGAAGCGGACCACACCGTCGTCGTCGGCTCCTGGAACAAACTTCACGTAGTAGTGCAGGACGGCCGGAACGATTCCCGCGGCCCCGTTGGTTGGGGCCGTGACGATCCGCCCGCCGGCGGCGTTCTCCTCGTTCACGGCCAGCGCGAACAGGTTCACCCATTCCATCGCCAGCAGCGGATCTGCCGGTGCCTGGACGGGCGACGGCGTTGCTGCCGCGGCTTCGGCGGTGGCGGCCGAGGCCGTCAGGGTGCGGAACAGGGCGGGCGCCCGCCGGGTGACGTTCAGCCCGCCGGGCAGGATGCCCCCTGCGTTGCAGCCGTTCTCCACGCATTCGCGCATGACGGCCCACAGCCCCAGCAACTGCTCGCGGAGTTCCGCTTCACTGCGCCAGGTGAGTTCGTTGGCCAGCATGACGTCAGAGATGGACATGCCTTCGCGGCTGCAGATCTGCAGGAGTTCATCCCCCGTGGAGAACGGGTACGGCAGCACGGTGTCATCCGGCACCACCTTGTCCGCGCCCTCGGCGTCGCCGTCCACCACGAAGCCGCCGCCGATCGAGTAGAAGCTCCGCTCGCTCAGGACGGCACCCGCGTGGTCCAAGGCCCGGAACGTCATGCCGTTGGGGTGCGCGGGAAGGGACTTGCGCCGGTGCAGCACCACGTCCTCTTCCCAGTTGAAGTCCACCCGGTGGCTGCCGGCGACGTGCAGTTCGGCGTTCAGCGCGGCGGCAGCCACCTGGTCGTCGGCCGTGAAAGTGTCCACGGTCTCCGGTTCAAGGCCCTGCAGCCCCAGGACCACTGCCTTGTCGGAACCGTGCCCCCGCCCCGTGGCGCCCAGGGAACCAAAGAGTTCAGACTGGACGCGCACGGTGGCGGCCAGCTGGCCATCGCCCTTCAGCCCGTCCGCGAACAGCTTCGCCGCCCGCATCGGGCCCACCGTGTGTGACGACGAGGGCCCGATGCCGACGGAAAAGAGGTCAAGGACGCTGAGCGCCATCAGGGGACCTCTGGCGAGGCGTACTCCCGCATGGCGTCCAGCAGCCACCGGCCCAGGAACTCGGCGAAAGAGGCACGAGGGAAGATCCTGAAGGACTCGTCACCGGTCTTCCACAGGATGGCCGGAATGTTCGCAATTTCCGTGGAGAAGGCGGTGCCGGCCTTGAAGACCCGCGGGTGCAGGTCCAACGAGCAGCCCTTTTCGAGGACGGCGCGGGCCCGGGGGCCCGTCAGTTCGAACGTGGTCCGGTTGGCGGACAGGTCCACCACCTGGCCCGCGTCGCCGCCCAGCGCGTCCCGGAGCGCAGGGATGAGGTCACCGCCCAGGGATTCGTGCGCCTCGGTGGGCGCCACCACCAGGAACTCGGCGGGCCCGAGCCACAGGACGGACACGTCGCCGTTGCCGGCCACGGCGCCGGAGCCAGCGGGGAGGCCACCGGTGACACCGGCCAGGCGCTCCGCCGCGGCGGAGCCTGCCAGCGCCCGGAGGCCCACCATGGTCAGGAAAGGCACCTCGGAAATTTCAACGGTGCCGGCCAGGGAGCCGGCCGCGAACTCGTCCGCCAGCTGGCGGGCCGGGCTGACGCGGGCGGCGAGGTTCTTTTCGGCGTTGGTCTTGGCGGAGGTCGGGGATGCTGCTGTTTCAGCCATCTTTACGGGTCCCTTCAGAGTCAAAAAGCACTGTTTCTGCGACAACCACGTCCACCAGCTGGTCGCCGGCGGCTGCCACCAGCGTTTCGCCGATGCGGTTGCGTCCGTTCTTGATCAGGGCCAGGCCGAACGACCGGCCCAGCGCTGCGCTGTGGTAGCTGGAGGTGACGAACCCTTCCATCGGCACGGGGCCGTAGGCGGGGTTGGTGGAGCGTCCCTTTTCGACGAGCTGGGTGCCTTCGGGCAGCCGCAGCGTGCCATCCACGGGGAGGACGCTGACCAGGTGCTTGCGGTCCTCACGCTGGGCGTCCGCACGGGTGTAGGAGCGCTTGCCGATGAAGTCCTTGGCCTTGGACACGATCCACTCCATGCCCGCGTCCTGCGGGGTGACAGTGCCGTCGGTGTCCTGCCCGACGATCGGGTAGCCCTTTTCGGCGCGCAGCACGTGCATGGTTTCGGTGCCGTAGGGGGTGATGTTGAACTCCGCACCGGCAG
The DNA here is from genome assembly GCF_059414985.1 of Arthrobacter sp. SAFR-044. NCBI lineage: Bacteria > Bacillati > Actinomycetota > Actinomycetes > Micrococcales > Micrococcaceae > Arthrobacter > Arthrobacter sp. SAFR-044. The sequence goes on along the minus strand of NZ_JBPFDN010000003.1, from coordinate 204,941 downwards.
CAGCAACGGCTTCCCAGGTGTTGAGCCCGTACCAGGCCGGCACATTGATTTCGTAGGCCAGTTCACCGGAGAACGAGATCCGGCAGATCCGGGCCCGTACGCCGGAGGCGAGGGTGGTCTCGCGGAAGGTCATGAACGGGAAGGCCTCGGCATCCAGGCCGCCGTTGGCAGCCAGTTCCGGTGCCACCTTGGCGATGACCTCACGGGACTTGGGCCCGACGACGGCGATGGTGCTCCACTGTTCCGTCACGGAGGTGCACTGCACGTCCAGTTCCGGCCACTCGGTCTGCAGCCATTCCTCCAGCCAGTCCAGCACCTTGGCGGCGCCGCCGGTGGTGGTGGTCATGAAGTAGGTCTCGTCGTCGACGCGGAGGGTCACGCCGTCGTCGAAGATCATCCCGTCCGGGGTGCACATGACGCCGTAGCGTGCCGAGCCGGGCGCGAGCTTCTTGAACGCGTTGGTGTACATCCGGTTCAGGAACTCTCCCGCGTCCTTGCCGCGGATTTCGATCTTGCCCAGCGTGGTGGCGTCCATGAAGCCCACGGACTCGCGGACGGCGGCGCATTCGCGCAGCACGGCAGCGTCCATGTCCTCCCCGGCCTGCGGGTAGTACCAGGGCCGCTTCCACTGTCCGACGTCCTCGAACAGCGCGCCCTTGGCTACGTGCCAGGGGTGGATGGACGTGACGCGGGCGGGGTCGAACAGTTCCCCGCGCTGGCGTCCGGCCAGTGCCGCGAAGGCCACCGGGGTGAAGGGGGCGCGGTAGGTGGTGGTGCCGATGTCTCCGATGCCGCGGGAGGCTTCTCCGGCGGTGCGCAGGGCCGCGGCGATGACGCCGATGGCGTTGACGCCGGAGGTCTTGCCCTGGTCGTTGGCGGTGCTGATGGAGGTGTACCGCTTGATGTGTTCCACCGAGCGCATGCCGGCTCCGGTGGAGCGGAGGACGTCCGCCACGGACTGGTCGCGCTGGAAGTCCACGAAGTGGTGGTGCCAGTCGTCAGGGGTGCCGTTCTCGCCCGGTACCAGCCACAGCTGGCGGGTGGGGGCGGATGCCTTCGGGTCGCCGAACACGGAGGGTTCGACGGCGGATTCGAAGCCTGTGGCGATGGCCGCCCTGGCGCCGGCGGAGATGCCCTCCGCGACGCAGTCTTCGGTGGCGAAGGAGCCGCGGCCGGAGCCAATGGTCTGCTGGGCGGGGACCTCGGTGCTGGGCACGAAGGCTGCCAGCTCCTCGTCCCAGCGCAGCTTGCCCTGGCGCTGGGAGTGCAGGTGTACCAGCGGGCTCCAACCGCCGGACACTGCCAGCAGGTCTGCTGAGATCTGCTCGACGCCGGAGGTGAGCTCGCCGTCGTCGTTGATGCTGCGGACGGTGACGCCGTCCAGCCGGCCCTCGGCGCCTGCGGAAGTGTTGGCCACCGCGCTGCCGATCAGCACCCGGATCCCGGATTCGACGGCGGCAGTCGCCACGGCGGTCAGGGCCGGACGGGCATCCACCACGGCGGCGACCTTGACGCCGGCGGCGGCCAGGTCGGCAGCGACGGCGTAGGCGCTGTCATTCGTGGTGCTGATGACCACGCGCTTACCGGCAGCCACCCCGTAGCGGTTCAGGTAGCTGCGTACGGCGGAAGCGAGCATGATGCCGGGGCGGTCGTTGTTCTCGAACACCAGGGGACGCTCGTGGGCTCCCGGCGCGACAACCACCTGGCTGGCACGGATGTGCCAAATCCGCTGGCGGGAGACACCCGGGGCGGCCGGGCTGGAAAGGTGGTCGGTGCGGTTCTGGACGGCGATGACGTAGTTGGCGTCATAGGCGCCAAACGCGGTGGTGCGGTTCAGGACCGTGGACTCGGCGCCGGATACCAGCTCCGCTTCGACGTCGGCCACCCATTCCAGGGCAGGCTTTCCCTCGATGGTCTCGGCCAGGCCGGTAGCCGTGGAACCGGAGAGCAGCGAGCCGCCGAGCTCGGGCTGGTCATCGAGCAGCATGACCCTGGCACCGGTACGGACAGCCTCACGGGCCGCGGCAAGCCCGGCGGGACCACCGCCGATCACCAGGACGTCGGTGTGGACGTACTTCTTGTCGTATTCGGCGCGGTCATCCTCCGGGTCCAGCTTGCCCAGCCCGTTGAGCAGGGTGGCCTGGAGGCCGTCCACCAGGGAAACGGTGGTGGCGGGCAGCATGGATTCGGCCACGTGGCCGGGAAAGCGTGCTTCCACACGGACCAGGGCGTTGGCTTCTTCCACCCCGGCGGACATGATGCCGCGGGGGCGGTCCTCGTAGAGGGAGTTTCCGGCGGCGATGCGGCCGTTGGCCAGCAGCGCCGAGGCAAGGGTGTCACCGGGGTGGCCGGTGAACTCCTCGCCGTCCACGGTGAAGCGCCAGGAGATGGTGCGGTCGATGCGGCCGCCGGTAGCCAGGCGGGCGTTCTGGGAAGTCACTTGGTCGCTCCTTCCGGGGCGGTGGTGCTGAGGATGCTCGTGGTGGAGGTGCTGGGTGCGGCACTTCCCGTGGTGGTGCTGTCAGGGCCGGTGCTGGCGGTCCCGGTTTCGGGTGCGCCGTCCGGGGAGCGGTCAGGCCGCTTCGCCCCCATCGGGTAGACAGCCTTGATGTCGTAGCTCACGGTGTCGCGGAGCATGTTGAACCACTGGCGGCAGCCCGTGCTGTGGACCCAGCGCTCGGCGAAGATGCCTTTGGGGTTCTCCCGGTAGAAAAGGTAGCGGGACCACTCCGTGTCGCTCAGCTCGTTGGGGTTCTCGGGGTACGGGACGTGGGCCTGTCCCCCGTAGTGGAATTCGGTTTCGTCCCGCGGGCCGCAGTTGGGGCATGGGATCAGCAGCATGTGCGTTAGTCCTTTTCTGGTGGCGGCGGCTAGTGGGCCACGGCGGCGGCGCCGTGTTCGTCGATGAGGGCGCCGGTTTCGAAGCGGTCCAGCGAGAACGGCGCGTTCAGCTTGTGCGGGGCGCCGGTGGCGATGGTGTGGGCGAAGGTCATGCCGGCGGCGGGGGTTCCCTTGAACCCGCCGGTTCCCCAGCCGCAGTTCACGAACATGTTCTCCACCGGGGTGGTGCCCACGATCGGCGAAGCGTCCAGGGTGGTGTCCACGATGCCGCCCCAGGTCCGGAGCACGTGCGCCCTGGCGAAAATGGGGAAGAGTTCGACGGCGGCCGCCATCTGCTGCTCGATCACGTGGAAGGAGCCGCGCTGGCCGTAGCCGTTGTAGGAGTCAACGCCGGCGCCCATGACCAGTTCGCCCTTGTGCGCCTGGGAGACATAGACGTGCACGTGGTTGGACATGACCACCGTGGGGTGGACGGGCTCGTGCAGCTCGGAGACCAGGGCCTGCAGCGGGTGCGACTGGATGGGCAGTTCGAAGCCCGCCATCTCGGCCAGGACCGAGCTGTGGCCGGCGGCGCAGAGGCCCACCTTTTCGGTGTTGATGGTGCCGCGGTTGGTCTTGACGCCTACCACGCGGTTGCCGTCCTTGACGAATCCGGTCACCTCGCAGTTCTGGATGATGTCCACGCCCATTTCGTCACACTTGCGGGCGAAGGCCCAGGCCACGTGGTCGTGCTTGGCGATGCCGGCGCGGGGCTGGTAGGTGGCGCCCATGACCGGGTAGCGGATGTTGTCGCGGATGTTCAGGATGGGGCAGAGTTCCTTGACCTGCTGCGGGTCCAGCCATTCCGCGTCGACGCCATTCAGCTTGTTGGCGCCCACGCGGCGCATGCTTTCGCGCACGTCGCCCAGGGTGTGGGCCAGGTTCATTACGCCGCGCTGGCTGAACAGAAAGTCGTACTCGAGTTCCTCGGGCAGGATTTCCCAGAGCTTGAGGGCCTGTTCATAGATGGCCGCGCTCTCGTCCCAGAGGTAGTTGGAGCGGATGATGGTGGTGTTGCGGGCCATGTTGCCGCCGGCCAGCCAGCCCTTTTCCAGGACGGCGATGTTGGTCATCCCGTGGTTCTTGGCCAGGAAGTAGGCGGTGGCCAGGCCGTGCCCGCCGCCGCCGACGATCACGGCATCGTAGGAGGACTTGGGTTCCGGGTTCCGCCAGAGGAAGTCCGGGTGCTCCGGAAGGTGCTGGGTGCTCACTGGGCGGCTCCAATCAGGTCTGCCTCGATGCCGGCCAGGTTGGCGTCGGCGGAGAGGTGCGGGTAGAGGGGGAACTTGCCAGCCAGGGCCGTTACGCGTTCCCGGAGTTCGACGGCGGTGTCCCCGGGGAGGGTGCCGGTGCCGGCGGAGGCAATCAGGGCCGTGGCGATGATGTCCGCAACCTCGGTGAACTCGGCGGCGCCGAAGCCGCGGGCGGCCAGGGCGGGGGTGCCGATCCGGAGGCCGGAGGAGACCATCGGCGGGCGGGGGTCGAAGGGGACGGCGTTGCGGTTGACCGTGATGCCGATCTGGTGGAGTGCGTCCTCACCCTGCTGGCCGTCGAGTTCGGAGTGGCGGAGGTCAACCAGGACCAGGTGGACGTCGGTGCCGCCGTTGACCACGGAAATGCCCGCGGCTGCGACGTCGTCCTTGAGGAGTCGCTCGGCCAGCAGCTTGGCGCCCTGCAGCACCCGCTCCTGGCGTTCCTTGAATTCGGGGGCGGCAGCGAGCTTGAACGCCACGGCCTTGGCGGCCACAACGTGCTCCAGCGGACCACCCTGCTGGCCCGGGAACACCGCGCTGTTGATCTTCTTGGCGTATTCCTCCTTGGCCAGGATGACGCCGCCGCGCGGACCGCCCAGGGTCTTGTGGGTGGTGGTGGTGACCACGTCCGCATACGGGACGGGGTTCGGGTGCAGGCCGGCGGCGACGAGTCCGGCGAAGTGCGCCATGTCCACCATGAGGTAGGCACCCACGAGGTCGGCGATGCGGCGGAACTCGGCAAAGTCCAGCTGGCGGGAGTAGGCGGACCAGCCGGCAACGATCAGCTTGGGCTTGTGTTCCAGGGCCAGGGCTTCCACCTCGGCCATATCGATCCGGAGGTCTTCCTCGCGGACGTGGTAGGGAACCACGTTGTAGAGCTTGCCGGAGAAGTTAATCTTCATGCCGTGCGTGAGGTGTCCGCCGTGCGCCAGGGAGAGCCCCAGGATGGTGTCGCCCGGGTTCAGCAGGGCGAACATGGCGGCGGCGTTGGCCTGGGCACCGGAGTGCGGCTGGACGTTGGCGAACTGAGCGCCGAACAATGCCTTCACGCGGTCGATGGCCAGCTGCTCAATGACGTCCACGTGCTCGCAGCCGCCGTAGTAGCGCTTGCCCGGGTAGCCCTCGGCGTACTTGTTAGTGAGCACCGAGCCCTGGGCCTCCATGACGGAGGCCGGAGCGAAATTCTCCGACGCAATCATTTCCAGGGTGGACTGCTGGCGGTGCAGTTCCTGTGCCACAGCGGCGGCGACGTCGGCGTCGACCGTGGCGAGCGAGGCGTTCAGTACGTCCTGCATTGTTCTCCTTTTGAGCCCTTCGGAGTTACTGACCTATAACTGATCTGTAACTGATATATTAGAACTGTCGTAATAGTATGTTCCAGATCACTTGGACGTCAATAGCACTCCTGGGAAGGCTCGAAATGAGCGTCACATTAGAGAACCACCTGGCCGGCGACGGGGACCTCTCACTCTCCGAACAGGCCTACCGGCACCTCCGGGACCGACTCATCATGCTGGACATCCGGCCGGGCGAGGCGATCAACGACGGCAAGCTGGCCGCCGAGCTCGGGATCGGCCGGACGCCGGTCCGGGAAGCCCTCAAGCGGCTGGAAAGCGACCACCTGGTGGTGTCCTATCCCCGCCGCGGAACGTTCGCCACCATCGTCGACATCACTGAACTGGCTGACGTCTCCGAGCTGCGCGAATCCCTGGAACCCCTGGCCGCACGCCGGGCCGCGAAGCTGGCAACGCCCGCGCTGCGGGCGGAAATCCGGGAAACCGCGGCCGCGATCTCCACCATGGGCGATGACGACGATCCCTACGACCTCATGCGGTACGACATCAAGGTCCACCGGCTGATCTACCGGGCCGCGGCCAACGCGCACCTCGAGGACGTCCTGATCCGCTACGACAACCTGGCCACGCGCATCTGGTGCATGGTGCTCGAAAAGGTCCCGTCCGTCGCGTCCCACATTGCCGAGCACGTGGAGCTGCTGGAGGCAGTGGCCGACGGCGACGCGGAGCGGGCGGGCAAGCTCGCCTTGGAGCACGTCACCAGTTTCGAGCAGGCCATCCGGAACGTGCTCTAGCCGTCGTGTCCAGCCGCGGCTAGCCCAGCCGGGCCCGTACCTCCTGCGCGAATTCCATCGTGGTGGCCGAGCCGCCCAGGTCCGGTGTGGCGATGCCGTCTGCCAGCGCTGACTCGAAAGCGCCGGTAAGGGACTGCGCGGCCGCCGCCTCGCCCAAATGGTCCAGCATCATGGCGGCAGCCCAGAGGGCGCCGACGGGGTTGGCGATGCCCTTGCCGGCGATGTCCGGGGCGGAACCGTGGACTGGCTCGAACATCGACGGGTGCCGGCGCTCGGGGTTCAGGTTGGCACTCGGGGCGATGCCGATGGAACCGGCCACTCCGGCCACGAGGTCGGACAGGATATCCCCGAACAGGTTGGATGCGACGATGGTGCGGACGCTGGTGGGCTTCATGACCAGCCGGGCCGCGAGCGCATCGATGAGCACCTTGTCCACCGTGACGCCGGGGAACTGTTCCACCGTCCGGGCCACCACTTCGTCCCAGAACGGCATGGTGTGGATGATGCCGTTGGATTTGGTGGCCGAGACCAGGATGCCGCCGCGTTTCGTTGCGGCCTCTGCCGCGTAGCGGGCCACCCTGCTGATGCCGGCTTTGGTGAAGACGCTCTCCTGGACGGCGAACTCAGCGTCCGTCCCCGTACCGAAGCGGCCACCGATCTGCGAGTACTCACCTTCAACGTTTTCCCGGACCACCACAATATCCAGGTCCTCAAGTCCCGGCATCGCTCCTTTGACCCCGGGCAGCAGCTTCATGGGGCGAAGGTTGACGTACTGGTCGAACTCGCGGCGGATGGGAATCAGCAGTCCCCACAGGGTCACGTCATCCGGAACGTCAGGCGTGCCCACCGCTCCCAGGTAGATCCCGTCGCCGCTGCTGAGCTGCTCGATGCCGTCCACCGGCATCATGCGGCCGGTTTTGGCGTAGAGGTCGCTGTTCCAGTCACGGACCCGCCAGTTGACGGCGAAGCCATGCAGCCCGGCCACAGCATCCACGCAGCCCATGGCCACTTCGGTGACGTCGACGCCGATGCCGTCGCCCGGTATTGAATCGATGGTGTAGGTGCGGCTCATGTGTGTCCTGTCATCTCTGGCGTTCCTTATATGGGTAAGCAAAGGCTGTTCCAATTGCAGTCGATGCGACCTAGTGTCAGGTTCGGAGCATACGTGGGAGGAAGGCCATGGGTTCGCGCCTGATGCTTGTCAGCGCGGACTCGATGGCACCCTGGACCACCACCTCTGCTCCGAGCTTGCTTGCAACGAGGTCAGGGAGCGGCAGGCCGGAGTCCCGGGGCAGCAGGGTACGCGCGTGTTCCAGGACAGGCTCGATGCCGAGCGCGATCCCGCCTGCGATGACTACCCGCTCAATGTCCAGGAGACTGGAGAGGACCACGGCGATCCGTGCCAGCCGGACGCCGAGCCGCGCGATGATGTCGCTTGCAAGCGGGTCCCCGTCGCTGGCCGCTTGGAAGACATCTTCTGCGCTGATTTCCCCCTCGGGTATGTGCCGCAGCGTGGTAGCTCCGTCGTAGGAGCGGATGCGCGAACGCGCCCACTTCCGCGCAAGCGCGCCGAACCCGTCCGAGCCTCCCTCGTCGGGGACGAGCTTGCTGTCAAACACGTCCAGGAACCGCATCTCACCAGCCCCGCCACGGCACCCGCGCAGCAGGCTCCCGTCGACGATCAGGCCGGCGCCAAACCGCTCCCCGGATAAAAGAGTTGCCACATTGGGGGACTGCTCCTGCGCCTGCTCGGCGATGGCGGCAAGGTTGGCGTCGTTCTCCACGATGACCTTGCCCTGGAGGTTCGAGGCGAATCCGGAATTCATCAGCTGCCAGAATTCCCCTCCGTCCGGGGACGCGCCGTCCCCGTCGACCGGGGCGGGAACGCCTACCACCGTAAGCAAAACGTCGTCGACGTCGCATCCGACATCGCTGAGCGTCACGTGGATCAGCTCCCGGACGTTGGCAACCCGTCCGGCGCGGCCCAGTGCATGGGAGTCAATGCCTTGGCGGCGTTTTCCCAGCTCACGGCCGCGCAGGTCAGCGACGATGGCAGTGAGATGGCTTTCGCCGGCATCAAGCCCCACGACTACGCCGGCAGATTCTCGGAGTTGATAGCGGCGGGCCGGCCGGCCCTTAGGCGCCGGGCCGGAGTCACCGCCATCGACCACTTCCTCGAGCCAACCGGCCTCAACAAGCCCCTGGCAGACCCCGAGCACTGTGGCACGGGTCAGCCCGGTCGCTTCCATAGCCTCACCCGCCGTAAAAACTTGTTCCTGGAGGGCGAAGCGCAGCAATGCTTCCGAGTTGATCTGCCGTAACAGTTGGGTCGAGCTCGCCGTAGTTCCGTCCACCCCTTGACGATAGCCCCTGCATCCCCCATCCTCGTATAGGACCTAAATATAAGATCCAAATAAACTCTCATCGAAAGCCCTTAGGAGCCGATGTTGCCACCTTTGATGCCCGCAGGGACGCCAGTCTCACGACGTACTTTCCTCGCCGCTGCCGGGGGTACGCTGGCTGCTTTCGGCCTGGCTGGGTGTGCCCCGGCAGGGGCCGCGCCAACCATCACCTTCCACCAGTCAAAACCGGAGGCGGTGCCGTACTTCCGCGACCTGGCTGCGAAGTTCACTGCATCGCAGGACCGGTACCGCGTCCTCCATGACATGGCAACAAATCTTTCCGCCAGCTTCGTCCGCAGCAGTCCCCCCGATCTTGGCTGCCTGAACTACAACCTGGAAATGGCGCGGTTCATGGAACGGGGAGCCCTGGCGGACCTCTCCGACCTCCCGGAAGCAGGCTCCATCCGCGAAGACGTCGCGGACCTCACCAACTGGTACCCCACGTACCCGGGCCGGACAAGCGTTATCCCCTACTCGGTCATGGCGGCGTCCGTCATTTACAACCGCAGCATCTTCGAGGCAAACGCCCTCTCAGTCCCCACTACCTGGGATGAGCTCATCGACGTGTGTGAACGGCTCAAGGCGGCGGGTATCACTCCGATCTACGGCACGTTCCGGGAACCCTGGACCATCGCGCAGGGCCTGTTCGACTACACAGTGGGCGGCATGGTGGATGTGCGGGCCTTCTACCAATCCATGCACCAGGTGGGCGAGAAGGTTGGCCCGACTTCCGAGGTCTCGTTCCAGAAAACGCTGCTGGAACCTGTCCGGCGCATGGTCCAGCTGAAGAAGTACGTGAACCCCGATGCCGCCAGCCGCGGGTACGGGGACGGCAACACCGCTATGGCGCAAGGGCAGGCAGCCATGTACTTCCAGGGGCCATGGGCCTTCGGTGAAATCGAAAAGGCCGGCACCGGCGTTGAGCTTGGCACCTTTCCCCTGCCGATGACGGACGACCCCGCCGACCTCAAGGTCCGCGTCAACATCGACCTCTCGCTGTGGATCCCCCAGGTCTCGAACGGACAGCAGGGTGCACGCGCCTTCCTCCAGTATTTGCTGCAGCCGGACATCCAAAACCCCTACAACGCCAAGTTCCTGGGCTTCGGCACCGCCAAGGATGCCCCGCCTGTGACCGACCCCCGGATCGTCGAGATGCAGAAGTACTACGACGAGGGCCGCTTCTACATGGGCGCGTCACAGTTCATCCCGAACACGATTCCCGCCGCCAACTACATCCAGTCGATCATCGGCGGCGCCGACCCCGAAGCCACGCTTCGCCGGATGGACGCCGACTGGGCGCGCCTGGCTTTCCGCGCGTAACCGCACTTTCGATTCAAGGCACGAAACGAGGACCATCCATGTCATCAATGACGAGACCTTCCACCAGGGCTGAGGTGACGGCGCCAGCAGCGGCCAAAGCCCCACGGGCGCGCAAAAGCCGGGTCGACCCGCTCTACTATTTCTTCCTGTTCCCGTCCCTGGCGATCTTCACGCTCGCCGTCACGCTGCCCGCCGTGCTGGGCTTCGTGTACAGCTTCACCAACTCCGTGGGGTTCGGCGACTTTGAGTTCATCGGCTTCCGAAACTTCATCGCCGTGTTCCAGGATGACGGAGTCCTCGGATCCTATGGCTTCACGCTGGCTTTTTCGCTGGTGACGGTCATCGTGGTGAACGTCGTCGCGTTCCTCCTGGCGCTGGGACTCACGTCCCGGGTCCGCTTCCGTGCCGCGCTGCGGACGGTGTTCGTGATTCCGATGGTGATTTCCGGCATCGTCATCGCCTTTGTGTTCCAGTACCTCTTCTCGAATTCGCTGCCGCTGATGGGCAAGGGCTTGGGGATCGAGGCGCTCTCCTCAAGCATCCTGGCCAACCCCGACCTTGCCTGGGTGGGGATCGTGTTCGTCACTGCGTGGCAGTCGGTTCCCAGTGCCATGCTGATCTACATCGCAGGCCTCCTCACGGTTCCCCCGGAGGTCTATGAGGCAAGCTCCATCGACGGCGCGTCCCCCTGGCACAACCTGCGGCACATCACCCTGCCCCTCGTTGCCGGGTACGCGGTGATCAACACGGTGCTGGGCTTCAAAAACTACCTCAACGCCTACGACATCATCGTGGGCCTCACCGACGGCGGCCCCGGGGTCTCCACCCGCAGCGTCGCCATGGCGATCTTCCGCGGCTTCGAGGGCGGGGACTACGCCTACCAGATGGCCAACGCCGTGATCTTCTTCCTCATCAGCGTGGCCATCGCACTCATCCAGCTCCGCTTTACCCGTGGCAAAGGAGGGATCGCAGCATGAGCACCGCGACCCGCACCATCCCAGCAAAATCATCGGCCGCAGGAAAGCGCCGGTTCGGCGGCGGCCAGGAACGCACCAACTGGCCCGCCACCGCGCTCCTGATCGTCTGCACCCTCGCCGTACTCGTCCCGCTGTACGTCACCATCAGCATGGCGTTCAAGACCACAGGCCAGGCAGTCGACGGCAACGCGTTCTCCTTGCCCAGCCCCTTGACCTTCGACAGTTTCACCCAGGCGTGGACGCTCACGAACTTCCCCCGCGGCTTCATGATCTCCGTGTTCGTGTCCGTCACCGCTGTCATCGGCGAGATCCTCGTGTCGGCGCTGGCAGCCTACGCGATCGTCCGCAACTGGGACCGCCGGCTGTTCCGCTGGTCGTTCTTCTACCTGCTTGCCGCCATGTTCATCCCGTTCCCCGTGGTGGCGCTGCCGCAAATCCAGCTCACTGGCCTTGTGGGACTGGACAATCCGCTCGGCGTCGCAATCCTGCACATCGTCTTTGCCCTGGCCTTCAACACAATGCTGTTTACGGCGTTCCTGCGCTCAATCCCGCTGGAACTGGAGGAAAGCATGCGGATGGACGGCGCGGGCACATGGCAGGTGTTCTGGCGGCTCATCTTCCCCCTGCTGGGACCCATGAGCGCCACCGTCGGGATCTTCGCCTTCATCGCCTCATGGAATGACTTCATGATGCCGTCGCTCATCATTTCAGATCCCGAAATGCAGACGATTCCGGTGCTGCAGAAGATCTTCCAGACGCAGTTCAGCAACAGCTACAACGTTGCCTTCGCTTCCTACCTGATGGCAATGGCGCCGGCCATCGTCGTTTACCTGTTTACCCAGCGCTGGGTCATGTCCGGCCTCACGCAGGGCGCGGTCAAATAACGGACGTCCCCACCGGAATACCCACCACTACCACTGAAGGAACCAATTTTGCCCACCACTGCCACAATGGCTGCCCGCACCGACGCACCCCGCATGGACGATCCCAACTGGTGGCGCCAGGCGTCCGTGTACCAGATCTACCCCCGAAGCTTCGCCGATTCGAACGGCGACGGCATCGGTGACCTGAAGGGCATCACCGCCAAGGTCCCGTACCTGAAAACGCTGGGCATCGACGCCGTGTGGCTGAGCCCTTTCTACCCTTCGGCCCTCGCGGACGGCGGCTACGACGTGGACGACTACCGCAATGTGGACCCGCGGCTGGGCACCCTGGAGGACTTCGACGGGATGGCCCAGGCACTGCATGACGCCGGCCTCAAGCTGATCGTGGACATCGTGCCCAACCACTCCTCCGACCGGCACGAGTGGTTCCAGGAAGCCCTCGCTGCGCCGAAGGGCTCCCCGGCCCGGGACCGCTACGTCTTTCGTGACGGCCTGGGCGACAACGGCGAGCTGCCGCCGTCGGACTGGGTCTCTGTGTTCGGCGGCCCGGCGTGGGAGCGCGTCACCGAACCTGACGGAGCCCCCGGCCAGTGGTACATGCATATCTTCGCCAAGGAGCAGCCCGACCTCAACTGGGACAACCGGGAGGTCCGGGAGGACTTCCTCACCACCCTGCGTTTCTGGTCTGACCGCGGGGTGGACGGTTTCCGCATCGACGTCGCCCACGCACTGACCAAGAACCTCGAGGAAACCCTGCCCTCGACGGCAGACCTCGAGGCCCAGGGCGAAGCGCTGTACCTCGAAGGCCGGCACCCTTACTGGGACCGGGACGAAGTCCACGGGATCTACGCCGAGTGGCGCAAGGTGTTCAACGAATACACCCCACCGCGCACCGCCGTCGCCGAAGCCTGGGTCCATGCGGACCGCCGAGCCCGCTACGCCAGCCCGGAGGGTCTCGGCCAGGCCTTTAACTTCGACCTGCTGCAGGCCGACTTCGACGCCGGCCAGTTCCGGAAGACGATCACCAAGAACCTGGCCGAGGCGGAAGCCTCCGGCGCTTCGTCCACCTGGGTGTTCTCGAACCACGACGTGGTCCGCCACGCCACGCGCTACGGGCTGCCTGCTTCCGAAGATTCGGCGGGTGGCATCATGGCCGGGCAAGCCGGCAAGCAGTGGCTCGTGGCCGGCGGCAGGCAGGAGGACGTCGACGCCGAACTCGGCCTGCGCCGTGCGCGCGCTGCATCCCTGCTGATGTTCGCCCTGCCCGGTTCCGCATACCTGTACCAGGGCGAGGAACTGGGCCTGCAGGAAGTCGGCTGCGAAATTGCCGACGCCGACCGCCAGGACCCGGCTTTCTTCCGCAACAAGGGGGTGGAGATCGGCCGCGACGGCTGCCGCGTTCCGCTGCCCTGGACGTCCGTGGGAAGCTCCTTCGGCTTCGGGCCGGGCGGCTCGCACCTGCCGCAGCCTGAATGGTTCGGCGGCAGCTCGGTCGAAGCCCAGGAAGCGGAGGAGGACTCTACCTTGTCCCTCTACCGGCGGGCGCTGGCACTGCGGTCGGAGCTCCAAACAGCCGAAGCACTGGAGTGGCTGGAAACCGGCAGGGATGACGTGGTGGCCTTCCGCCGCCCCAACGGCTGGACGTCCGTGACGAACTTCGGCGCCGAACCCTTCAAGCTGCCCGCCGGTGAGGTGCTTGTCTCCAGCTCGCCGCTGGAAGCAGGCTTGCTGCCGGGCGCCGCCACGGCGTGGCTGCAGTGACCGCCACCATCGAAGCCGCGGCTGCGCATGATCTCCGGATCGGGATCGACATTGGCGGGACGTGGATCAAGGGCGCACTCATCGACCTGGCCAGCGGCACCCCTGCCGGCGCAGTCCGCCGCCTCCAAACACCTGCGGGCGGCAACGTAGGGGCCGTAGCAGACACCATGGACCGGCTGGTCGCGGAGCTCGAGGTTGAGTGCCTTGGGGCTGCGGGCCGTCCTGTGGGTGTCGCGATCCCCTCGATCGTCAAGCGGGGCATTGCCCACTCCGCAGCGAACATGGACGGCAGCTGGATCGGACTTGATGTCCAGTCCTACCTGAAGTCGCGACTTGGCCGGCCCGTCCGCGTCGTGAATGACGCCGACGCTGCCGGCATGGCGGAAGCCCTCTACGGCGCCGGCACAGCCAGGAAGGGCGTTGTGCTGGTCCTGACACTGGGCACGGGCATCGGATCTGCATTGATCGTCGACGGCAGGCTGGTACCCAACTTCGAGCTGGGGCATCTGGAAGTTGACGGCTTCAAGGCGGAATCCCGGGCCTCCGCCGTCGTCCGCGAAAACGAAGGCCTCGGCTGGGTGGAGTATGCCGGCCGGCTGCAGCGGTACCTGGCACATGTTGAGTTCCTGTTCTCGCCGGACCTCATCATCATCGGCGGAGGAATTTCGGCGTGCAGCCAGGAATACCTGCCCCGCCTGTCGCTGCGCACTCCGGTCATCCCGGCAAGCCTGGAAAACTCGGCGGGCGTGGTGGGCGCAGCCTTGCAGGCGTCCGCCGCCTGGAACTAGTTCATTCAAAAATTCCTGAAGTGTGACGTGGAATACTTCACTACAAATGCCGCCGGACGTGCCGGCGGCGGCCGGAAGGGGCTGTGGCATGCAAGGAACGGTTAACGAGGACGAAGAAGCGCGCCAGTATGTGCTGTCCGCGTTGGCACGGGAGCGCGGCCTCGGCCTTGCAGCGGATCCGGACTTTGACCGGAGAATGGCGGAACACTTTCCTGCCCTCCGCAGCCTCTTCCACTCCCTCTACGGTGACCGGCCCGACTGGCTGGAGCAGCTCTCCGCGCTGGTGGTGCAGAGCGCAACGTCCTGGCAGGAACGCCCGGAGGAACTGAAGGTACTTGACGCCGAGCGGGAGGCAAACCCGGACTGGTTCCAGTCCAACAAGATGCTGGGCGGCGTCTGCTACGTGGACCGTTACGCGGAAAGCCTGGAAGGAGTCAGGGCCCGCATCCCGTACTTCAAGGAACTGGGCCTTACATACCTGCACCTCATGCCGCTGTTCCTGGCCCCCGAGCCCCATTCAGACGGCGGCTATGCGGTCTCCAGCTACCGCCAGGTCAACCCAAAACTGGGCACCATGGAGCAGTTGCGCTCCCTGGCAGCCGAGCTGAAGGACAACGGCATCAGCCTGGTGGTGGACTTCATCTTCAACCACACTTCGGACGAGCACGAATGGGCGCGGAAGGCAGCCGCCGGCGATCCGGAGTACAGCGACTACTACTGGATCTTCCCGGACCGGACGCTGCCGGACGCGTTCGAGGCGAACGTCCGCGAGATCTTCCCGGAGAACCACCCCGGATCCTTCATCCAAATGGAGGACGGCCGGTGGGTCTGGGCGACGTTCCACACCTACCAGTGGGACCTGAACTACTCCAATCCCGACGTTTTCCGGGCCATGGCCGGCGAGATGCTGTTCCTGGCCAACCAGGGCGTGGACATCCTGCGCATGGATGCGGTGGCGTTCATCTGGAAACAGCTGGGCACCCCCTGCGAGAACCTGCCGCAGGCGCATACCCTGCTCCGCGCCTTCAACGCCGTGTGCCGGCTGGCCGCGCCGTCGCTGCTGTTCAAGTCCGAGGCCATCGTGCACCCGGACGAGGTGGCGCTCTACATCGACCGCAAGGAATGCCAGCTGTCCTACAACCCCCTTCAGATGGCGCTCATCTGGGAATCCCTGGCCACGCGGGACATTTCGCTCCTGGCCCAGGCGCTGCACCGGCGGCATAACATACCGGACGGCACTGCGTGGGTGAACTACGTCCGCAGCCATGACGATATCGGCTGGACCTTCGCCGACGAGGACGCCGCCGAACTGGGCATCAACGGCTTCGACCACCGCCGCTTCCTGAACTCCTTCTACGTCAACCGTTTCCCCGGCAGCTTCGCCCGCGGCGTCCCGTTCCAGGACAACCCGAAGACCGGCGACTGCCGGATTTCAGGCACGACGGCGTCCCTGTGCGGCATGGAGGTTGACCCGGCTGAGGCGGTGGAACGGATCCTCCTGGCCCATTCGGTGCCCTTCAGCACCGGCGGCGTCCCGCTGCTGTACCTGGGCGACGAGGTGGGGCAGGTTAACGACTATGCCTACGCGCAGGAGCCTGGCCACGAGGAGGACAGCCGCTGGGTGCACCGGCCGCACTTTCCCGAGGAGCAGTATGCCCGCCGCCTGGACCCCGCCACACCGGAGGGCTCGGTGTACGCGGGCCTGAAGCGGATGATCGAGGTACGGGCCAACACCGCCGAATTTGCCGGGACCATGCTGGTCGATTTCGACACCAACAACCAATCGGTGCTCGGGTACCAGCGGCCGGGCGGCAGGGAGGGCGGGACCATCATCCTGGCCCTGGCCAACTTCAGCGACTCACCCCAGACCCTGCCCGCGGAGACCTTCGGCGGGTTCTCCCCTGCCGCCGTCGACCTTCTCTCCGAAGCAGCCCTGCAAATGGACGACGGCGTCACCCTCCTCCCCCGGCAATACCTCTGGCTGCGCGTCACGCCGCAGTAATCCGGAACCCGCAATTGGGACCTGGCACCCGGGCGTGAAACCATACGGACCATGGCCTCCAAGATTGCGTACCAGGGTGAGCCTGGCGCCAACTCAAATATCGCGTGTCAGCAGATGTTCCCGGACATGGAAAGCGTGCCGTGCGCCAGCTTTGAGGATGCCTTTGAGCTGGTGACCAGCGGCGAGGCGGAGCTGGCGATGATCCCCATCGAGAACTCGATCGCCGGCCGGGTTGCCGACATCCACGTCCTGCTGCCCCAGTCCAACCTGCAAATTGTGGGCGAGCACTTCCTGCCCATCCACTTCGACCTGCTGGGCATCCCGGGCAGCACCATTGAAGGCGCCACGGAGGTCCACAGCCACATCCACGCGCTGGGCCAGTGCCGGAAGCTGATCCGCGAACACGGCCTCAAGCCGGTCATCGCCGGTGACACCGCGGGGTCCGCCCGTGAGGTGGCGGAGTGGAACGATCCGCGCAAGCTCTCCCTCGCTCCCCCGCTGGCAGCCCAGATCTACGGCTTGGAGGTCCTGGCCTCCCGGGTTGAGGACGACCCCTCCAACACCACCCGTTTTGTGGTCCTGGCCCGCGAAAAGGCACTGCCGGCCCGGGACGAACTTCCCGGACCGGCAGTCACCAGCTTTGTGTTCCGCGTGCGCAACGTCCCCTCCGCGCTGTACAAGGCGCTGGGCGGCTTCGCCACCAACGGCGTGAACATGACCCGGCTGGAAAGCTACATGGTGGGCAACGAGTTTGCGGCCACCATGTTCATGGCCGACGTCGAAGGCCACCACGAGGACCTGCCGCTGAAGCTGGCCCTCGAGGAACTGGACTTCTTCACCACCGAGGTGCGGATCCTCGGCGTGTACGCCGCGGCCGGCTACCGGGCGGCGGCTGCCACGGCCTGACGCGGCTGCGCGGGTGCAGCCTGCTGGAGCGGCTTGAGCAGCGGCGCGAAGAACGCGCCCAGCTCCGCTGTTGCCGTCAGCGGCAGGACATTGGCCACGTACTGGTCCGGGCGGACCACCACCACAACGCCGTCGCGGGCCAGGCCGCGGAGGTCGAAAATGTCCGCCTTGGGATCCGTGGCGTAGACCTTCTCGTAGTCGGTCAGCTTGAACGGGCCCACCATCGGCTTGAAGACGGCGGGCACGGCATTGATGTCGACGGCGGTGTGCGGCTGCTGGTAGATGACCTTCAGGTCGAACCACGCGTCCGGGTCGGCGCCGGCCGGGGTGGCGGCCAGCGGGGACTCGGACGAATTCGCGAACCACTCGGCGAGCATGTCCGTTGCCGAGTTGGTGCCCGGCAGGGCGGGGTCGGCGAAGACGTAGATCCGCCAGCGGCCGTCGGCGGTGGCGTGGTGGCCCAGGTGGATCGGGTTGGTGTCCCCCACGCGGACCACGGGGGCCGACTTGAAGCGTTTGCCCACCGGGAATCCGGTGGCCAGGTCCTGGTGGTCGGTGCTGCCAACGATGAGCGACGGCGTGTATTGGGTCATGAAGCCGGCAGGGAATTCAGCGGTCTGAACGTAGAAGTCCTCAAGGTCGGAGGGGTGCTCGAACTCCTCCGGCTTCTTTGCCATCATGGTGGACCATTCCTTGTCGAAGTCGATCAGGTTCTTGGCCACTACCTGGCGCTCCTCGGAGTAGGTGGTCAGCAGGCTCTCCGGGCTGCGGCCCTCCAGGACATGGCCCAGCTTCCAGGCGATGTTGAAGCCGTCCTGCATGGAGACATTCATGCCCTGGCCGGCCTTGGCGCTGTGGGTATGGCAGGCATCGCCGGTGATGAAGACCCTCGGGGTGCGGGTGCCTCGGTCCGCCGGCAGGACGTCGTCGAACCTGTCTGTTAGCCGGTGGCCCACCTCGTAGACGCTGTGCCACGCGACGTTGCGCACGTCCAGCGTGTAGGGGTGCAGGATGGCGTTGGCCTTGGCGATGATTTCCTCGATGGTGGTGTCGCGGACTGAGTGGTGGCTGTTGGGGTCCACTTCGCCCAGGTCGACATACATCCGGAACAGGTGGCCGCCTTCGCGCGGGATCAGCAGGATGCTGCCCTCGGCACCCTGGATGGCGCACTTGGTCCGGATGTCCGGGAAGTCGGTGACGGCCAGCGTGTCCATGACGCCCCAGGCGTGGTTGGCCTGGTCGCCGGCAAGGGTGCAGCCGATGGCCTGGCGCACCTTGCTGCGCGCGCCGTCCGCGCCCACCACATACTTGGCGCGGACAATCCGTTCCTGGCCTTCGCTGGGTCCGGCGGTGTGGCGGAGGGTCACGGTGACGGGGTAGTCGCCCTCGCCGGTTACCGTGAGGCCCTCGAAGTCGTAGCCGTAATCAGGCTTCATTCGCGTGGGCGAGTTCGCGGCAAATTCCGCGAAGTAGTCCAGCACGCGGGCCTGGTTGACGATCAGGTGCGGGAACTCGCTGATGCCCATCTCGTCATCCACGGCCCGGGCAGTCCGGATGATGTTGGCGTGGTTGGCGGGATCCGGCTTCCAGAATGCCATTTCGGTGATGCGGTACGCCTCGGCGATGATCCGCTCCGCGAAACCGAAGGCCTGGAACGTCTCCACGCTGCGCGCCTGGATCCCGTCAGCCTGCCCGATGGCGAGCCTGCCGGGGCGGCGTTCGATGATGCGGGTGGTTACGTTGGGGAACATCGACAGCTGGGCCGCGGCGAGCATTCCGGCAGGACCGGTGCCCACGATGAGGACGTCCACTTCGTCGGGAAGTTCCTCGGGGCGGTTAAGGCCGACGCCGGCCGCCGGCTGGACACGCGGGTCACCGGATACGTATCCGTGGTGGTGGAACTGCACGGGCTTTCCTCACTTCGTTGTGGATGACTATCGGCGTTGGAAGCGTGTTCTATATAAGAACACGCGATTCGATAATCGAAACTGTAGGTCTGGCTTCCACTGTACGCCCCATGTGATCCGGGCGACAAGTGCCATCGGCCTGCTCGCCAAAAGCCCGGAAAATCAGGGGTTGACGGGCAGCGCCGGATGGGTAATAGTGATCGTATACGATTTCGTACCTGATGAGGAGATGGCTTTGGAGCAGGTCAACGGCGACACCCTGGCGGCAGCACGCAAGGTGATCGCAGTGCACATCAACTACCCCAGCCGGGCGGCACAGCGGGGCCGCACCCCGGCCCAGCCGTCCTACTTCCTCAAGCCTTCCAGCTCGCTGGCCTTGGGCGGAAGCCCCGTTGAGCGGCCCGCCGGCTGCGAACTGCTGGGCTACGAGGGCGAGATCGCCCTCGTGATCGGCAAGGCCGCCCGCCGCGTTTCGATCGAGGACGCCTGGAGCCACGTCGCGGCCGTCACCGCCAGCAACGATCTCGGCGTGTACGACCTCCGCTACGCGGACAAGGGCTCCAACCTCCGGTCCAAGGGCGGGGACGGGTTCACCCCGGTGGGTCCGGCACTGATCCCGGCAGACGCCGTCGACCCTGCCAAGCTGCGCATCCGCACCTGGCACAACGGCGAACTGGTGCAGGACGACACCACCGCGGACCTGCTCTTCCCGTTCGGCCGGCTTGTCGCGGACCTGTCCCAGCTGCTCACGCTCGAGGAAGGTGACATCATCCTCACCGGCACACCGGCCGGCGCCTCGGTCGCCAAGCCGGGCGACGTGCTGGAAGTGGAAGTGGAGACGATCGACGGCGGCCTCACCACGGGGCGGCTGGTCACCACTGTGGAGGAAGGCACGACGGCGTTCGCCGACTTTGGTGCCCGGCCCAAGGTCGATGACCTGCAGCGGGAGGAAGCCTACGGTTCCCGTGAAGCGGCGGGCCTTGCCGCCGTCGCGCCCGTCCTCACTCCGGACCTGAAAGCCAAGCTCGAGTCCGTTGCCACGGCCACGCTGTCTTCCCAGATGCGCAAGCGCGGCCTCAACAACGTCAGCATCGATGGACTGCAGGCCACCCGACCGGACCGCCGCGTGGTGGGCCTGGCCCGGACCCTGCGCTACGTGCCGAACCGCGAGGACCTTTTCAAGACCCACGGCGGCGGCTTCAACGCCCAGAAGAAGGCCATCGACTCCGTCAACGAAGGCGAAATCCTGGTCATGGAGGCCCGCGGCGAAAAGGGCACCGGCACCGTGGGCGACATCCTGGCCCTCCGCGCCCAGGTCCGCGGCGCAGCCGCCATCATCACCGACGGCGGCGTCCGCGACTACGCCGCCGTGGCGGACCTGGAGATGCCCACCTACTTCGCCAACCCGCATCCCGCGGTACTGGGCCGCCGCCATATCCCGTGGGACACGGACATCACCATCGCGTGCGGCGGCGCCACCGTGCAGCCCGGCGACATCATCGTGGCCGATTCCGACGGCATCCTGGTGATCCCCCCGGCCATCGCCGAAGAACTGGTGGAGGACTGCATCCAGCAGGAAAAGGAAGAAACCTTCATCTTCGAGATGGTCAAGCAGGGCAACAGCGTGGACGGCCTCTACCCCATGAACGCCGAATGGCAAGAACGGTACAAGGAATGGGCAAGCACCAATGAGTGAGGCCACCATGGTTGCCGGCAGCAAGTCCGAGCAGGCCTACCGGGCGGTCAAGGCCCGGATCGTGGAAGGCACCTACACCCCCGGCTACCGGCTGGTCCTGGGCTCCATCGCCAAGGACCTCGGCTTCAGCGTGGTGCCCGTCCGCGAAGCCATCCGCCGGCTCGAAGCCGAAGGCCTGGTGACGTTCGAACGCAACGTGGGCGCCACCGTCGCCGGCATCGACCCCACCGAGTACCTCTACACCATGCAGACCCTCAGCATCGTGGAAGGCGCAGCCACCGCGCTGTCCGCCCCGCTGATCGATCCCGCGGCCGTGGCCCGGGCCCGAGCCGTGAACGAGGAGATGCGCGCATGCCTGGACCACTTCGATCCGGTCCGCTTCACGCAGCTCAACCAGGACTTCCACAGCGTCCTGTTCGAGCACTGCCCCAACCCGCACATCCTGGACCTGGTGCACCGCGGCTGGAATCGGCTCGCGTCCCTCCGGTCCTCAACATTCCGCTTTGTCCCCGGCCGCGCCCGCGACTCAGTCGAGGAACACGAAAACCTGCTGAAGCTCATCGAAACGGGAGCCGACGCGGAACAGATCGAAAAAGCCGCCAGGCTCCACCGCTCCGCCACCCTGGACGCATACCTGGCCCAAACCAACCACTGAACCACTGACAGACACCCAGTTAGGACTTCAACGATGACGACCTCAACAGAAACCAGCACCCACTACGTACCGCAGGACCTGCCCACCCACATCCAGCACTACATCAACGGCCAGTTCGTTGACTCCGTGGGCGGCAAGACGTTCGACGTTTTGGACCCCGTCTCCAACCGGAATTACGCCACCGCCGCCGCGGGGCAGAAGGAAGACATCGACCTCGCCGTCGCCGCCGCCCGTGAAGCGTTCCTGAACGGTCCGTGGCCCCGGATGAAGCCCCGCGAACGCGCCCGCATCCTGAACAAAATTGCAGACGCCGTCGAGGCCCAGGAAGCCCGCCTCGCCGAACTGGAGACGTTCGACACGGGCTTGCCCATCACCCAGGCCAAGGGCCAGGCCCTGCGGGCAGCGGAGAACTTCCGTTTCTTCGCTGACCTGATCGTGGCCCAGTTCGACGACGCCATGAAGGTCCCCGGCTCGCAGATCAACTACGTGAACCGCAAGCCCATCGGCGTCGCGGGCCTGATCACCCCGTGGAACACGCCGTTCATGCTGGAGTCCTGGAAGCTGGCCCCGGCGCTGGCCACCGGCAACACCGTGGTGCTCAAGCCGGCGGAGTTCACTCCCCTGTCCGCCTCACTGTGGGCCACCATCTTCAAGGAAGCCGGGCTGCCCGATGGCGTCTTCAACCTGGTCAACGGCCTGGGCGAGGAAGCCGGCGACGCCCTGGTCAAGCACCCGGACGTTCCATTGATCTCCTTCACCGGCGAGACCACCACCGGGCAGACGATCTTCCGCAACGCCGCCGCCAACCTCAAGGGCCTGTCCATGGAGCTCGGCGGCAAGTCCCCCTGCGTCGTCTTCGCTGACGCCGATCTGGACGCCGCGATCGACTCGGCGCTGTTCGGGGTCTTCTCCCTCAACGGCGAGCGCTGCACCGCCGGTTCCCGCATCCTGGTTGAGCGGGCCATCTACGACGAGTTCTGCGAGAAGTACGCGGCCCGGGCCAAGAACATCGTGGTGGGCGATCCGCACGATCCCAAGACCCAGGTGGGCGCCCTGGTCCACCCGGAGCACTACGAGAAAGTGGCCTCCTACGTGGAGATCGGCAAGTCCGAAGGCCGGCTCCTGGCCGGCGGCGGCCGCCCCGACCACCTGCCCGAAGGCAACTACATCGCACCCACGGTGTTCGCCGACGTCGCCCCCGACGCCCGGATCTTCCAGGAGGAGATCTTCGGACCCGTCGTGGCCATCACCCCGTTCGAGAACGACGACGAGGCCCTCGCCCTGGCGAACAACACCAAGTACGGCCTGGCCGCCTACATCTGGACCCAGAACCTGACCCGCGCCCACAACTTCTCGCAGAACGTCGAGGCAGGCATGGTGTGGCTGAACAGCCACAACGTCCGCGACCTGCGCACCCCGTTCGGCGGCGTCAAGGCATCCGGCCTGGGCCACGAGGGCGGCTACCGCTCCATCGATTTCTACACCGACCAGCAGGCCGTGCACATCACGCTCGGTTCCGTCCACACCCCCAAGTTCGGCGCCTAGCCACCACCATCAGCCCAACTAGCTCGCATTAGTTGTCGTTCTGGGCCTCCATAACGGCATCTACTGCCAGCCAGTTGGGGAAACCCCTTTCAAAGAAGAGAGAATCCAATGACCAACTTCGTTCCCACCCCCACCGTCCCGGCTCCGGACATCGTCCGTTGCGCGTACATGGAAATCGTGGTCACGGACCTCGCCAAGTCCCGTGAGTTCTACGTGGACGTCCTGGGCCTGCACGTCACCGAAGAAGACGAGAACAACATCTACCTGCGGTCCCTGGAGGAGTTCATCCACCACAACCTGGTGCTGCGCAAGGGACCGGTTGCCGCCGTCGCCGCCTTCGCCTACCGCGTGAAGTCCCCCGCCGAGGTGGACGCCGCCGAGGCCTACTACCGCGAGCTCGGCTGCCGGGTGGAGCGCCGCAAGGAAGGCTTCACCAAAGGCGTCGGCGACTCCGTCCGCGTCGAGGACCCGCTGGGCTTCCCCTACGAGTTCTTCTACGACGTGGAGCACGTGGAGCGCCTCACCCAGCGCTACGACCTCTACTCCGCCGGCGAACTGGTCCGCCTGGACCACTTCAACCAGGTCACCCCGGACGTCCCCCGCGGCCGCGCCTACCTTGAGGACCTCGGCTTCCGCGTCTCCGAGGACATCAAGGATTCCGACGGCGTCACCTACGCCGCGTGGATGCACCGCAAGCAGACCGTGCACGACACCGCCCTCACCGGCGGCAACGGCCCGCGCATGCACCACGTCGCGTTCGCCACGCACGAGAAGCACAACATCATCCAGATCTGCGACAAGATGGGCGCCCTGCGCATCAGCGACCGGATCGAACGCGGTCCCGGCCGGCACGGTGTGTCCAACGCGTTCTACCTCTACATCCTTGACCCGGACGGCCACCGCATCGAGATCTACACCCAGGACTACTACACCGGAGACCCGGACAACCCCACCATCACCTGGGACGTCCACGACAACCAGCGCCGCGACTGGTGGGGCAACCCCGTGGTCCCGTCCTGGTACACCGAGGCTTCCCTGGTCCTGGACCTGGACGGCAAGCCGCAGCCAGTCATCGTCCGCGAGGAAAAGTCCGAGATGGCAGTGACCGTGGGCGCCGACGGCTTCTCCTACACCCGCAAGCCCGAAGGTGAAGCCGCCGAGGGCTTCAAGCTGGGAGTCCAGGTCTAACCATGCTTGAGCCGAAGACGATTGAGGCCATCGCGGACGAGCTGGTGGAAGCCGGCCGGACCCGCACCCCTGTCCCCCGCCTGACAGCCCGCTACCCGGAGATGACGGTGGAGGATTCCTACGCGGTGCAGCAGCTGTGGCGCCGCCGCAGCGAGGACGCCGGCCGGACCCTGGTGGGGCGCAAGATCGGCCTCACGTCCAAGGCCATGCAGGCCGCCACCGGCATCACCGAACCGGACTACGGCGCCATCTTCGACGACATGGTCCTGGAAACCGGCTGCTCTGTGGAGTGGGACCAGTACACGCATCCGCGGGTGGAGGTGGAGCTGGCGTTCGTATTGAAGGACGGGCTCAAGGGCCCCGGCGTGACCATCTTCGATGTCCTGAAGGCCACCGACTACGTGGTTCCGGCCCTCGAGATCCTGGATTCCAGGATCGAGATGGAGGGCCGGACCATCGTGGACACCATCTCCGACAACGCCGCGATGGGGGCCATGGTGATCGGCGGGAACCCCGTCAAGCCGGACGCCGTGGACCTCCGTTGGGTTTCCGCGATCCTCTACAAGAACCAGACCGTGGAGGAAACCGGCGTGGCCGCCGGGGTCCTGGACCACCCCGCCAACGGCGTCCACTGGCTGGCCAACAAGATCGCCGCCCACGGCGACGCCCTGAAGGCCGGAGACATCATCCTGGCCGGCTCCTTCACCCGGCCTCTGTGGGTCTACAAAGGCGACACCGTTCACGCCGATTACGGCCCCCTGGGGAGTGTCACATGCCGTTTCGAATAGAGGACACCTTCCGGTCCGCCTTGGCCGAGCAGAAACAAAAGGGTCAGGCAGGCCGGCCGCTGGCAGGAATGTGGGTCTGCTCCGGCAGCCCCCTGATCGCAGAACTCTGCGCCGGGTCCGGCCTGGACTGGCTCCTGGTGGACGCCGAGCACAGCCCCAACGGGCTCGAATCCATCCTGGCCCAGCTCCAGGCCGTCCACGGCTACCCGGTCCACACCCTGGTCCGGCCGCCGGTGAACGACACCGTGCTGATAAAGCAGTACCTGGACCTGGGCGTGCAGAACCTGCTGATCCCCATGGTCAACTCGGTGTCCGAGGCTGAAGCCGCGGTGGCCGCGACCCGCTACCCGCCGCAGGGTGTCCGCGGAGTGGGTTCCGCCCTGGCCCGCGCAGCCCGCTGGAACCGGGTGCCGGACTACCTGGCCCGCGCCAACGAGACCATCAGCGTCACCGTCCAGATCGAATCCAGCGCGGCAGTGGAAGCCGTCGAGGACATCCTCAAGGTGGACGGGGTGGACGCGGTCTTCGTCGGCCCGTCCGACCTTGCCGCTTCCATGGGCCTGCTGGGACAGCAGGAACACCCCGAGGTGCGCGCCGCCGTCGAACACTGCCTCTCCGCCGCCAAAGCGGCCGGGAAACCCGCAGGCGTCAACGCCTTCAACCCCGACACCGCACAGCACTACCTCGCGAACGGCGCCGACTTCATCCTGGTGGGCGCCGACGTCGCCATCCTCGCCCGCGGCTCCGAAGCCCTCGCCGCCAAATACATCAAGCCCGCCGACGGCGAAACCCCCGCCAGCTACTAACCGCCCAACTGGCTCGCAGTTGTTGCCGTTTTGACACCCGAAAACGACAACAACTGCCAGTCAGGTGCGCCTTCGAACCTTTATCCCTCAAGGAGTTCCCGCATGACCACTTCGACCGTACTCTTCCCTGCCCTTTCGGCGGAGCGCGAGGCCGCGCTGCTCACGTCGGTGCCGACCGGTCTGCTGATCAACGGCGAATGGAGAGACTCGTCCGACGGCGGCACGTTCGATGTGCATGATCCCGCCACCGGGGAGGTGCTCGCCACTCTCGCCTCCGCGACGAGCGAGGACGCGGTATCGGCCTTGGATGCGGCTGACGCGGCGCAGGCGTCCTGGGCGCGGACCGCACCGCGGGTGCGGTCCGAGATCCTGCGGCGGGCCTTTGACCTGGTCACGGAGAGGGCGGAAGATTTCGCCCTCCTGATGACCCTGGAAATGGGCAAACCTCTGGCCGAAGCCCGCGGCGAAGTCACCTACGGCGCCGAATTCCTGCGCTGGTTCGCCGAGGAAACCGTCCGCGACTATGGCCGCTACCTCACCACCCCCGAGGGCAAGAACAAGATCCTGGTCCAGCACAAGCCCGTCGGCCCCTGCCTTCTCATCACGCCGTGGAATTTCCCGCTCGCGATGGCCACCCGCAAGGTAGCCCCGGCAGTCGCCGCCGGGTGCACCATGGTCCTCAAACCCGCCAAACTCACCCCGCTCACGGCGCAGTACTTCGCGCAGACCATGCTCGACGCCGGCCTCCCCGCCGGAGTGCTCAACGTCGTCGCCTCCTCCTCCGCCTCGGGGATTTCCGGGCCGCTCCTCAAGGACACCCGGCTGAGGAAAGTCTCCTTCACCGGCTCCACCCCGGTCGGCAAACGCCTCATGGCCGAGGCCGCGCAGAACGTGCTCCGGACCTCCATGGAGCTCGGCGGGAACGCCCCATTCATCGTGTTCGAGGACGCCGACCTGGACGCCGCCGTCGAGGGTGCAATGGCCGCGAAGATGCGGAACATGGGCGAAGCCTGCACGGCCGCCAACCGCTTCCTGGTCCACGAGTCGGTGGCGCAGGAATTCACCGCAAAGTTCGCCTCCGCGATGGGCGCGCTCAGTACCGGCCGCGGCACGGAAGCTTCCACCAACGTGGGACCGCTCATCGACGGCGGTGCCCGCGACGACGTCCACGCCCTGGTATCAGCGGCAGTCGACGCCGGAGCCGTGGCTGTGACCGGCGGTGCCCCCGTGGACGGGCCCGGGTACTTCTACCAGCCCACCGTCCTGGCCAACGTCCCCAACGACGCCGCCATTCTGGGCCAGGAAATCTTCGGCGCCGTCGCCCCCGTCACCACGTTCACCACCGAAGCCGAAGCCATCAAACTCGCCAACGCATCCGAGTACGGCCTCGCGTCCTACCTCTATTCCCGCGACTTCAACCGGCTCCTGCGCGTCGCCGAGCAGATCGAGTTCGGGATGGTCGGGTTCAATGCCGGCGTCATCTCCAACGCCGCGGCACCCTTCGGCGGCGTCAAACAATCAGGGCTGGGACGTGAAGGCGGCTCCGAAGGCATCAACGAATACACCACCACCCAATACATCGGCATCGCCGACCCCTACGCAGGTCCCTAACGCCGGCACACTGGCCCATCTTTGAACTGCGGGACCCCTGAAACCCGGGGTCCCGCCGTCGTTAACCACCCAAAAGTGGGCCAGCGTGACACTCGCCCGCCGGCGTTCGCTCCTGCACAAAGGTCCTGCGCACAAAGACAAGATCCTGGAGCGGATGCAAGGCACACTGGGGAGTAACCCGCTACGCCGACCGGCTGGCGTCCTTGCCTACTCGAAGTGGAGTATCCCTTGGAAACCTATGATGCGCTTCTCGCGTCCATCACCCCCGCCGCCGGCACCGGCCGGACCATCCTTGACCCGGCCACCGGTGAAGCCGTGGGCGAAGCCCCCATCCACGACCTGGACTACTTGGAAAAGGCCGTGGCCGCAGCCGTCGCCGCCCAGCCCGCCTGGGCTGCCCTGGGCCACGACGCCCGGTCCGCCGCGCTCCTGAAAGCAGCCGACGCCGTCGAACGCTCCGCGGAGGAACTTGCCCAGCTGCTTTCCCGGGAGCAGGGCAAACCGCTGAACGGCCCCAACGCCCGGTTCGAAGTGGGCGCCTGCGTGGCCTGGCTCCGCGCCACGGCGTCCCTGCCATTGGAACCGGAAACCATCGTGGACGACGGCGAGACCCGCGCCGAGCTGCACTACCGGCCCATCGGCGTCGTCGGCGCGATCGGTCCCTGGAACTGGCCCATGATGATCGCCGTGTGGCAGCTCGCCCCGGCCCTGCGCATGGGCAACGCCGTGGTGGTCAAGCCCTCCGGCAACACCCCGCTGTCCGTTCTGGCACTGGTCAGGGTCCTCAACGAAGAGCTGCCCGAGGGCATCCTGTCGGTGGTTTCCTGCGGCCGCGAAGTGGGCGCGCGGCTCACGGACCACCCCGCGATCGGCAAGATCATGTTCACAGGCTCCACCGCGGGCGGCCGCGCCATCATCAAGTCCTCCGCCGACACCGTCAAACGGCTCACCCTGGAACTGGGCGGTAACGACGCCGGCATCGTCCTGCCGGACGCCGACCCCAAGGCCATTGCCCAGGACGTCTTCTGGGGTGCGTTCCTGAACACCGGCCAGACCTGCGCAGCACTCAAGCGCCTCTACGTCCACGACAGCATTTACGACGCCGTCTGCGAGGAACTCACCGCCGTGGCCAAGGCCATGCCCATGGGCAACGGCCTGGACGAGAACAACGTGCTGGGCCCGTTGCAGAACAAGGCCCAGTACGACGTCGTCGCGAACCTCGTGGAGGCAGCGAAGGCTTCCGGAGCACGCGTCCTGCTGGGTGGCAACCCTGATGCCGACCAGCCCGGCTACTTCTACCCCACCACGCTGGTAGCCGACATCGACAACGACAACCCCCTCGTCGCCGAGGAACAGTTCGGCCCCGCCCTGCCGATCATCCGCTACAGCAGCATCGACGAAGCAGTGGAAAAGGCCAACGGGCTCGACGTCGGCCTCGGCGCCTCCGTCTGGTCCCCCGACCTGAAGGCAGCCCGCGAGGTCGCAGCACGCATCCAGGCCGGCACGGTGTGGATCAACCGGCACGGCGCCGTGGACCCGCGCATCCCGTTCGGCGGCGCCAAGCAGTCCGGCTACGGCGTGGAGTTCGGCGTCGAAGGACTCAAAGCCCTGGGCGTCCCGCAGGTCATCAACGGCTGACGCCGTCGTGGAAACGGGAGCCCCGCATGCCACCAGGTGTGCGGGGCTCCCGGCTTTTGGTGCCGGCTAGCCCATGGCCGGGGCGGTGGACGTGCGTCCTGCGAACTGCCGGCGTGCCCAGCGGGCGAGTTTCTTGCCCTTGCCCTTCCACCAGTTGTCCTCGTCCTTGTTGTAGTGGAAGCGGAAGACGATGGCGACCAGCACGAACATGCCCATCACCACATCCATCCAGGACGACACCACCAGGGCAATGAAGACGGTGAGTGCGTTGGCCATGATCGCAGGGATGGCGAGGGTCCGGAACACGGTGCTGGCCACGAAGCGCCGGTGCGACCTCGGCACGGACAATTCGCGGACCATGTCGAAGCAGACGCAGACCACCACGATGGTTTGCCCGATGGCCAGCAGGACCTGCCCCGGCATGGAGCCGCTGAAGGCAGCCACGGCTTCCATTCCCGGACTCACGGCCGGGCCTTGCTGTTGAGACTTTTGCTGAGAACTTTAAACACGGAAAACCCCCAGAACTTGCGGAACCATCGCCGCTGATCCGGCGATGGTTCCATTCAAGTTTCAGGGGCCGTTTCCGTCACGAGTAGTGGGTACTCTATTTTCGCGGAACGCCGGCAGGCGGTACCTGCTGGCCTGGGTTCTACTGGCTTGGGTTCTACTGTCCGATTGCCCGCGGCCGCCACACCACCATGGCCTGGGACCTGGGCCGGGGCCGCTGTCCGCGGGCGAGGCTCACCACGTCACCGGCCGCGCCGGCGGCAAAGATCCGGGCGTCCACTGCCCGCGGACGGCGGCCCAGTTCCTCGGTGAGTTCCGTGATCCGGTTTTGGAGCGCGGCCACCTGGTTTTCGAGTTCCAGGATGCGCTTGATCCCTTCCAGCGACACACCCTCGTGGGACAGCCGCTGCACTTCCCGCAGCATGTTCACGTCACGCTGAGAGTAGCGCCGGGACTTGCCCGGGGCACGGCTGGGCTTGACGATGCCAAGCCTGTCGTACTGCCGCAGGGTCTGCGGGTGCATGTCCGCCAGCTCGGCCGCCACGGAGATCACGAAGATCGGCTGGTCAGCACTGATGTCCACGGCTCACCTCCGCTCCTAGAGCCGGGCCTTGGCTGCCAGGCCCTCGCGGACGTCCGCCGACGACGTGGCCTCGGCGAACGCCTTGACCGCAGCTTCGGCATCCTTGTTGAGATTCTTGGGAACAGCGACGTCGATGGTCACCAGCAGGTCGCCGGTGCCCTTGGACGTCTTCACGCCTTTGCCCTTGACCCGCAGGGTACGGCCCGACGGCGTGCCCGCCGGAACGCGGACCTTCACCTTGTCGCCGTCGATGGTGGGAACTTCGATGTCCGCTCCCAAAGCAGCCTCCGGGAAGGTGACGGGGACGTGGATGCGTAGGTTGTCGCCGTCGCGCGTGTAGAAGGCGTGGGGCTGGACAGAGACGGACACCACCAGGTCGCCGCTACCGGCGGCACCGGGCTGGCCCTTGCCGCGGACGCGCACTTTCTGGCCGTCTTTGATGCCGGCAGGAACGCGGACGTCGATGACCTCGCCGCTGGGTTCGCGAAGTCCGATGGTGGTCCCGCGGATGGACCCGGCGAAGGAAATGCTGGTGGACGCGGTACGGTCGGCGCCCTTTTGCGGGGTGCGCTGGAAGCCTGGTGCACCGCCGAAGCCGCCGAAGAGGTCTGCGAACTCAGGCGGGATGCCGCCACCGGCGGGGTTGAATCCGCCCGCGTGGCGTCCGGTGTTGCCGGTGAACAGGCCGCCGAACATGTCCTCGAACCCGCCGTTGCCACCGGCGGCACCGCCGGGAGCGAAGCGCGCACCGCTGCCCATGGCCCGGATGGCGTCATACTGCTGGCGCTCGTCGGGATCCGAGAGCACCGAGTAGGCCTCGGAGATGTCCTTGAACTTCTTTTCGGAAGCAGCGTTCCCTGCGTTGGTATCAGGGTGGTGCTGCCGCGCAAGCTTCCGGTAGGCCTTCTTGATATCGGCTTCGGAAGCGTCCTTGGCAACACCAAGGATCTTGTAAAAGTCCTTGTCCACCCAATCCTGGCTAGCCAATGGCGTTTCCTTTCAAAAAGTTCTTGCCGAGATGGCAGTTCGCGTCAATGTTCTCTTAGAACACTGCCGCGAACTGCCATTTCGCGCTTGAGTGATACTACGCCGGGACCGCGACGATGACCTGGGCTGCGCGGAGGACGCGGTCGCCTGATTTGTAGCCGGAGCGGAGGACCTGGCTGACGGTGTCAACCTCGATGTCCTCGCCGGGCTGCTGGATCAGGGCCTCGTGGATCGTGGGATCGAACTCCACGCCGGTCTCGTTGATGCGGACCAGGCCGTAGGTCTTCAGCGCGTTCTCCAGCTTGGTGGCGATCGCGGCGAAGGGACCGTCGGTCAGGTCACCGTGCTGCCGGGCGGCGTCGACGTCGTCCAGGACCGGAAGCAGGGAGTTCAGGACGCCGATGACGGCCATTTCCCCTGCCACGGCGCGGTCGCGTTCAACCCGCTTGCGGTAGTTGACGTACTCAGCCTGGAGGCGGAGCAGGTCGTTGCGCAGTTCGGCTGCCTCGGCGTTGCCGGCTGATCCTGCCGGAGTCCCCTGGGCCACGGATTCCTCGGCCGGCACGTCCACGCCGTTGAGAATCTCTTCGGCCTGGGCCAGCGCGTCGCCGTCGGAATCCGCAGCTCCGGCCTGGGAACCGGCTCCCGGGGCAGACTGACTGCCCTCGGGGTGCCGGGCCTGCCCGGTCACCGGGTCAACCTTGCGGTGGTCCCGGATGACCGGCTCCTGGCCGTTGCCGTGCGCGTTCTGCTGGCCGGCGGATGCGTTGTGCTCTTCCTCGTTACCGTGGTGCGGCATGGGTTACTTCTTCGCTTCGTCTTCGTCGATGATCTCGGCGTCGACGATGTCCTCGTCCGAGGACCCTGCCGAAGCTCCGGAGGCACCCTCAGCGCCGGGAGCGGCTGCGCCGTCCGGCGAACCGGGCTGGGAGTAGATGGCCTCGCCCAGCTTCGTCTGGGAAGCCTGAAGCTTCTCGAACGCGGACTTCACAGCGGCATCGTCGGTGCCTTCGAGGGCCTTCTTGAGGGCGTCGACGTCGGCCTGGACCTCGGTCTTGACCTCTTCGGGCAGCTTGTCCGCGTTGTCGGCGATCAGCTTGTCCACGGAGTAGGCCAGCTGTTCGGCGGTGTTGCGGGTGTCGGTGGCCTCGCGGCGGGCCTTGTCCTCGGCTGCGTGCTCCTCGGCGTCACGGACCATGCGGTCAATGTCTTCCTTGGAGAGGCTGGAGCCACCGGTGATGGTCATGGACTGTTCCTTGCCGGTGCCCTTGTCCTTCGCGGAGACGTGGACAATGCCGTTGGCGTCGATGTCGAAGGTGACCTCAACCTGGGGAACGCCGCGCGGTGCCGGGGCGATGCCGGTCAGCTCGAACGTGCCCAGCGGCTTGTTGTCCCGGGTGAACTCGCGCTCGCCCTGGAAGACCTGGATGGCCACGGACGGCTGGTTGTCATCCGCCGTGGTGAAGGTCTCGGACCGCTTGGTGGGGATGGCGGTGTTGCGCTCGATCAGGTGCGTCATCACGCCGCCCTTGGTCTCGATGCCGAGGGACAGCGGGGTCACGTCGATGAGGAGGACGTCCTTGCGCTCGCCCTTCAGCACACCGGCCTGCAGGGCTGCACCCACGGCCACGACCTCGTCCGGGTTGACGCCCTTGTTGGGCTCCTTGCCGCCGGCCAGTTCCTTCACCAGCTCGGAGACGGCGGGCATACGGGTTGAACCGCCGACCAGCACAATGTGGTTGATGTCGGAGAGCTTGATGCCGGCTTCCTTGATGACGTCGTGGAAGGGCTTCTTGGTGCGCTCCAGCAGGTCCTTGGTGAGGTCCTGGAACTTGGCACGGGTCAGCTGCTCGTCCAGGTGGACCGGGCCGTCGGGGGTGACGGAGAGGTACTGGAGGGAGACGTTGGTGCTGGAGGAGGAGGAGAGTTCCTTCTTGGCCTGCTCAGCTGCTTCGCGGAGGCGCTGCAGGGCGATCTTGTCCTTGGAGAGGTCGATGCCCTTCACCTTGAGCTGGTTCAGCAGGTAGTCAACAACCCGCTGGTCCCAGTCGTCGCCGCCGAGGCGGTTGTCACCGGCCGTGGCGCGGACCTGGATGGTGGAGAAGTTGTCTTCGTCCTTGCCCACTTCCAGCAGGGAGACGTCAAAGGTACCGCCACCGAGGTCGAAGACCAGGATGAGTTCGTCTTCCTTGCCCTTGTCCAGACCGTAGGCGAGTGCTGCGGCGGTGGGCTCGTTGACGATGCGCAGGACGTTCAGGCCTGCAATTTCGCCGGCTTCCTTGGTGGCCTGGCGCTCGGCGTCGTTGAAGTAGGCCGGGACGGTGATGACCGCGTCGGTGACCTTTTCACCCAGGTAGGACTCGGCGTCGTTCTTCAGCTTCATGAGGATACGCGCGGAGATTTCCTGCGGGGTGTACTTCTTGGAATCGATGTCCACCTTCCAGTCGGTGCCCATGTGGCGCTTGACCGAAGCGATGGTGCGCTCGATGTTGTTGACGGCCTGGCGCTTGGCGATTTCACCAACCAGGACCTCGCCGGACTTGGAGAATGCAACGACGGACGGCGTGGTGCGGCCACCCTCGGCGTTGGCAATAACGGTGGGCTCGCCACCTTCGAGAACGGAGACGACGGAGTTGGTGGTTCCGAGGTCGATACCTACTGCACGTGACATGTGTTGCTTCCTTCTTTCCTTGGAAACTGGCTGGCGCCCTAAGCATTGAGCGTTCTGCACTCAACTCTACTCAGGGCGCCAACGATGTCAATCCAAAGTTGAGTGAAGGACGCTCAACTTTGCGTGCAATGGTCAGAAATAACCTCGGCACTCCTTGAATTCCCGCGGATCAGGGCGCAAATATACGACGCCGGCAGGCACGTTCGCTATGCGAGAACGTGCCTGCCGGGCTACTTACCGTTCCGTATTCCGGTCACCATGGAGCGGTCCGCGCTCCTCGTCCGTCGCCTGGACCTGCCCGCCGGTGAGCCCCTCCCGGATGGCGCGCTCCGTACGGGCACCACCGGCAGCGCCGGCATCGCCGTAGTCGCCTTCTTCGTATTCCCCGTCAGCGGCATCGCGTTCGGGTTCGTTGATGGTGCCGGCGTCGCCGTAGTCGCCGTCCACATACTGGCCGCCCTCCCCCTCCAGTCCGGGCGCACTGCTGCCCTTGCGGGGTTCCTCGGCTGCAACTTCAGGATTCTCAGTCATGGTGCATCTCTCCTTCGAGGCTCGGCGTCCGTAGGGGCGCACTGGCAGTCTATCGACGGGCTGCACGCACCAACAGGGCAGGGATCATCTGCTGGGAACCTCTTCCAGGGGCTCGACGCCGGGCTTCCGCGGCTGCACGGCGTTCCCGCCGTCCGTCCGCCCCAGCTTGCTGGGCCACCAGATCTTCGGTCCAATGTCGTAGGCCAGGGCCGGCACCAGCAGCGAGCGCACCAGCACGGTGTCCAGCAGGACGCCGAACGCCACGATGAAGGCCAGCTGCACCAGGAACATGATCGGGATGACGCCAAGGGCGGCGAAGGTTGCGGCCAGCACCACGCCGGCCGAGGTAATGACGCCGCCGGTCACCACCAGGCCGCGCAGGATGCCGGGCCGGGTGCCGTGCTTGAGCGATTCCTCGCGGACCCGGCTCATCAGGAAGATGTTGTAGTCCACGCCCAGGGCCACCAGGAAGACGAAGCCGAACAGCGGAACGGTGGCGTCAGCTCCCGGAAAGCCGAAGAGGTTGTTGAACACGAAGGCCGAGACTCCCAGCGCGGCTGCGTAGGACACCACCACGGAGAGCACCAGCAGGACCGGGGCCACGATGGAGCGCAGCAGCAGCATCAGGATGAAGAGGATCACCACCAGGACAACCGGAATGATGACCACCAGGTCGTGCTGGGCCGTGGTGTTGGTGTCGAGCGCTGTAGCAGTTACGCCACCCACCAGGGCACCGGGATCAACGGCCTTCACCTCGGTGCGCAGGGCCTTGATGGTTTCCTCCGCCTCCAGTGAGTCGGCGGCATCGTTCAGGGTGGCGTTGATCAGCACCTTCCCGTCCCGGACGTCCGGGGCGCTGGGTGCGCCGGGGGCTCCGGTGATGGGCACGCTGCCGGGGCCCAGCAGGTAAGCCTCGCCCACGCCGTCGTCCGCTTTCACCTTGTCCAGCACCTCCGCCGCCTTGCCCTGGTCTGCAACCACGACGGCGGGGCTGCCGCTGCCTGCGTCGAAGTGGCGGGCCAGCGCATCCTGGCCGTCCACCGCGTTCGAGGCGGTGAGGATGACGTCCGTCTGCGGCACGCCGTTGGCTTTCAGCTGGAACAGGCCGCCTGCGGCAACGAGGAGCAGGAGGACGGAGGCAACCCACACGGTCCGGGGGCGCCGCGAGACCAGCGACCCGGTGGCCCGCCACAGACCCTTCTGGCCTTCCAGTCCGGTGACCAGCTCAGGTTCGCGCTCATCCGCAGGGAGGAGCTTGGGCCGGAACGGCCAGAACGCGGCCCGGCCCAGCAGCGCCATGAGGGCGGGCAGCAGGGTGAGCGCGGCGAAGAGGGCGCACAGGATGCCGGCGGCGGCCACCGGGCCCAGGGCCTTGTTGGAGTTCAGGTCGGAGAAGAGCAGGCACAGCAGGGCGATGATCACGGTGGCGCCGGAAGCCAGGATGGGCTCAAAGGAGGCTTTCCAGGCGGTCAGGACGGCGGCTGTGCGGTTGGCGGTGTGGGTGAGCGCCTCGCGGAAGCGGGCCACGAAGAGCAGTGCGTAGTCCGTGGCGGCGCCGATCACCAGGATGGAGAGGATGCCCTGGCTTTGGCCGTTGAGCTGGATCCAGCCGGCCTTGGCCATGCCGAACACCAGCAGGATGGCTGCGCAGAGGGCAAACACCGAGGTCAGCAGCACCATGATCGGCAGCAGCAGGGACCGGTAAACGATCAGCAGGATCACGAACACGGCGGACAGGGCCACGAGGAGGAGGATGCCGTCAATGCCGCCGAAGGCCGCGGTAAGGTCTGCCGCCAGTCCAGCGGGGCCGGTGACGAAGGTTTGGGCCCCCTCAGGGGCAGCCTCTTTCACGGTGTCCCGGAGCTCCTTCACTGCGTCCTTGACCTCAGTCGAGGATCCGATGGGGACCACGAACTGGACGGCCTTGGCGTCCTTGGACGGAATCGGACCGATGACGGTGCTGCCCAGTTTGAGCTTCTCAAGGTCGGCTTTGAGGGTGGCCAGTCCGCCCAGCTGTTGGGGCGTGAAAACCTCGTTTTTCTCGATGAGGATAATGCCGGGAACCTCATCCGAGTCGCGGAACCTCGCCTGCCAGTCCTGGGCTTCCGTTGCCTCGGCGCTGGCGGGCAGGAAGGATGCCTGGTCATTGGACGACACCTCGTCCAAGCGGCCGAAGGTGGGCCCACCAACCCCGGCCAGCCCCAGCCAGGCCAGCACCAGGACAACGGGGACCAGCCAGCGCAGCCAGAACGGGACAAGTTCCCTGCCAACTTTTGTGCGTTTCATGATGCCTTCCGTGGGTGAGCAGGAGGAGTAGTATTTGTTCCAGCATAGATTATCTCCATGACAGAGATAAGTGCCAGTCAAGCTTTTTTGGTTTGACCCGGCAGCAGGTCGCCGGGGAGCAGTCGGCCGCCTCCTGGACCTTGGCTGGAGTAATATCCGTCAGGACGCTTGGGCAGCAACGCGCTGCAACCGGACAACGGGAGGTGGAGATGGCGGCTAACAGTGTTCCGGACCCATCCCCCTCGGCACCGGCAGGACGGGAGTTCGGCCACCCCCTGCTCAGGATCCTGCAGGAGTTCACTCTTGAGGCGAACCGGTACGTGGATGCTGCCGGAGAGCGGAAGGACATGCACCGCACGGACATGAACGCCTTGGCCGTGATCATGCGGCACACCGCACGGGGCAACGTGGTGACGCCCGGCCTGCTGCGCAAGGAGTTGAACCTGAGCTCCCCCGCCACGACGGCGCTGATCGACCGGCTGGACAGTTCAGGACATGTTGTTCGTGAGCGGCACAGCACGGACCGGCGGCAGGTCCAGCTGAAAATGACCCCCAAGGCATTCCAGGAGGGCGGGGCCATCTTTGCACCACTCGCCCAGCACATGGGCAGCGCCCTGGCCGCGTTCTCCGAAGAGGAACTGGAGACTGTCACGCGGTTCATGACGGCAATGATCGACGCCACCGTAGCTGCAAGGACCGAATCCGCCGGGGCGTGATCCAGCATCCGCCGGCACAGCAGGAGGGCCGTACCGGAGCATCCAGGACGGCCCTCCTGCGCTGGCAACAGCGCGGCGGGATTACGGTGCTTTGGGTCGAACCGCCACCAGCCATCCGGCCCACTCGCGGGCGGCACTGAACGTCCACGTCTTCGCACCGCCCGGTCCCGCGGCTGCCTGGACGCCGTCGGCAACTTCGAACCGGCGTGCGCCGGTTTCGATTGCCTGGGTCATCCCCGCCGGCGAGGTGAGGGTCACTGAGCCGGAGTTGACGCTCATGCATCCGACGAGCATCGCGTTCGCGGTTGTGGTGGTCACTGCCGGGACGGTGCCCGACGACGCTGCCGCTCCGGCCGCGGTGGTGGCAGCGGTGTCAAGCCCGGCCGCGCCGGAATAAGTGGCGATACCCCCGCCGCTCGTCGTCGAAGTCGTCGTCCAGGAATAGCTGGCCGGCTCGGCGGCGGTGGCCACCTTGTAGAAACCGTAAACCTTCGGATTCGCGATGCTGGTCGCCGCAGCCAGCCGTGTCCAGCCGGCCGGAGCACCCGTCGCCGTGACGGTGCCGCCATTCAGGGCAACACAGCTGACCATCAGGGTACCTTCGGCCACATTGGCCGGTTTGGGGATGGTAAGCGTGGTACTCGTTGCGGTGTTCACGGCCTGGCTGACCGCCCCGCGGGTAATCGTGCCGGTGCCGCCGCCCGTGTCGCCGGCGCTGATGCTCCAGGTCTGGGTGGCAGCCGTGGCATCGGTGTTCCCCGCCGCGTCCTTGGCCCAGACGTTGAAGGTGTGGGACCCGGCGGACAGCCCGGTGTAGGCCTGGGGTGAGGTGCAGTTGACGCGTGCGGCGCTGTCCAGGCTGCATTGGAACGTGGAATTGGCTTCACTCGACGTGAAGGCGAAGGACGCACTCGTGGACGTTGTCGTTGCAGCCGGCCCCGAAGTGATGGTTGTTTCAGGGGGCACGGTGTCGCCGGGCGGAGGCGTGGTGGGATCGGGCGTCGGCGTGGATCCTGCCCCGATCCTGCGTGGATCGTAGGCGGGGTCGACGAGCAACGCGGGCGAGTATGCTGCAGCAATGGATTGCCAGGGCACCACCTTGAAGTTCTGTTTACCGGTGTCGTTGCTGGTGTCCTGCGTAACGAAGAAGCCCTGGGGGAAGGGACCGCCCACCCCGAAGTTGGTGACGTCTATCCCGTCCATCCCGGTCACGGCGTCGATCCCGTTCGCGGTGGGAATGGCGAAAGCTCCCAGCGGCCTGTTGTCATCCCGGGCATAGGCGTGGAACCGGTTGGAGCCCTGGCTCGCGGCCAGCAGGTACCCCGCGCCTCCGCTGCCGTAGTAGATGCTGATGCCCTTGATGTCCTGGACGATGTCGCCGCCGTTCTCGGTGGTGCTGACCACCTTGGTTCCGGTTGTCGAGTCGCCTGGCTCCGCGCCGAAGCGCCAGATCCCCCCGATGTCCTCCTGGGCTATGTACAGCCGGTTCATCTCATCATCGGCTACGAGGCCCTCGGTGTGGGCCGGACCACTCACCGTCCAGCTGCGCACCAGCTTGCCGGTGACGGACCCGGTGGAACCGTCAAGTTCCCACTGTTCCACTTTGCCGACGTCGGTGACGTATGCGAAGTACTTTCCGGTGGTCGGCGAGTGGTAGAAGGAGAACCCGCGGGGCGTAGCAATATTTGAGGTGGGTGCGAAACTGCCCACCTTCGTCAGCGAGCGGTCCGACTCGTTGACCTTGTAGAAGTCCAGGCTGCGGACCCTGTTGGTGACACCGACCAGCCCGACTTTGCTGCTGCCCAGGGGGAAGTTGTAGCGGACATCGACGTTGTTCATCCGTCCGTCCGGGTAGTAGAACAATTCCTTGCCTGAGAGGTCGTAGACCACCAGCCCGTGCCCGTCAGTGCTCTTGTCAGTTCCGATGGTGGTGCTCTTGGACGGATCTGTGGGATGGATCCAGACCGCGGCGTCATCCGCGGCATCCCCCGTGCCGTGCACCGGGGCAGTTTCGACCGTGGCGCCCACCTGTGCCACAGCCGCGTTCGCCACCTGGGCATTGAGCCCCACGAACAGCCCAGCGAGCAGCCCCGCCGCCGTCAGCGCGGAAACGAACTTGGATGTGATTGTCACCCTGTCCTCCCAAAGCTTGATGCCGCACAGCGTATGCCGGTCTTTTAACCGCGGGTACGGGGTTTTCCACCCTCCCTAACCGGGCCCCCTACGGGGTTTGACGAGACGTTGGTAGCGTTTGGTTATGAGTGCGCAGCAGCCTGAAGATGACGTTTACACGCACGGCCACCACGAATCGGTGGTCCGCGCCCATGCCGCCAGGACCGCCGAAAATTCCGCGGCGTTCGTCCTCCCGTACCTCACGCCCGGGTCCACGCTGCTCGACGTCGGATGCGGGCCCGGCACCATCACCTGCGACTTCGCCGCCCTGGTCAGCCCCGGCAAGGTCACCGGCCTGGACCGCTCACCGGACATCGTGGCCCAGGCCCAGGCGCTCGCCGTCGAACGCGAAGTGCCCAACGTGGAATTCGTGGCGGGCAACATTTACGACCTGGACTTCCCGGACGAGACGTTCGACGTCGTCCACGCCCACCAGGTGCTGCAGCACCTGACGGACCCCGTCGAGGCGCTCCGGGAGATGCGGCGGGTGGCGAAGCCGGGCGGCATCGTGGCTGTCCGCGACGCCGACTTCCATGGCATGAGCTGGTACCCCGACGTTCCCGAGCTGGACGAGTGGATGGACCTGTACCAGCGGATTGCCCGCCGCAACGGGGCGGAGCCCGACGCCGGGCGGCGGCTGGTCAGCTGGGCACAGGCTGCGGGGTTCACCGACGTCGCGCCCACCAGCAGCAACTGGCTTTACGCCACGGCGCAGCAGCGCCGCTGGCAGGCACGCGTCTGGGGTGAAAGGGTGCTGCATTCGGCCTTCGCCGAGCAGGCGCTTGAGTACGGATTCGCCAACCCGGCCGACCTTGCCCGGATCTCAGCGGGCTGGCACCGCTGGGGCTCCACGGACGACGGCTGGTTCCTGATCCCCAATGGCGAGGTCATCGCGCGGGCCTGATTCCCAGGGTTGTCCACATAGCCTGAGGGTTGTCCACATAGCCTGCGCCCGCCCTTCCTGCGCGAATGGGACCGACGTAGCGTCGGGATATGACGTACTACGGCGACAACGACTACTGGTCAGAACCTATTGCGGTGGAGGTTGACCAAGTAGACTTGGTCAACATGGGACAATACAACGTCCAGGAAGCCAAAACGCGCCTTTCCGAGCTGTTGAACCTTGTGGAACGCGGTGAGGATGTGGTCATAGCAAAGTCCGGCAGACCCGTTGCACGGCTGGTCAAAATAGAGCGGCCCTCCAGGCGGGAGCTGGGCTTCCTTGCGCCGCTGCAGATTCCCGATGAATTCTATGACCCTTGGACTGACGACGAAATGGGAGCTGCCGAGTGACGCAGCTGCTGCTGGACACCCATGTGTTCCTCTGGGCGATCGCCGAGCCCAGGAAGCTTTCATCCAAAGCCAGGAATGCCATCACGAAACTCGAAAACCAGGTCTTCGTCTCCCCGGTGACAGCCTATGAGCTGTCTTATAAACACCGGCAGGGAAAGCTCCCCTCCGGGGCTGCGATCGTCACCAGCTTCGGACGGCAGATTGCCCACCTCTACGCCTCGGAGATCAGCATAAGCGCACCCCACGCCCTTGCCGCAGGACAGCTGGACTGGGATCACAAAGACCCGTTTGACCGGATGCTGGCGGCCCAGGCCATGGTGGAAGGGTTCACGCTCGTCACCGCCGACGACGATCTCCGGGCCTTCGAACCCGTTCCCACGCTCTGGTAAGGGTCCAGGACGCCCCGCCGTGGAACAGCTGGGCTTGGCCGTAAGATTGATCAGTGCAATTTTCCCTGTGGCTGGCCCTGGCGGGCGCCGGCGTCCTGATCAGCTTCACCCCGGGTGCCGGGGCCATCAACACCATGAGCAACTCCCTCAATGCCGGCTTCCGCCGGTCCATCTGGGGAATCCTGGGCCAGCAGGCGGCCCTCATTGTGCACGTCCTGATTGTGGCCCTGGGCGTTGGCGTGCTGGTGGCGAGTTCCCCCGTGGCCTTCAACGTGATCCGCTACGCCGGCGCGGCTTACCTGGTGTACCTGGGCGTCCGCCAGTTCCTCAGCAAACCCACTGTGGCGCAGGAGCAGGCAGCCATCCTCCGCCACGAGCCCGCCTGGTCCATTTTCAGGCGTGGGTTCTGGGTCAACCTGTTGAACCCGAAGGCAATCGTGTTCTTCCTGGCCTTCACTCCCCAGTTCATCCGGCCCGACCAGCCGCTGTTCACGCAGTACGCCATTCTCACTGCCACCATCGTGGCGATCGACATCGTGGTGATGTGGTTCTTCTTTGCCGCAGCAGCACGGTCCTTCCAGCGGTTCACCAGCACCGAACGGGGCCAAGGAGTCCTCAGCAAGGTGTTTGGCGTCCTGTTCGTGGGCGTGGGCATCCTGCTGGCCCTGATCCACTGACAGGCGGATGCATTCAAGGGTTCCGCGCGTTTACACCATCATTTCTTGTACCCCTTTCAGACCGAGTAATGCATCTTTACAAGCCTGTAAAACTTTGTGAACCGGCGGCTAGCCAAAGGTGCCCGGAGCGCGCATGCTTAGTCCCATGACCTCAACGTCGAGCGCATACCGCGTCATCACTGTCTGCACGGGCAACATTTGCCGGTCCCCCATGGCCGAGCTCATGCTCCAGGCAGCGCTTGAACGCGAGGGCCTGGACGGGCTGGTGAAGGTGGACTCCGCCGGCATCACCGGGTACGAGGCTGGGCGTCCCATCGATCCCCGCGCGGCCCGCCGCCTGGCCGTGACCCAGCTGGCATCGGAACATCACGTGGCCCGAGAGTGGGAGCCGGAGTGGTTCCGCGAGCGCGACCTGATCCTGGCACTGGACATCGACCACTACGCCTGGCTGAGCGAAGCCGCCCCGGACCAGGAATCCCTGGACAAAATCCGGATGCTCCGCAGTTTCGATCCCGCCATGGCGGACAGGGACCGGCTGGACCAGGGCATCGAGGACCCCTGGTACGGCGGGCATGCGGATTTCGACGCTGTCTGGCACCAGATCCACACGGCGCTGCCGGGCCTGGTCCACCACATCAAGGCAGCCGTCCTGCAGAACACGCAACTGCAACCGCACTAGCTGCGGAGCGCTGAATACAAGCGGCGCGGGTACGGAAAACGGTACGCTCTAGTCCATGAGCCCAGCCCCCGTCATCATCGCCATCGACGGGCGCTCCGGCGCAGGGAAGACCACCCTTGCCGTCGAACTTGCGGCCCGGCTCCGCGCCCACCACAAGGTCTCGCTGTTCCACCTTGAGGACATCTACCCGGGGTGGGACGGCCTGGCGGCCGGCGTGG
This sequence comes from Arthrobacter sp. SAFR-044, assembly GCF_059414985.1. Classification (NCBI taxonomy): domain Bacteria; kingdom Bacillati; phylum Actinomycetota; class Actinomycetes; order Micrococcales; family Micrococcaceae; genus Arthrobacter; species Arthrobacter sp. SAFR-044. Next base: position 162,136 of record NZ_JBPFDN010000003.1, on the reverse strand, counting down.
AGCGCTATGTCACCGCTGTCCTCACTCCGCTGAGCCGCGGCGAGGCGGCCACCTGGACCAGCTGGGACTGGGAGCACCATTACGACGGCGACGCCCGGGTCACGCTGCCTGCAGAGATCGTCATCGTGGAGGGAGTGGGGGCCGCCGCGGAGGCTGCCCGGCCCATGCTTGGCGCGGTGATCTGGGCCGAGTCCCCGGACGACGTCCGCCGTACGCGGGCGCTGGACCGCGACGGCGCAACCTATGAGCCTTACTGGGACCAATGGGGCGCCCAGGAGGAAGAGTGGTTGGGCCGGGACGACGTACCGGGCCACGCAGACCTTCGCGTCCAAAACCTCGCCGACGGATCAGCCCCGGGGGACCTGCTGAAGCTCCTCCCCTACCTGCCGGCCCTGGCGCCTGCCCTGGCCCCGGAACTGTCCGCACGCCGCGGCCTTCGGCTCCATGCCGAGCGCGTGGACGCTTTCCCCGACGCACCGGCACTGTTCCAGTCGCTGTACGGAACTTCCCCCAATGCAGTGTGGCTGGACTCCTCCAACGCGGGCAGCTTGCCGGACAGCCGGGGAGAAAGCAGTGCAGACCCGGCGGCGCGGACTGCCGCCGAGCGCAGCCGGTTCAGCATCATGGCGGACGACGCCGGCACCTTCGGGCAGTTCGTGACGCACCGTTCGGGGGTGAGCCTGATCAGCGCAGGCTCCGCCACTGCCAAGGTCCCCGGCCCCTTCTTCCGCTGGCTGGACACCGTCTGGGGCCGCAGGGCCGTACGCACCCCCGACGGCTATCCCTCCGAATTCACCCTGGGCTGGCTCGGCTGCCTGGGCTACGAGCTGAAACGCGAAACCGGCGGCAGCGACCTGCCTGCCCCCACCCCGGACGCTGCCCTGGTCTTCGCCGGCCGGGCCGTGGTCCTGGACCATACCGAAGGCGCAGCCTGGCTCCTGGCCCTTGAGGCCCCCGACGCCGTGAACTGGCTGGCGCAGGCCCGGGAAGCTGTCGAAACCGCGAGCGCCGGAGGACAGCCGGCGGGTGGCCCGGCAGCGCAAGCCGGCGGCAGCACCGGCGTCGTACTTCCTGTACCTCCCGCATTCCGCAGCCGCGACACGGGCGCACAGTACCGGGAAAAAATCGCCGCTGCCCAGCATCAAATCGCCCAGGGAAACACCTATGAGGTCTGCCTGACCACCACGCTCGAAGCCCGGGTCCCGGCCGGTTCGGTGGATCCATGGACCGCCTACCTGGCGCTGCGCCGCAGGAACCCCGCCCCGTTCGCCAGCTACCTCCGGCTGGGGAACCTCGCCCTGGCCAGCACCTCGCCGGAACGGTTCCTGAAGATCGCGTCCGACGGCGGCATGCGCGCCGAGCCGATCAAGGGCACCCGGCGCCGGGCTGCTGACCCGCAGGAGGACAGCCGGCTGCGCGAGGAGCTGGCCACCTCGCTGAAGGACCGGGCCGAGAACATCATGATCGTGGACCTGCTGCGCAACGATCTCAGCCACTTTGCGGAGCCCGGCTCCGTGACGGTCAGCCGGCTCTGCGCCATCGAAAGCTACGCCACGGTCCACCAGATGGTCAGCACCATCGACGCCCGCCTCCTCCCCGGCGCACCGAGGGCAGAGGCGGTAGCCGCGTGCTTCCCCGCCGGTTCCATGACGGGCGCGCCCAAGATCAGCACCATGGCCATCCTGGACCACCTGGAGGCTGGGCCGCGTGGACTCTATTCCGGTGCCATCGGCTATCTGTCGCTCAACGGGGCGGCCGACCTCGCCGTCGCCATCAGGACGCTGGTGATCAGCACGGCCGGTGACGGAACGGCTGAGCTGTCGCTCGGCGTCGGCGGTGCCATCACCTCGGACTCGGTGCCGGACGACGAATACGAGGAAATCAGGACCAAGGCCTACGGGGTGCTTTCCACCCTGGGCGCCGTTTTCCCGGAAGACTGACGCAATCCGGGAGGACGGCGCATCCACACTGCGGACACCCGTTTAGAAAGAAGCGGCCGGGGGTACGCCCCTGACCTCAGCTGAACCGCTCAAGCCATGCGGCGGACCCAACCCTGGGTGCTTTCCCCACAAGTTAGGTATGCCGCGTGACGGACCTCTCCCCTCCCCAGAACACCAGCAAGGCACCGCGCAGCGCCAAGTACGTCCTCATGCTTGGTGCGCTGGCCGCGCTTCCGGCCCTCACCACGGACATGTACCTGCCCTCGCTGCCCGCTGTGGAGGCCGATCTCCGCACCACCCAGACCGCTGTCCAGCTGACGTTGTCCGGAACCCTCGTAGGGGGCGGGCTCGGCCAGCTGGTGATCGGTCCGTTCTCGGACCGGTTCGGACGGCGGCTGCCGCTGCTCATCGGCATCTCCCTGCACGTGGCCATCTCGCTGCTGTGTTCCATCACGCCGAACATCGAAACGCTGACAGGGCTGCGGGTCCTGCAGGGCTTCTTCAACGCCGCCGCTGCCGTGGTGGCTCTCGCAGTGATCCGTGACCGCTTCGTCGGTTCCGCCGCCGCGCAGCTGCTGTCCCGGCTCATGCTGGTCATCGGCGTTGCCCCGCTCCTGGCCCCCACCGTGGGCCAGGCCATCGCCGCGCTCTGGGACTGGCGCGCCGTCTTCTATGCACTGGCGCTCATCGGCGTGGTCCTGGTGGCAATCGTCTGGAAGTTCATGCCGGAAACCCTGCCGGAGGACAGCCGCAGCCCGGGCCACCCCCGCCACGTGGCGGGCGCTTACTGGTCGCTGCTGCGGGACAGGCACTTCATGGCCCTGGCCGTGATCCCCGGACTGGGGCTCGCCTTGATCATGAGCTACGTGGTGGGCTCACCCTTCGTCTTCCAGAACGAATACGGCTTTACCGCCCAGCAGTTCGCCCTCGTGTTCGCCCTCAACGGCGCAGCGCTTGTCCTCTCGGCCCAGCTCAATGCCGCCCTGGTCCGCAAGTTCCCGCCGGTCCGTCTCCTGCGCACCGCCCTGCTGGTCCAGTTGGGCCTGGCCCTGGTGCTGCTGGCGGTGGTTGCCACGGGCGCCGGGGGCCCGATCGGCCTGGTGGCCGGCCTGTGGCTGGTCCTGTCAGCCCAGGGGATGATCCCGGCGAACGCCTCCGTGCTGGCCCTGCACAACTACGGCCACATGGCGGGAACGGCGGCGGCAGTCATCGGCGCCCTGCAGTCCGGCGTCGCGGGATTGGTGAGCCCCCTGGTGGGACTGCTGGGCGGGAATTCCCTGTCGATGGTCACCGTCATGATCGGCAGCTGCACCGTGGCGGTGCTGGTGCTTGCCTTAGGGACGCCCGCCTACCGGAAGGGCGGCTGGCCTGAGCACGCGGAGCACGACGACGGCCGGCGGGTCAGTGCCGAAGACTAGCCGCAGCGGGGGCTGGACTTGTTATTGAACCGTGGCCGTCAGCCGGGCCACGTTGTCCACGTACCGTGCGGCGAGGGGCCGGTTGAGCCAGTCCGCGAGTTTGAGCTCATGGGAGATGTCCCGGTAGGTGTCCTCCACTGCCCGCATCTTGTTCACGATGTCCTCCCCCAGCAGCATCACTGACACCTCCAGGTTCAGCGAGAAGGACCGCATGTCCATGTTGCTGGAGCCCAGGACGGCCACCTCGTCATCGATGGTGAAGTGCTTGGCGTGCAGCACGAACGGGGCCTTGTACAGGTAGATCCGCACACCGGCCTCAAGGAGCGCCTCGTAGTAGGACCGCTGCGCGTGGTGGACCAGGAACTGGTCGCCCTTCTCGGAGACGAACAGTTCCACATCCACGCCGCGCTGGGCAGCGGTGGTGATGGCGTAGAGCAGTGAGTCGTCCGGCACGAAGTAGGGGCTGCAGATGGAGATCCGGTGCTGGGCCGAATAGATGAGGGTGTTGAAGAGCCGGAGGTTGTTTTCCGTGATGAAGCCGGGGCCACTGGGCACCACCTGGGCCGTGACGTGGCCGGGTTCCGGGTTGGCCGGGAGCTGCAGCTGGTGTTCCAGCGACTCGTCGGTCTCGCTGAGCCAGTCGGTGGCGAAGACGACGTTCAGGGTGGTCACGATGGGGCCGCGCAGGCATGCCATCAGTTCCACCCATTCTCGGCCTGCCTTGCGGTGCCGGGGGTTGTTGTAGGAGGGCTCGATCAGGTTCTGCGAACCCGTGAAGGCGATTTCGCCGTCGATCACCATGATCTTGCGGTGGTTTCGCAGGTCAGGCCGGCGCCATTGGCCATGGATGGGCAGGAGCGGCAGCATCCGCTTCCACTGGATCTTGCCGGCGCGGAGGCGTTTGAGCAGCTTCCGGTACCCCTTGATGCGCAGGGTTCCGATGTGGTCGAACAGGAGCCGCACCTCCACTCCCCGTTCGGCGGCTTCCTCCATCGCCGTGAGCAGGTCGTTGGTGACATGGTCCGAACTCATGATGTAGAACTCGGCGTTGACGAACTTTTTCGCCTTCCGCACCGCCTTGGTCATCTCCAGGATGGAATCGGGGTAGCCCGGAATGAGGTCCACGGAGTTGCCGTCCACCATGGGCAGGGAACCCAGGGTGCGGTTCAGTTCAGCAGCGGACTTCACCCATTCCGGACCCGGGTAGTCACTTTCAACATCGGAAAGCGCGGTGATGCCGGCCTGCACGCGCTCATTGACCAGCTGCTGCTGTGCCCGCCGGCGGCTGGACAACCGGAAATTGCCGAACAGCAGGAACAGCACAATGCCCACGAACGGAATGAAAAAGATGCCCAGCAGCCAGGCCATGGCGGTGGTGGGGCGCCGGTTGCCGGGGATGATGCCCAGCGCCAGGATCCGGATGGCCAGGTCGGCGAAGCCCAGGAGCACCACCACCCACGTCGGCGCGGTGCCGGCAAGCGAGAAAGGCCACAACACGTCTAAAACCCCCGGGGAGATTGGGCTCCGGAGGACGGCTTCCGGCCGGTGCACTCCGCCCAGCTTATCCGCGGTACAGCACTAAGCTGGTGCCATGACCTCACCAGCCCCCGTGGTTCTCGCCTTCCTCGATCCCGCTTTCCCCGACGGCAGGGTGGCCGATGCCACCAAACCCCAGCTGCTGGTCACCGACCTCGGGGTCACCCGCGGCGACGGCGTCTTCGAAACCATGCTGGCCGTGGGTGGAACGGTGCGGAAGATGCAGGCCCACCTGGACCGGCTTGGGGGCTCCGCCGCGGCGCTGGACCTGGTCATCCCGGACCAGGACGCGTGGCGGCGCGTTATTGCGGCTGCGGTTGCACGGCACCGATCCGAGAACCCGCCGGCAGACGCCGCCGCCGATGAACTGGTGGTCAAACTGGTGGTGACCCGCGGCGTGGAAGGCGCAGCGCCCACGGCCTGGGTGCAGGCGTCGCCGGCCGGGGCTGCCGGCCGCCGGCAGCGGGAAACGGGCATCGACGTCATCCTCCTTGACCGGGGTTACGACAGTGATGTGGCCGAACGGGCGCCGTGGCTGCTCCTGGGCGCCAAGACGCTCTCCTACGCCGTCAACATGGCCGCGCTGCGCCATGCCCACAAACAGGGCGCCGACGACGTCATCTTTCTGTCCTCTGATGGTCGCGTGCTGGAGGGCCCCACCTCCACCGTGCTGCTTGCGCATGTGGAAAAGTCCGACGACGGCACAACAGTGAAGCGTCTCATCACCCCGCAGCTGGACAGCGGCATTCTGGCCGGAACATCGCAGGGCGCCCTCTTCGCCGCCGCCAAGGCGGCGGGCTGGGAACTGGGCTACGGTCCGCTGGAGCCCCGGGACCTCACGGACGCCGACGCGGTCTGGCTGATCTCCAGCGTCCGCCTGCTGGCCCCCGTGAACCGGATCGACGGCAAGGAAATCGGCACCCCGTCCATCCAGAAGGAACTGACCGCCGAGTTGAGTGAACTTTTCGCCGGCATCCACTAGTCCGCGTCAAGCGGCGCAATCCCTTTTCCCGCTCCGGCATCACCCGTAAGGTGTGGACCATGGACTCGCGAAACCTGCCGATTGAAAACCTGTCCTTCGACGACTGCTGGGAACTCCTCGACAACGACACCGTGGGCAGGCTTGCCATCGTGGTGGATGAACATCCTGAGATCTTCCCCGTGAACTACGCTGTCCACCTGCGCAGCATCGTCTTCCGCACGGCGCCCGGATCAAAGCTTTGGGGTGCACGGATGGAACGGCCGGCGGCACTGGAGATCGACGGCTATGACCCCGCCTCGGAACAGGCATGGAGTGTGGTGGTGCGGGGCGAAACCGAGATCCTCGAGGACCAGGGCGTGAAGGATGCCGTGGACAGGCTTGGCCTGGAACCGTGGCAGCCAGGCGAAAAGGCCAACTACATCAGGCTCAACGCCAAAGCCCTCACGGGGCGACGGTTCCGGGTGAACCGGCCGGACGTCTGGAACACCCGCCTGCAGGACCGGCGCCGGGCATCCTTCGAATAGTGCCGCCCGGGCAAGCACGTTTCCCAAACACCTGGCCCGCTCCATCTTTAAGTGGGACGGTTGCCTCATATCTTGTCTCCGGGTAAAGTCTACATCGTAGACAAGTTGGTGAGAGGGCTTGGGCTTCCCCCGAAATCTGAGGGATGCGCCTACATAATCCTTTGCCACTTTGTGCAGGGCATCGAGGTTCGCCGCTGCAGCCTACCGGCGGCACCACGCACCGAGCGAAGGGACGCCATCATGGCCAATTCGCAGTTTGATCTTTTCCTCCACGAAGCCACCTACGCAGACCACGCCTCGGAATCCAGCCTCGACCGCGACCGCCTTTACGGGCTGTACACCAGCTGGTGCTTCGTCAACGAACAGCCCACGGGCAACGAGTCCAGCTTCTGGGCTGCCATGAAGCACAAGGTTTCGGTCCGGCATAACGGACTGCGCATGAAAGGACCGGCCGCCGCGGACTACATCCTCAGCAGCTACCCGCGCCTCGTTTAAGGCGCTCCGGACTTCCAGCGCCCCGGGTAACCGGCGGCAGACGATTACATGCTGTGGCACTTTTGTGCCGCAGCATTTTTCATGCCCTGAGGCGGCCTCGGGTAAGGACTTTTTGACCTGCGGCGCTGCTCGTGCCGTGTCACCGGCGGTCCGACTGGGGCTCAGTTACGGAACATGACGACGGCGGCGATGCGGCCGGGCGCGGCAGGTGTTATTTTTTTGGGGAGTAATGAGTACCGGTGCCAAGCCCTGACTTGCCGGTCGGCAACCCTCCCTTTCGCGGCGGGGTGCCTCAGGTGAATACTCGGCATATCGACCGATTCGAGCTGCAAACGTGAAAGAAGGAGATCCGTCGTGTCCGACGCACCCGCCCCTGACGAAAGACTGTCCTACCGCCTGATTACCGGCGCGGACAACCGTGAATTCTGTGAGCGGATCTCCGCTGCACTCGCCGACGGCTATGTGCTGCACGGCAGCCCGGCAGCAACCTTCAACGGCACCACCGTGATCGTGGCGCAGGCCATTGTCCTTCCGGCCGCGATCGCCTCAGCCGATGCCGCCGTGGCCACCGCGGTGGACAAGCTGGATGCCGAATTTGAAGGCGAGTTCGACGGCGAGGGCCACGCATGAGCTACGCCGGAGACCTGACGCCCCAGGAAGCATGGGCCAAGCTGGAGCAGGGTGCCGTCCTGGTGGACGTCCGCACCGAGGGCGAATGGGCCCACATCGGCATCCCGGACACCAAAGCCACGGACAACGATCCCCTCTTCATCCAGTGGACCTTCCCTGGTGGCATCCCCAACCCCGACTTCGTCAAGGACCTCAAGGAGCAGGCGCCGGAGGATCCGGGCGCGGAACTGCTGTTCCTGTGCCGGTCCGGCCAGCGGTCCATTGCCGCGGCAGCTGCAGCCACCCAGGCCGGCTTCACCGCCTACAGCGTGCTGGAGGGCTTCGAAGGCGAACCGGACCGCTACGGCGAACGCACCGTCAATGGCTGGAAGAACCGCGGCCTGCCCACCAACCTCGGAAAGAACTAAGTGACCTTAAACCCAGACGCCGCCGGCTGGAGCCCCGATACCCAGGCAGTCCGTGGAGGCCTGGACCGCAGCAACTTCCAGGAAACGTCCGAGGCCATCTTCCTGAACTCCGGATTCGTGTACGAATCCGCGGCGGCAGCCGAACGCGCGTTCACCGGCGAGGACGAGCGCTTTGTCTACTCCCGCTACGGCAACCCGTCCGTGGCCACCTTCCAGGAGCGGCTCAGGCTGCTGGAAGGCACCGAAGCATGCTTCGCGACGGCGTCGGGCATGTCTGCGGTATTCACCGCGCTGGGCGCCCTGCTGGCTGCCGGCGACCGTGTGGTGGCGGCCCGCTCGCTGTTCGGCTCGTGCTTTGTGATCCTGAACGAGATCCTGCCCCGCTGGGGTGTGGAGACGGTCTTCGTGGACGGACCGGACCTGGACCAGTGGCGCGAAGCCCTCTCCAAGCCCACCACCGCCGTCTTTTTCGAGTCCCCGTCAAACCCCATGCAGGAGATCGTGGACATCGCTGCCGTCAGTGAACTGGCGCATGCGGCCGGGGCCACCGTGGTGGCGGACAACGTCTTTGCCACTCCCCTGCTGCAGCGCTGCGGTGACCTCGGCGCCGACGTCATCGTCTACTCCGGCACCAAGCACATTGACGGGCAGGGCAGGGTGATGGGCGGCGCCATCCTGGGCACCAAGGAATTCATCGAGGGACCAGTGAAGCAGTTGATGCGGCACACCGGCCCAGCGCTTTCGGCTTTCAACGCCTGGGTGCTGACCAAGGGTCTGGAGACCATGGGCCTGCGGGTCAGCCACTCGTCGGCCACCGCGCTGCGGCTTGCCGAGTGGCTGGAGGAACAGCCGGCGGTGGGCTGGGTGAAGTATCCGCTCCTGAAGTCGCACCCGCAGTACCAGCTCGCGGCAAAGCAGATGAGCGCCGGCGGCACGGTCCTTACCTTCGAGCTTGCTTCATCCGGGGGACGCTCAGGCAAGGAAGCGGCCTTCGCGCTGCTGGACGGGCTGCGGATCATCGATATTTCCAACAACCTCGGTGATGCCAAGTCCCTGATCACGCACCCCGCCACCACTACCCACCGCGCGATGGGTCCGGAGGGGCGCGCAGCCATCGGCCTGACTGACGGCGTGGTCCGGCTCTCGGTGGGCCTCGAGGACCCGGACGACCTCATCCGCGACCTGGAACAGGCACTGAAGCAGATCTAGCTGGGTGGGGAAGAGTCCGGCTCGATGTCCAGTTGGACTTGTACGCTGTCACCGGCGCTGAGGTGTGCCTTGTCCCTGACGGCTTTCTTGACGGGCAGCAGGTACGAGGCGCTTTTACTGTCGGGGAACAGCGACGTCTGCCATACGTGGCCCTTGACTTCCGCCGTGACCTTTACAGAGCCGAACGCTTTGCGCGCTGCGGGGCTGATTTCCGCGATCTGGTCAGCAACCTCCGCGGGCAGGGTGAGGAAATGCCATCCCGCCTCACCCTGGTACAACCAGAGTTCAGCTTGAAAGGCGTACGACGGCGTCACGCGCCAGAGTATGCCACGGCCGGCTGGCGGGCGCCATGGTTTCCTGATCCAACTGCCGCCGGGCGCCAGTTGCGCCGCCACCGGAAAGGTTGAGATGGCAGGCTTGAATGTCAGTGCCTCGTTGGATGATGTTTCCATGGGAATCAGCGCAGGTGGTGAGGTGGCTATGGAGGGTGTTCATGCCTCTGTTGCTGCTCTTGATGCACTGGACCGTGAGGACTCTTTCCTGGCTGCCGGGGTGGGTGTTGGTGCTGATGTTGATGTGTTGCAGCGGCGGTACGAGCTTCGACTGGAACGGCTGGAAGTCTCGTCCCGTTTGAAGGCGCAGCTCGCCGCCGTGAAGGCACGCGATGCGGCGGAGTGCATCGGATTCCAGCAGGCCATGCTTGCCCCGGACGCGCCAGTGCATGAGCGCACCTACGCGGAAATGTCAGTGGTGGAGGAGATTGCGGGTGTTCTGACCATCAGTTCCGGCGCTGCCGGGGCGTTCGTGGAGCAGTCCCGGCGGGTATGCGCCCTGCCACTGGTGATGGACGCTTTGGCCGCCGGGGACCTGTCCTGGCAGCACGCCAAGGTCATTGCCGACGAAACCGAAGGCCTCACCCCGGACGGTGCCGCCGCTTTGGTGGCGCACTTCTTCGACCCGGCCGCGCCCAACCCGGTCCGCGGCGCAGCCCCCGGTGAGCTCGTCCCGTCACGGTTCCGCGCCAAAGTCCGCGCCTGGCGGGAACGCCACCACCCCGAGACCTTGGAGAAGCGGCATGCCAAGGGCGTCGCCGACCGGCGGATGGAATACACCCCGGACCGCGACGGCATGGCCTGGATCTCGCTCTACCTCCCCGGAGACACCGCGTGTGCCATCTGGAACCGCACCACCGCCACCGCCCGCGGCCTGCAGGGCCCCAACGAGCCCCGCACCATCACCCAGCTACGCCCCGACATCGCAGCGTCACTGCTCCTCGGCGCCCGAAGCGCCACGGCTGAAGGTGCGCCGACTGATGGTGATATCGGGAAGGTCCCCACCCCGCGGGCCGACGTCCTGGTCACGGTGCCGGTATTCTCGCTCCTCGGCCTGACGGACGAGCCAGCGGTGCTGGACGGGTTCGGCCCGATCCCGGCGTCGATGGCACGGCGGCTGGTCGCGAACGGGGCAGGCTCGTTCTACCGGGTCCTGGTCGACCCCCGCGACGGGGCACCGCTGGAGATCGGCCGGAAGAATTACCGGTTACCGGAGACCATCAAACAATGGATTCGGATGCGCGACGGGAAATGCACCTTCCCCGGCTGCACCAACCACACCCTGGACAACGACACCGACCACCTCACGCCTTGGGAACACGGCGGAACCACCGGCACCAGCAACCTCGGACAACTCTGCCCCAAGCACCACCGACTCAAACACGCACGGCCCTGGATCCCCGATAAGGCAACAGAACACGAACCGCCCGGCTGGACCTCACCCACAGGCCGCCACTACAAACCCGAACACCCCGACCCCCAACCAACCCACTGGCCACCGGGAATCCTGCCAGGGCAACGAAGTCTCCTGGAGGAAGCGATCCTGGAAAAACTGGCTGCGCAGGAGCAGGCTACGCAGGAATCAGCTACGCCCAATTCCCTGCGGCTTCTGCTGCTGCCCCTCAGGACTGGCGGACCCGCAGCAGCTCCGGGGTGGCCTCCACGTCCGAAAGGTCCAGGCCGCCGCGCATCGTCACGTACACGGCCTGGCGGACCACCGCACCGAACCCCATGTCCTCAGGTGGTGGTCCCGCCAATGCCTTGTCGCGGGCACGGCGCTGTTCAGCGGCCCCTGTTCCCCTGGCGATGATGTCCTCCACTCCCTGCCGGGCCAGCGCCAGCTCGCCTTGTTCGGCCAGGACAGGGGCCAAGTAATCCACCAGGGAACGGACCACGTCCGCAGCTGGTGCAGGCCGGAAGTTGCCAAAGTCCAGGAGGTCGCCGCTGAGTCCCGCGCTGCTGGCCTGCCAGGACGCCATCCGGAGAAGCACCGTCGGCACGGGGGCAGGATCCACACCGGCGCGCCACTCGCGGCTGGCTGATTCCACCAGCGCGCGGACCAGCACGGCAATGAGGGCGGCGTCCTCCGCCCGAAGGCATACGTCGGCCACCCGCACTTCCACCGTGGGGTGGTTGCGGGAAAGCCGGGCATCGAAGTACAGCATGCCTTCATCGAGCATGACCCCGGTTTCCAGCAGCCTCGCCACCACCCGCCGGTAAGCAGGGTAGGTCCCATAGATGCCGGTTGGGCCGGCGGTGGGCCAGCGGTTCCACGCCTGGGTGCGGTAGCTCTCAAACCCGGTGGGTACACCGTTCCAGAACGGCGAGTTGGCGCTCAGCGCGGTCAAAACCGCCAGCTTGTCCCGGATCCGGTCCAGGACGGCCACGCCTTCTTCCGGCGATTCAATGAACGTGTGGACGTGGAAGCCACAGGTCAGCTGCTCCTGGGCCGTGAGCCCGAAGCGTTCCAGCATCCTGGCGTAGCGCGGGTCCGGAGTGGTGTGGCTGGTGGACGCCAATGGCGAGGTGGCCAGCGCCGCCACCCGGGCATCATGCTTCCTCGCAGCCTGGTCCGCCAAGGCGCGTCCTGCCCGGATCTGTTCCAGCAGGCCCCCGTGTTCCAGCCACGGCCTGGTCTGCGTCTCGATCTGCTCAAGCTTGAGCTCGGCACTCAAGCCCATCTCGTCGTCGTAATCCGCTTGTTTTCCGGCATGGTGGACATCGGGCTCCAAGGGAAGATCATCCGCCGCAATGCGATGGCCGGCAAGGAGGGCGTCTGCCAGGGCAAGCGGCTCTCCGGACTCCGGATCAACAATCAGGAGTTCTTCCTCAACGCCGAATGTACGCATACGAACATTCTGCGGCAGCGGGCAGGCATTGGAACCGTGGCCCGCCGTTCATGACGAAGCATGAATGATCAGTCCTGGAAGTACTCCACCTTGGCGCCGATGGTGTTCAGGCGCTCGGCCAGATCCTCGTATCCACGCTCGATCACATAGATGTTCCGCAGCTCGGATACCCCGCGCGCGGCGAGCATGGCCAGCAGCAGGCAGGCGGCTGGCCGGAGCGCGGGCGGGCAACCCACCTCGGCGGCACGCCACTTGGTGGGCCCGTTGACGTAGATCCGGTGCGGGTCCAGGAGCTGCACCTGCGCGCCGAGCCGGTTCAGTTCCGTCAGGTAGATCGCCCGGTTCTCGTAGACCCAGTCGTGGATCATGGTCTGGCCGTGGGCGTTCGCTGCGATGACCGCAAAGAACGGCAGGTTGTCGATGTTCAGCCCGGGGAACGGCATGGGGTGGATCTTGTCCTCGGGGGCGCGCAGCTCGGAGGGCTTGGTGGTCACGTCCACCAGGCGGGTGCGGCCATTGCGGGCCATGTACTCGCCGGAAATTTCCAGCTTCTGCCCCATTTGCCCCAGCGTGGCCAGCTCGATTTCCATGAACTCGATGGGAACCCGGCGCACCGTGACCTCGGAGTTGGTGACGATGCCGGCGGTGATGAGGCTCATGGCCTCGATGGGATCTTCGGAGGGGAAGTACTCGATCTCGGTGTCAATTTCGGGCCGGCCCGTGATTTTCAGGGTGGTGGTGCCCACGCCCTCGATGGTGACGCCGAGCATCTGCAGGTAAAAGCACAGGTCCTGCACCATGTAGTTGGGGCTGGCGTTGCGGATGACTGTTGTTCCGGGCCGGTGTGCCGCCGCCATGATGGCGTTCTCAGTGACGGTGTCCCCGCGCTCGGTGAGGACAAAGGAGCGGTCCCGCGTGTCGGCAGGCGGTGCCTGAACGGTGTAGAAACCTGCCGTGGCCTCCACCGAGAGGCCGAACTCGCGCAGTGCCTGCATGTGGGGCTCCACGGTGCGGGTGCCAAGGTCGCAGCCGCCGGCGTAGGGCAGCCGGTACTCCCGCGACTCATCCACCAGGGGGCCCAGCAGCATGATGACGCTGCGTGTGCGGCGTGCCGCGTCGACGTCCATGGCGTCCAGGTCCAGGACGGCGGGACGGCGCAGGCGGAGATCGGTGTCGTTCAGCCAGGTGCACTCCACGCCAATGCTGGTCAGCACCTCGACGATGCGGTTGACTTCCTCGATCCGGGCCAGGCGGCGGAGCACGGTGGTGCCCCGGTTGATCAGGCTGGCGCACAACAGGGCGACGCCCGCGTTCTTGCTGCTGTTCACGTCCACGGCGCCGGACAGGGTCCGCCCGCCTTCCACCCGCAGGTGTGTCATCTGCGGCTTGGCGACGTTCACGATGGTGCGGTCAAAGATGTGTTCCAGCCGCTGGATCATTTTGAGGCTCAGGTTCTGCTTGCCCTGTTCCATCCGGGCCACGGCGCTCTGGCTGGTGCCCAGTTCGGAAGCCAGCTGGCCTTGGGTCCACCCTTTCTCGCTCCGGGCGTCCCTCAGCATGGCGGCAACGTGTTCAGCGGTCTCCTGGATCATACCGAGAATATATCATAAATGAGTTATTGGGCAGGCGTAGCAGCTATCCCACGCCGGGATGGGGGACACATGGAGGCGTCTACCCATCCCGTGCGATAGGGAAGCTTACGTAGCTTTTGGGCAGCGGCCTCAACTTCCCAGCCACACCATGTTCCACGTTCCGGCGGTGACTGCAGCAAAAAGGGCCAGCCCGGCCACCAGCACGCCGCCGCCCACTACCCAGAGGTCCAGCAGGCTGAAGGTGGACGGCCTGGCCCAGGTCCGCGGGCCCCCGCCAAAGCCCCGCGCTTCCATGGTCACGGCGAGCCTTGATGCGCGGCGGATGGCCTGAACCAGCAGCCCGAAGCTTTGCCCCAGCGTCGCCTTGATCCGCTGGACCAGGCTGCCGCGGGCACCTACGCCCCGGGCACGGCGTGCCATCCCGATGGTCTGCCACTCCTCCGCCATGAGCCCCACCAAACGCAGCGCCGCCAGGGTCCCCAGGACGAACCGGTGCGGCAGGCGGGCTTTCTGCGCCAGCGCGTCCGCGAGGTCCGTGGGATCAGTGCAGCTCATCAGGAGCACCGCCGGGAGGGCGATGGCAAAACCGCGCAGCAGGAAGCCGATGCCCAGATGGAGGGAGCCTTCGCTCATCGTCCAGATACCGGCGTCGAGCAGGATCTTTCCGCTGTCCGGCGCCAGGATGGAGGTGCTCCAGCCTCCGATGGCCGCGGCGAGGATCAGCGGCCACCCGCGCTGCCACAGCAGGAACAAGGTGAGGCCGGCCAGGGGAAACAGCAAGAGTTCGAAGACCAGCGCCACGGAGGCCGACACCCAGTCGATGGACAGCGCCAGGACAGCCGTGATGAGCAGGACGGCGGCGAACTTGCTCAAAGGGTTGGCGCCGGCCAGGAGGGCGCGGTTGCCGCTCAGGGTGAGTTCCTGCCTCATGGCGCCACCGCTTCCGCCGCCGCCATCCGCAGTTCCGCCCCGCCCAGCGCCTCGGTGAATTCAGCATCATGGGTTACGGAAACCACTGCTGTGCCGGCGTCGAGGAGCTCGGACAGGAAGGATGCCAGTTCGGCCCAGGTGTTGGCATCCTGCCCGAAAGTGGGTTCGTCCAGGATCAGCACTTGGGGACTGGCGGCAAGGACGGTGGCCACGGACAACCGCCGCTTTTCCCCGCCCGAGAGTGTATAGGGGTTGGCGTCCACCAGTTGGGTGAGCCGCAGCCGCTCCAGCAGCTCGTCCACCCGGTCCTCGCCGTGCCCCAGGTGCCGGGGGCCAAAGAGCAGCTCGTCGAGCACGTTCCCGGTGACGAACTGGTGCTCGGGCTCCTGGAACACCGTGCCCACACGCGAAATCAGCTGCTCCGCCTTCCATTTGTAGGGATCGATGCCTGCCCCGCGGCTGAGGTCCAGCGTTGCCGAGACCTTTCCTGACACCGGTTCGAGCAGGCCGGCGAGGGTCAGCGCAAAGGTGGACTTGCCCGCGCCGTTGGCTCCGGTGATGGCCAGCGCCTGCCCGGCGCGGACCTGCGCAGCTACGCCCTCCTGGACCGGTACCGGGGGTATTTTCCGGAAGCCCTTGCGGCGGGGACGTTCGCGGGAAACGCCCAGTTGCTCTGCGGCCAGCAGGAGGCTGCCTGCACCGGGAGCAGGGACGGCGGCGCGGGCGCGTGTCGCCGGTACATACCCGGGTACCCAGACGCCCGCCGCGGTGAGCATGGTCCGCGCCTCAGTGAGTACGCGGTCCGGCGGCCCGTCCAGGAGCACTGCAGGATCGGCGGCGGAACCCGGCTGCAGGACCACGATCCGGTCCACCAGGTCCTTCCAGACGGACACCCGGTGCTCCACCACCACCAGCGTGGCCCCGGTTTTGTCCAGGGAGCGGGCCACCGAGTCGCGGACCTCCAGCACCCCATCCGGGTCCAGGTTGGCGGTGGGTTCGTCCAGCAGGATCAGCCCGGGGCGCATCGCGAGGATTCCCGCCAGCGCCAGGCGCTGCTTTTGGCCGCCGGACAGGGCCGACGTCGGGTGGTCCAGCGGGAGGTGGGACAGTCCGACGTCGGCAAGCGCCTCGTGCACGCGGGGCCAGATGGCCTCGCGGGGCACCGCGAGGTTTTCGGCGCCGAAGGCGACGTCGTCCCCCACCCGAGACAGGACCACCTGGGTCTCCGGGTCCTGCTGCATGAGCCCGGCCCGGCCGCGCCGGGCCCGGGGCGGGGCGCCGTCCACCAGCAGCGAACCTGACTCGTCGGCATCGCCTGCCTCGCCGTCGTCGTTGATGTCCCCCAGGACACCGGCGAGCGCGTGCAGCAGCGTGGACTTCCCGGCGCCGGAGGGGCCGAGCAGGAGCACCCGCTCTCCGGGCGCGATGTCCAGGTCAAGGCCGTGGACGGCGGGCCGGGTCCTTCCGGCATGCCGCCAGCCCCAGCCACGGGCGGTGATGGCGGCAGGCCGGACCGTGCCGGGAGCGTCCTGGGAAGGTGCCATCAGGAGAAGACGGGCTCAGTGGCAGCCTTCCGGGAGGCGAAGGAGCTCAGCACGCCCGTGCGCGCCAGGCCGCGGGTGGCAAGCCAGGACAGGGCGCCGGCCAGGATGGCGCCGGAAATGGTGGTGAGGACAATGTAGGCGAGCTTGTCCGCGCCCGGGTAGGCAATGTTCCAGCCCCACGGCGCAAACGAGTCGTTCAGGCCGCAGAAGAACCCGGCCGCAGCGCCGGCCAGCAGGGATACGGGCAGGTTGAACTTCCGGTAGACGAAGATGGCGAAGATGATTTCCGCGCCCAGGCCCTGGATGAAACCGGAGAACAGGACCGATGCGCCGTACTGGGAGCCCATGAGCAATTCCCCGGTGGCGGCTACGGTCTCACAGAACAGGGCGGCCCCGGGTTTGCGGATGATAAGCATTCCCAGCACTCCGGGAATCATCCAGCCGCCGGCGAGCAGTCCGGTCAGCGGCGGGTAGGCGGCGTTCATGGGGGCCGACAGGGCGGCGGCCCCCTGGTCCCAGGCCCAGAAAATGACTCCGCCGGCGATGGCCACCAGCGCGGCGACGACGATGTCCACGACGCGCCAGGACTTACTGGTGGTCTTCTTGATTGCTGCAGTACTCATTGTGATCCTCCTGGGAAACAGGAGGGGAAAGTGGACCGGCTGGCGGCCTGTGGCCGTGCAGCCGCGACACTTTGAGAACTCGACTCCCTTGCGCCGGTACTAACCGGATCAGGTTCGAGGGTCTGCGGCTGTCCGCACTCTCAGCGCCCACCTCCGGTGCCCGGCGTGTGCCAGGATGCCCGACGGCGGCGCTCCCCTGTCGTTTTAGTGTTGCTTTGGTTGGGTGATGCTCTTTATTTTGCCCGCTTTGGGCGTGGTCAAGTTTACACCTGGCAGGGGTAGATTGAGGGTCATGACCGCCAATCCGCCGGATGTGACCGGGTACGATCCTGATTCCATCGACGCCCAGCCGGAGGGCTCGCTGGAGACGCTGATTGCCCGCGTCGAGGCAGAGGTCCGCGAACTCCAGTTCCCCGGATTCTCGCTGGATGACTCGTTGAACCTGGGCCTGCTCCTGGTTGAACTGGGAAAGGAGCGGTCGTTGCCCATCGCCATCGACATTTCCAAGGGCGACCAGGTGCTGTTCCATGTCGCGCTGCCGGGCGCCACCCCTGACAACGGGCACTGGATCCGGGCCAAGCAGCGCGCCGCTGCCCGGTACGAGGTGCCCTCCCTTTTGGTGGGACTGCGCGGCCGGCTTGGTGGCGGCCGGATTGAGGACAATGCCTGGTTTGACCAGTCCCGTTATGCCGCGCATGGGGGCGCGTTTCCGATCTGCGTGACGGGCGTTGGTGTGGTGGCCGGCGTTGCGGTGTCCGGGCTGCCGCAGCTGCAGGACCACGACCTGGTGGTTGAAGCGCTGCGCGACATCCTTGGGTCGGCCCTGGGCGATTAGGCGCAGCGGAACACGCCGAGGACGCGCCAAGCAGGCCGCCGGGGCTGCTTAGCTTTTATTAGTAATCATGCTTACTATGTTGTCCCCCGGGGTACGACGACGACAGGGAAGGGAAGCGCCCTTTGCCTCCGTTCCTGGAAACGGCGCGGCAACCAAGGAGCACCATGAGAATCCCGGACACCAGAGGCCCCATCAGCAGCGCGCTCTTTGCGGCTCTGGCAAAGGACCCTGAAACGGCGGGGGCAGAGCTGGACGGCCTGTACCGCCTGGTGGCAGGCCGCGTGGCCACAACCGATGACATCATTGCCGACGAAGACATCCAGGTGCCCCTCTTTTGCCTCTACGAACTGCACTACTCGGGGCTGCACGGTACCAGCGACGGCTGGGAATGGGAACCGGCCCTGATCAGGGTCCGGCGCTTGATTGAGGAACCCTTCGAAGCAGCCCTCCGCGACGCCGCGTGCCAGGCCGCCGGAGACTTCGAACTGCCCGCCGGGGTTGCCATGACCAGCGACGCCGTTGCCGACGTCCTCTTCGGCCTCGCCGCCACGGACACCGGCCCCAGCGTTTCCCGCTACGTCGCCAAGAAGGCCAGCCTGGAGCAGCTGAAAGAGTTCCTGATCCACAAATCCATCTACCAGCTGAAGGAAGCGGATCCGCACACCTGGGCCATCCCGCGGCTCCATGGCCGGGCCAAGGCGGCCCTCGTGGAGATCCAGGCGGACGAATACGGCGGCGGCAGGCCCGAGCGGATGCACAGCGCCTTGTTCGCGCGGACCATGCGCGGGCTGGGCCTGGACGACAGGTACGGCGCCTACGTCGATGCCGTCCCCGCCGTATCCCTCGCATCCGTGAACCTCATGTCGCTGTGCGGCCTGAACCGGCGGCTCCGCGGTGCCATCACCGGCCATCTGGCAATCTACGAAATGACTTCCTCCCAGCCCAACCGTTTCTACGGCAACGGATTCCGCCGGCACGGTTTCGGCGCGGACGTCACCCACTACTTTGATGAGCATGTGGAGGCCGACGCCGTGCACGAACAGATTGCCGGGAGGGACCTTGCCGGCGGCCTGGTTGAGGCTGAGCCGAACCTCCTTGCGGACGTCCTGTTCGGTGCCACAGCCGTCATGGCCATCGACAGCCGCCTCTCCGCGCACCTGATGTCCTCCTGGGAAGCCGGGGAAACATCGCTCCGGGCGGCCGTGCCCGCGGCAGCGTGACAGGCTGGTCCGCGGCCGTGCAGGAGCCGCCGGGTCCCGCGGCACCCGATGCCGAGTACATCCTTCCCCTGCGGTGGGCCGGGGACTCGGGCCTGGCCGAACTGTCCGAGTACCTCCGTAGCCTCGTGGGCTGGGTGGCCGTCACCGTGGTGGACGGCTCGGAGAACGCTCTCTTCGGCCGCCACCGTGCCGCGTTCCCCCGAGCGGTCCGCCACATCCGCCCGGACCACCACGCGGGTGGCAACGGCAAGGTGGCGGGTGTAATGACCGGCGTCCGCTGCTCGGATGCGGAGGTCCTTGTCATCGCTGACGACGACGTCCGCTACACGCGCGAGTCCCTCGCCGCCGTCGTGCATTACCTCAAGTCCGCGGACCTGGTGCGGCCGCAGAACTACTTCGATCCCCTTCCCTGGCACGCCCGCTGGGACACGGCCAGGACGCTGCTCAACCGCGCCTGGTCAGCCGACTATCCCGGGACGCTCGGCGTCCGCCGGGACTCCCTGCTGGCCACCGGCGGCTACGCCGGCGTGCTCTTTGAAAACCTTGAACTCATCCGGACCATTAAGGCCGCCGGCGGAACCGAGCGCATCGTTCCGGACCTGTTCGTGGCCCGCAGGCCGCCAACCGCCCGGCACTTCCTGCGCCAGCGCGTACGGCAGGCCTACGACGACTTTGCCCAGCCGCGGCGGCTGGCCGCGGAGCTTGCCCTGCTGCCTGCAGCGGCCGGCGCCGCTTTCCTTCCTGCCAAGGCTCGGCTCGCCGTTCTCGCCGGACTCGCGGGCGCGGCCGCCGCCTGCGCAGAAATCGGACGACGGCGGCACAACGGGACGGCTGTCTTTCCCTCCTCGGCAACATGGTTCGCGCCGCTCTGGGCAAGTGAGCGGGCAGTCTGCGTCTGGCTGGCCCTTGCCTCCAGGTGGAGGGGCGGCCTGCCCTATGCAGGCAGCAGGCTCAGGACCGCGGCGCACTCCGAGGCGGAACTCCGGCGGCGCCACGCCGGCAGGCTCCCCCAGATACCCGCCACGCCAGGAAGCCGGAAACCAGGAACAACGATGGATGTGGTGCAGGCATGAAACCAAAACAGCATGGAACCGAACCCGGCGTGGACCAGGAATCCGCCGCCAGCTCGGTCGTGGTGTGCCCGGACAGTCCCCTGATTATCAGGGGTGAATTCGAGATCCAGACCCCCTCCGGCGAGCCCGTACCCCGGGACCGGAAGACCGTTGCCTTGTGCCGGTGCGGGGCATCCGCCATCAAGCCCTATTGCGACGGCACGCACAAGATGATCAAGTTCCGTACCGAGCCGCCCGCCGGTTAGTCCAACCCCGCCACTCCCACCCAGCCGCCCACCATGCCCTTGCAAGGACCAGCCCGGGTGTGAAGCTAGGCTGGGGGCAGTCCGTTTTCCGCCCGCAAGGAGTACCAGCAATGAACCTTCTCATCAAACTGCTCGGGACCGCCGTGAGCCTCGGCGCAGGCCTGGCCGGCACCAAGCTGGTCAACACCATCTGGGAAAAGACCACAGGGCAGAAAGCGCCCACCGGCAAGAACGAGGATGTCCCTACCAGCCTGCGGTCCGCTTTGACCTTCGCGCTGATCTCGGCGTCGGTCAGCGCGATCATCCAGGTCCTGGCAAACCGCGGCACCCAGCGCGCCATCACCCGGTTCGCCAAGAGCCAGGACATCGTCTAACTGCCAGGCTTCACCAGCGTTACCGGCCGTCGTCGCGGCTGTCCTCCAGGGCAGCCTCGGCGGCGGCTTTTTGCACCACGGCTTCCAGTTCGTCCGCGGTGAGCAGTTCGCGGTGCAGGTGTTTGGTGCGGTAACCGGCCCTGCCCACCATATGGGCGGACACGGGCACCGTGAGCAGCTGGAAGATCCATGCCACCACCAGGACGGGCCACACCCACCAGGTCCGCATCTGCAGCCCGATGGCAGCCAGCAGCAGGAACAGGCCCAGGACCTGCGGTTTGGTGGCAGCATGCATGCGGCTCAGCAGGTCCGGGAAACGCAGCAGGCCGATCGCGGCGCCCAGGGACATGACCGCCCCCACCACCATGAATACGGCGGAGACGAGGTCGATCCACGCATCGGGTCCGGAAAATTCAGGATTCATCGGGCTTCACCCTTCGGTCCGCCACGAACCGGGCCACCGTCACGGACCCGATGAAGCCGATGACGGAGATGGCCACCACCAGCATCAGGTTGTTCAGGTGCCGGTTGACGGCCATGTCGATGCACAGGGCCCCCGCCAGGATGGCCAGCAGCACGTCAGTGGCGAGCACCCGGTCCAGCAGTGAGGGGCCGCGGGCGATCCGGATGATGGCGCCGGCTGCTGCCAGCGAGAAAATGACGGCTGTGACGGCCAGGACAAGGTGCATCATGCGGCGGCCTCCATTCGTACTTCTTCGAGTTCCTCGGGGGTACCCATGATGCGGATCAGGCCGGCTTCGATGGAACGGACTTCCTTCCGCAGCCCCTCCACGTCTGCTGTGGAGGTGATGTTGAGCGCGTGCAGGTACAGGGTGGACGTGGAGCGGTCCACCTCCACCACCAGCGACCCCGGGATCAGGGAGATCACGTGTCCGGTGGCGGTGACAATCAGGTCCTGGTGGCTGCGCAGCCGGACGGCGACCACGGCGTTGGTCACGTTGGGCCCGCGCACCGTGGCGAGGTAGAGGACCTGGGCGCTGGCCACCACTACCTTCCACAGGAACGCCAGGGCGAATGGCGCAGCGTGAAGGATGTTGAAGCGGCCGCTGAGCTCCACGGGCGGAAGGTAGAAGAGCCTGGCCACGCCCACGGCCAGCAGGGCCCCGAACAGGAGGTTGCCGGGGCTGAAATCCTGCCAGAGGGCGCCCCAGACGACCACCAGCCAGACCAGGAGCGGCAGTTCCTGGCGAAGGGAGATGCGTTTGCGGCTCATCGTGCTCCTCCCACGGAGGTCGCCACGGCAGGTGCCCCGGGAACAGCAGTGCCCTCGCCGAGGACCGCCTCGATGTACGGGGTGCGGTCAAGCATGTCCCGCGCTGCCCGGTCCGACAGGCTGAACAGCGGCCCGGCAAAAACGGTCAGGGCGACGCCGAGCACCACCAGGCCCGCGGTGGAGCCCACCATGGTTCTCGGCAGGAGCGTCACGGTGTTGTTGACCTTGGCGCCGGGGCCGGAAACCCTCGCGGCAGGAGTGGCAAGCAGCACCGGCGCCGGATGTTCGGCGTCGGTGGGTCGGCGCCAAAATGCGCGGTTCCATACCCGGGCAATGGCCAGCAGCGTCAGGAGGCTGGTCACCACCCCGCCGATCACCAGCGCGTACGCCAGCGGCGTGCCCAGCTCAATGCCGGCCTGGATCAGCCCCACTTTGCCGAGGAATCCCGAGAAGGGGGGAATGCCGGCCAGGTTCATGCCTGGAATGAAGAACAGGAGGGCCAGCACGGGCGACAGCTTGGCCAGTCCGCCCAGCCGGTCCACGGAGGAACTGCCGCCCCGGCGCTCGATGAGGCCGGTCACCAGGAAGAGGCTGGTCTGGATGGTGATGTGGTGCGCCACGTAGAAGACTGCCGCCGCCAGCCCCACGGCCGATGACATGGCCAACCCGAACACCATGTAGCCGATGTGGCTGACCAGCGTGAACGAGAGGAGGCGCTTGATGTCGCTTTGCGCCAGGGCACCCAGGATGCCCACCACCATGGTCAGCAGCGCCACCACCATCAAGGGCGTGTTCAGGGTGTCGCCGGGGAACAGGAGCGTCTCGGTCCGGACCATCGCGTACACGCCCACCTTGGTGAGCAGGCCGGCGAACACCGCCGTGACAGGCGCGGGCGCTGTGGGATAGGAGTCCGGGAGCCAAAAGGACAGGGGGAAGACGGCCGCCTTGATGCCAAACGCCACCAGCAGCATCACGTGCAGCAGCGTCCTGGTGCCCTGGTCCAGTTCGCCGAGCTTGATGGCGAGGTCCGCCATGTTGACCGTACCCGTGGCTCCGTACACCATGGCGATGGCGATCAGGAACAGTACGGAGGACACCACGGACACCACGACATAGGTGACGCCGGCCCGGATCCGCGGCCCGGTACCGCCCAGGGTCATCAGCACGTAGCTTGCGGTCAGCAGGATCTCAAAGCCGACGTACAGGTTGAAGAGGTCGCCCGACAGGAACGCGTTGGACACCCCGGCCACCAGGATCAGGTAGGTGGGGTGGAAGATCGAGACCGGGGCGTCCTCATCGCCGTCGGCCATGCCCTGCCCGGTGGCGTACACCAGCACCGCCAGGCTCACTGCGGAGGACACCACCAGCATCAGCGACGAGAACTGGTCCACCACCATGACAATGCCAAAAGGAGGGATCCAGCCGCCGATGGTCACCGCTGCAGTGCCACCGTTCCACGCCGCCGCCAGCAGGAGGCATTCAAGTGCCAGGGTCAGCGACAGCAGGCCGATGCTCACCGCGCGCTGGGCGCGGGAATGCCGGATCAGCAGGAAGGTGAGGGCGGCGCCCAGGATGGGAAGTACGACGGCGAGCGGGGCCAGGCTGGCGATGTTCACTTTCCGCCTCCTTCCGGATTGGGGTCAACGTTGAGCGAGCCGGGCTTTTCCTCCGCGGCAGCGTGCTCGGCGGGCATTTCCCGGCCCCCGGCCACCAGCGTGGCCACGGGTTGGCCTGATTCCCCGTCCGCATCCACCCTGGAAGCCCCCTGGTTTGAGACATCCCGGCCGTCGGAGCCGAGCATGGTGAGCGGGAACTCGGAAGTTTCCGCAGGGACCTCGGCGTCGTCCTCGGCGTCGAAGCTGGGGGTTGCCGCCACGCGGCGGTCCTCCAGGTCGTCCTGGATCTCGTCCTGGCGGGCCAGGACCCACGTGCGGTAGATGATGCCGAGCATGAACGCCGTGACGGCGAAGGAAATCACGATCGAGGTCAGGATCAGCGCCTGCGGCAACGGATCGTTGTAGTCCTGCGCGGGCGTGTCCTTGGCGAACAGCGGCGCCAGGCCGGCGTACCCGCCGGTGGCCAGGATCAGCAGGTTGGTGGCGTTGGCCAGCAGCATCAGCCCCAGCAGCACCCTGGTGAGGCTGCGTTCCAGGATCAGGTAGATCCCGCAGGCATACAAGGCGCCCATGACGATCAGCAGGGTCAGGTTGACGCTCATGCGTGGCCCTTCGCGGTGGTCTCGGCAGGAACCACGTCCGGTTCCTGTTCCTGCTGGTCCGGGCCGTCGATGCGGTCCGGTTCCGGCCCGTCCTGGTCGTGGTCCGGTTCGTGCCCGCCGCCTGCAGACCGTTCCTCCATGTGCTCATCGATTTCGGCCCCGAGGCTGCGCAGCACGTCCAGGACGAGGCCCACCACCACGATGTATACGCCGATATCGAAGATGGTTGAGGTGACGAATTTGATGTCCCCGAACACGGGAAGCCACACCTGGATGATGGCGGACTGGAACACCTGGCCGCCCAGCAGCAGGGGCAGCACTCCAGAGACTGCCGCCAGGGCCAACCCGCTTCCCAGCAGCGCACCTGCGCTGATCGGCGCCGCTTCCCTCAGTTCGAAGCGCCCGCCGGCCAGGTACCGGATGGTCAGTGCCAGGCCTGCGGTCAGGCCGCCGGCGAAACCGCCGCCCGGAAGGTTGTGGCCTGCCAGCAGAAGGTAGAGCGAGAAGATGACCATGGAGTGGAAGATCAGGCGGGTGATCACTTCGAAGATGATGGAGCGGCGCTCCGGGGCCAGGGTCCGCCCGGCAACGATCCAGGCGTCCCGGGCCGAGGCTGCGAACTTCCGGCTGATGGCCAGCGCTGCTGCGTCGCGGGACCCGGGATCCGCGCCGCGGTAGCGTCCCACGGTGCCCTCGGCAACGGACGCGGAGGCCTGCAGGCGGTCGCCGCGCCCCCGCACGAAGATCAGGCTGGCCACACCGGTGGCGGCGAGCGCCAGCACGCTGATTTCCCCAAAGGTATCCCAGGCGCGGATATCCACCAGGGTCACATTGACGACATTCAGGCCGCCGCCGCCCTCGTAGGCAAGCTGCGGAAACTGGAGCGATATGGGGATCGCGGTGCGGGCACCCATGGCGAAGATCGCGGCGAACACCATGGTCACGCCGAAGCCGGCACCGATGATGACACGGACCACCCGGTACCTGCCGCCGGTGCGGTCGCGCAGCTCGGGCGGCAGGCTGCGCATGGCCAGGACGAAGGCCACCAGGATGATGGTCTCCACCAGCATCTGGGTCAGGGCCAGGTCCGGAGCGCCCTGCAGGGCGAACACCAGCGCGATGCCGTACCCGGTCACGGACACCATCAGCACTGCGAGGAAGCGTTTGTTGGCCTTGACGGCGGCCAGGGCGCCGATGATGATGCCTGCCCCGGCCACCAGCTGCAGCGGCGAATTGGGGTCCACCAGGTAGATGTCCTGCGGCAGGACGTTGCCGCCCAGCAGGATGGCGGCGAGCGGCAGGACGAACGCCACGCTCAGGATCACCGCCAGGTAGAAGTACAGTGAACCGCGCTGGGTCCGGCCGGTGATCCATACCGCCGCGTCGTCCAGCGCGCCGATGGTGAGCTGGTAGGCGCGGTCGCCGTCCACCCAGGCCGGGACCAGGGACTGGGCGCGGGCCACCGCGCTGCGGCCAAAGTACATGGCGGCGCCCAGCACGAAGGTGACGGCCGTCAGCCCAAGTGCCGGGGTGACGCCGTGCCACAGCGCAAGGTGCCCTGCCTGCTCGGCCGGAGTGCCGGCGTCGGGCGCTGTGGATGCAAACAGCGCGGCGTACGGCTGGATCCAGGCGTCCACCGGAACCGGCCAGAGGCCGTAGGCGATGGTGAGGAGGGTGAGGACCGCGGGGGCGGCAAGGAAGGACGGACTGATCGCCTTAAAAGGGGTGGGGTCCACTCCCGGCTTCACGGCAAAGGCACCCCACATGAAGCGGGCGCTGTAGGCAAAGGTGAGGATTGAACCCAGCACCAGCCCCACCAGGACCACCATGCCCCAGGGACCGGAGTGCGGTTCCGTGGCGTGGTGCACGAAGGCTTCGAGCACCGATTCCTTGGCCACGAAGCCTCCCAGCAGCGGAATGCCTGCCATGGACGCAGCCCCGATTCCGGCCACGATGCCCAGGGCACGGGAGGAGCGGAAGACGCCGGACAGCTTGCGCACGTCGCGGGTGCCGGACTGGTGGTCGATGATGCCCACCACCAGGAAGAGCGTGGCCTTGAACAGCCCGTGCGCCAGCAGCATGGCCAGGCCCGCGAGCGCGGCGTCGGGCGTTCCCAGGCCCACCACCATGGTGAGGAAGCCCAGCTGGCTGACCGTGCCATAGGCCAGGATCAGCTTGATGTCGGTCTGCCGCAGGGCGCGGTAGCCGCCCACCAGCATGGTGGCCAGGCCCAGCCCCAGGACAACGGGCTGCCAGTACGCCGTCCCGGAAAAACCGGGCGCAAGCCGTGCCACCAGGTAGATGCCGGCTTTGACCATCGCGGCCGCGTGAAGGTAGGCGCTGACGGGGGTGGGGGCGGCCATGGCGCCGGGGAGCCAGAAGTGGAAGGGGACCAGGGCGGACTTGGTGATGGCACCCACCAGGATGAGGACGACGGCGGCGCTGACCATGGTGCCGGACGTCCCGGCAGCCAGCGCAGGGGCCTGTTCCAGGAGGCCGGAGATACGGTACGTGCCGGCGGCGCTGCCCAGCATGATCAGGCCCACCAGCATGGCAAGGCCCCCGGCAGTGGTGACCATCAACGCCTGGAGGGCGGAGCGGCGGGCGGCAAGCCGGGTCCGGGCAAAGCCGATCAGCAGGTAGGACAGGATGGTGGTCAGTTCCCAGAAGACGAACAGCAGCAGGAGGTCATCCGCTGTGACCAGGCCAAACATGGCACCCGCGAACGCCAGCAGCTGGGCGCCAAAGGCGCCGAGGTCCTGGTCCTTCCGTTTGAAGTACCGCGCGCAGTAGACCAGCACCAGGGACCCTACGCCGAGCACCAGGAGGGACATGACCCAGACCAGTGCGTCCATCCTGAAGGCAAGTTCCAGGTGGAGGCTGGGGATCCATTCGAAAGACTCGGTGACCGTGCCGGGGCCTGCATAGATGGGCGCGTGCTGGAACATCAGCCAGCCAAAAGAAACGCCGGGGACGGCAGCCAGTGCGTAAAAGGCGTTACGGCCCCAGACCCTGAAGAGGAAGGGCGCGAGGACAGCCACCGAAAAGTGCACGGCAAGGACTGTGATCACTGTATTCTCCGCAACGTCAGGGATTCGATTGTCAAAAGTTGGAGCAGGCGGCAAAAAGTAAGGTTCGGGAGGGTTCAGTTTACCAAGGCCGGTCCGGTATCCTCCCGGTTTTGCCGCCCGCCCCGGCCGGGATCCCCGGCATCAAGGGCCCGTCCTTCCGCGGGTGTTCGCCACGGGCGGATACGATGCATCGTATGAACAGCGCCAGCGCTCCGGGGGCGATGCAGCCCGCCTCGGATCTTGTTCCCGGAACCGGGTCCTCCAGCAAGGGGCAGGTCCTGGCCTGGGCTTCCTGGGACTGGGGCTCGGCGGCCTTCAATGCCGTGATGACCACGTTTGTCTTCACCGTCTACCTGACGTCCAACGCCTTCGGCGGCGAGGACACCGCGTCGGCGGTCCTGGGCGGCGCCCTGGCGGTTGCCGGGTTTGCCATCGCGCTGCTGGCGCCGGTCACCGGCCAGCGCTCGGACGCCGGGGGCCGGCGCAAGCTGTGGCTGGGAGTCAACTCCGCCGCCGTCGCCATCCTCACCGCCCTGTGCTTTTTCGTGTTCCCGCACCCGGAATTCCTGCTCCTCGGCGTGTCCCTGATCGCGCTGGGCAACGTCTTCTTCGAATTCGCCGGCGTCAACTACAACGCCATGCTTGCCCAGGTGTCCACGCCGCGGAACATCGGAAAGGTCAGCGGGTTTGGGTGGGGCGCCGGCTACCTGGGCGGCATCGTGGCCCTCCTGATCGTCCTGCAACTGTTCGTCCAGCCTGCCTTTGAATGGTTCGGCGCATCCACACAGGACAGCCTCAACATCAGGCTGGTGGCCGTGTTCTCCGCCCTGTGGTTCCTCGTCTTCGCCCTCCCTGTCCTGTTCGCTGTCCCTGAACTGACCCGCTCCGGGCAGTCCGCGCGCATGGGGTTCCTTGCCAGCTACGGGTTGCTGTTGCGGCGGATCAAGGCGATCTACGCCACCAGCCCGCACACCATCTACTTCCTCCTGGCCAGCGCCGTGTTCCGGGACGGCCTCGCCGCCGTTTTCACGTTCGGCGGCATCATCGCTGCCGGCACCTTCGGCTTTGCCCTGTCCCAGGTCATCTTCTTCGCCATTTTCGGTAACGTCGTGGCAGCCATCGGCGCGGTACTCGGCGGGTTCCTGGACGACAAGGTGGGGCCCAAGGCCGTCATCACGGGCTCCCTGGTGGGCCTCCTGGTGGCCGGGAGCGCAATCCTGGTCCTGGGCAACGGCGCCTATTCCTTCTTCGGCATGGAGTGGGCCGGCAGTACCACGTTCTGGGTCTTCGGACTGTTCCTTTGCCTCTTCGTCGGTCCTGCCCAGTCCTCGTCCCGTGCCTACCTGGCCCGGCTGGCGCCGCATGGGGAATCCGGTGAACTGTTCGGCCTCTACGCCACCACCGGCCGGGCCGTCAGCTTCCTGGCGCCCGCCCTGTTCACGCTGTGCATCACCGTGGCAACTCCGCTGGTGCCCGCAGGGCAGGCACAACGGTGGGGAATCCTGGGCATCATGGTGGTCCTCCTCGCAGGGCTCCTGGTACTGCTGCCGGTGAAGGCGCCGGAGCGGGCACCCATCGCAGTGGTCCCCGCCGATTGAAAATCGCCTTCGGTCCTGTTCCAGGCCCGGCCAGGTGTTGCCAGGCAGACTAGGCTGGAAGCATGAACGTGGACGAAACCAACCTTCCGGGCCTGGGCCGGCGGAAGGATTTCATGACCGCTTCCGGACGCCGCATTGGCGTGGTGGAGCTCCGGGAAGGCCAGACGGAACTCATCGTTTCCACCTGGGACGACCCCGATACCTGCCAGGCTTCGATTCCGCTCACCAGCGATGAAGCGGCCACCCTGGGGAACCTCCTGGGCGGCACCCACCTGGCCATGAAGCTCGCGGAGGAGCACAAGGACGTCCCGGGCATCGTCACCCGGCAGTTCTCCATCGCAGCGGACTCCCCGTTCCAGAACCAGCCCATGGGCAAGGCGTGCATCCGCACCAGGTGCGGCGTATCGATCGTGGCCATCATGCGTGAAGGTGAGGTGCTGCCTTCGCCCGGGCCCGACGTCGTCCTCCACCCCGGTGACCTGCTGGTGGCAGTGGGCACCCAGGAAGGCCTCGACTCGGCGGCCGACATCCTGCGCCACGGCTAGGTTCCCATGGACCCGTTGGCCCAGACCCTCGTTGAACTGGGGGCCGTTGTGTTCTGCCTCGGCCTCCTGGCCAGGCTGGCCGGACGGATCGGCATGTCACCCATCCCGTTCTACCTGCTCGGCGGACTGGCGTTTGGAGCCGGCGGCATCATCAAGCTCGAAGGCATGCACGAGTTCGCACATCTCTCCGGCGAAATCGGCGTCATCCTCCTGCTGCTTATGCTCGGGCTGGAATATACGGCTGCGGAGCTCTTCACCGGCCTGCGCCGCTCCTGGCAGGCCGGTGTCCTTGACCTCGTCCTGAACTTCGTACCCGGCGCAGCGCTTGCCCTGCTCCTGGGATGGGGTGGCGTAGGGGCCATGGTCATGGGCGGCGTCACCTACATTTCCTCGTCAGGCATCGCTGCCAAGGTCATCACCGACCTCGGCCGGCTTGGCAACCGCGAGACTCCGGTGGTGCTGTCCATCCTGGTGTTCGAGGACCTGGCCATGGCCGTGTACCTGCCCATCCTCACGGCCACGCTCGCCGGCGTGAGTTTCCTGGGCGGCCTCACCACGGTGGGAATCGCCCTGGCCGTGGTCAGCGTGGTCCTCATGGTGGCGCTGCGGCACGGGCACCATGTCTCCAAGGCAGTGCACAGCGAAAACTCCGAAGTCTTCCTGCTCAACGTCCTCGGGGCGGCCCTGCTGGTGGCGGGCGCAGCGTCCGCCATGCAGGTTTCTGCGGCGGTGGGGGCCTTCATGCTGGGCATCGCCATCTCAGGCTCCACCGCCCACAACGCCACCCGCATCCTTGAACCGCTGCGGGACCTGTTTGCGGCCATCTTCTTCGTGGCGTTCGGGCTCAACACGGACCCGTCATCCATACCGCCGGTCCTGGGGTGGGCCCTGGTCCTGGCCGTAGCCACCGCGGCAACCAAGATGATGACCGGGATCTGGGCGGCAAAACAGGCCGGGATTGCCAGGCCCGGCCGCTTCCGCGCCGGCGCCGCCCTGGTAGCCCGCGGCGAATTCTCCATCGTGATCGCCGGCCTGGCCGTAGCCTCGGGAGCGGTTCCGCATGAGCTCGCGGCGCTTGCCACCGCCTACGTGCTGCTGATGGCGGTGATGGGGCCGCTGGCCGCACGCTACGTGGAACCGCTGGCCAGGCCGTTCCTCCGGAGGCCGGCGGTCGCACCACAGCTCTAGGGCGCCCGCGGTCCGGTTGGCCCGTAGCCGGCTTCCGCTCCCTGCTAGATGCTGGTGCGGTGGAAGTTCAGGTGGCTTCGGCTGGCGGTGGGACCCCGCTGGCCCTGGTACCGGTTGCCGTACTCCCCCTGGCCGTACGGGTACTCCGCCGCCGAACTTAGCCGGAAGAAGCAGAGCTGGCCGATCTTCATGCCCGGCCACAGCTTGATGGGCAACGTGGCCATATTGGACAGTTCAAGGGTGACGTGGCCGGAAAAGCCGGGGTCGATGAAGCCTGCGGTGGAGTGCGTCAGCAGGCCCAGCCGGCCAAGGGACGACTTCCCTTCCAGGCGGGCCGCAATGTCATCGGGCAGCGTCACGGTCTCGTAAGTGGACCCCAGCACGAACTCGCCCGGGTGCAGGATAAAGGCTTCGTCCTGCTCCACTTCCACCAGGCGGGTCAGCTCGGGCTGCTCCTGTGCGGGGTCGATGTGCGCGTACTTGTGGTTGTCGAACAACCGGAAGAATTTGTCGATCCGGACATCCACGGACGACGGCTGGACCATCGCCGGATCGAACGGTTCCAGCAGGATCCGCTGGGAATCAATTTCGGCACGAATGTCGCGGTCAGAGATCAGCACCGTCCCAAATTACCGTATCGGTTATCCACACCCACACTTCCCCGTTGTTGCTGTGGCCTCCTGGGGCTAATGTTGCGAATGAAAGCCGCCGGAATGGTCTCCCGGATGGCGTAACAGAGCTGGGGATGTTGTGAATAAATTAGTGGCACCTTTTCTTGGCGTGCTCTGTGCATTGGCGCTGGTCTCTTCGTCCGCCACCGCACCTCCGGCGCCGATGCCCCTTAACCAGGCGGGAGCAGCGAGTATCTCGCTGGCAGCGCCTTTGGTGCGCGACGGCGGTGCGTCCAGTAAGGGCGACGGTTCCGCCGGGAGCCTCACCCCTGCCGTGGACCCGGATATCCGCGTAGCGTCACCACTTCCGGACGCCACCCCCGCGCCGGCAGCTCCAGCCGCGGGCACTGTCCAGGCCACAACCGAAGCAGCGCCACCGCAGGCAGCGGCTGCAGCATCCGCCGAGCCCGCTCCCCAGACGGTTTCCATCCCTCCACTCTGGGCACCGGACCAGGAACTGGCATCGCCGTCCACTTCACAAGCTGCAGCTCCCGAATCTGCTCCCGCGCGGATTTCCACGCAGGCCCTGGTCCCGGACAGCAATTCAGCAGCCATCCTTACAGTCTTTACCAAGATCAACGAGTACCGCGTAGCCAACGGCCTGAACAAGGTGAAGTACCACCCCACCGTGGCCGGGTTGTCGCAGGACTGGTCGGACAACATTGCCACCCGTGAAGTGATTGAGCACCGGGCCAGTTTCTGGACCGATTCCCGCGCCCTGAGCCCCAACAACGGCGCCGGCGAGATCATTGCCATCCGCACCGACCGGGACGCAGCCCAGCTGGTGGAGTGGTGGAAGGGGTCACCGGGCCACAACGCCATGCTCCTTGACCCGCGTTTCAATGTGATGGGCGCAGGGATCTCCTACACCAACTCCACCTACCAGATCTGGGGTGTGGTCAACTTCTTCGGGTACACCACGTTGCCCGCCGGCACGCTCGATTCCCCGGGCGGCGCGTCATCCGGTGGCGCCTTGCCGCCACCGCCGCCAAGCCTGTGCGATGCACCCGTCAAGCACATGCCGCCCACCCTCAACCTCGCCGCTGCGGCAATCACCGGCCCTGCCGACCTCGTGTCCGTCGACTCCGCCGGCCAGCTGCTCAACCGGGCGTCCACCGGGCCCCGCACCTATGCTGCAGCCAAGGTGATCGGCTCCGGCTTTGGCGGAGCCAAGGAAGTCTTCGTCACCGATTGGGACCGTGACGGCTCCTACGACGTCCTGACCCAGTGGGCCAGCGGCAACCTGACCCTGCACCGGGGCATCGCCGGCGGCGGGTTCCAGGCACCCATCACGCTCGGCGTCGGCGGATGGGACACCCTGACCCTGGCAGTGGGCGGCTGGTGCGCCAACAACCGGATGCCCCAGATCCTGGCCCTGGACGGGGGCGGAAACCTGTACCTTTACGGCAACAAGGGCACCGGCGATATTGCAGAGCGGGTCACGGTTGCCACTGGCCTCTACGCGTCCCGCCTGTCCATGGTGGACTACGACGGTGACGGCTTCCAGGACATCCTGGGGTTGAGGACCGACGGCACCGTGCAGCTCTACCGCGGGTGGGGCAGCACCGCGCTCCGTGCCGAAGCCCGTGCAACGGTCGCCACGGGCTGGACGGACGTCACGGGAATCCGCGCGCTGCGTGACGTCACCGGCCTGAACACCAGGGGCGTAGCGCTCCGACGGGCCAATGACACGGTGCAGTACTGGGACCTGAGCTCCGGAACTCTCGCGTCGCCGTCGAACATCCCCGGGCCCTGGACCGGGCAGCGGCTGGCGCAGTGATCCGAAGGGACTGACTCAGATGGCCGGCTGGAGTTCCAGCACGTTCTTCAGCCGGTCCAGCTGGGCCACATCGGACGTGACCCGGCGCTGGAGCATCCCGTTGAAGAAGGTCCACCTGCTGAGGAACCCGAACCGTCCCTCGCGTTTGGCCTCCATGGCGAACCGGACCCGGGTCCCGGCGTCCTCGGTACTGAGGTAGTAGCCGCCCCAGCGGGTCGCGGGGCCGGAGACGACGTGGAACTGTATTTCGGCGCCGGGCCGGACATTGGTGATCTCCAGCTCCGCGGGGATGCTCAGCCCGGAGCGTCCGGCAACCATCTTCCGGTACACCGCCCCCTTGGCTTCGGCCGGGCCCTGCACGAGCTTCACGCTGCGGACATCGCTCCGCCAGGCGGGAAGATTGGTTGCGTCGAGGAGGTATTGGTAGACGGCCATGGCGTCGCGTTCTATGAGGACCTCGTGCTCAGCGATTGCCATGAAGAAATTCCTGTGGTTGACGTCGGCTGCCGCAATAGCTGCCTCCCCCAAGCGGCCGCTACCCGGATCAGGTTAGCCACCGCCCAGCGCCCAAACCTAGCCGGCACCGCCGACGTTATTGAAGAGTTACTGGATGACGTCCCGGTTTGCAGGACACGGAACCGCTGCCGGCCAAGGTTGGCGGGGAGCCCACAGATCTGCGCTAAGCTAAGTTCTGCCCCGCGCGAGTGGCGGCACTGCGGCTGTAGCTCAATGGTAGAGCGCTAGCTTCCCAAGCTTGATACGCGGGTTCGATTCCCGTCAGCCGCTCCATTTCCTCCCGCCCGGCCAGGCGTCACCGCATGCGTTCTTACGCAGCCACCCGCCGTGCGATCCGCACCGGATGCCGCCGGTCCCGCCAGTCCACCTTGAGCTGCAGTGAGCCCTTCCGGGCCAGGATGGCGGCCACGGTAAGGGCCGCAAGTGCGGGCACGCCGCCGGAGACCAGCAGGGCCGCATGCGGATCCGCGTGTTCAGCGATCCAGCCGAGCATGGGTCCACCCAGGGCCTGGCCGCCGATCAGCACCATGATGTACAGGCTCATCACCCGCCCCCGGATCCCCATGTTGGAGCTGACCTGCACCAGCTGGTTTGACCCGGTGAGGAACATGAGGCACCAGAAGCCGGACAGCACCATCACCGCCCCGAACCACACCAGGGACGGGGCGAGGACTGCCAGGCAGAGCATCAGGCCATACATCCCGGCGCAGAACACCACTGACCGCAGGCGCAGCTGCCGGCGGCGGGTGGACGCAACCGCGCCGGACAGGGCACCGAGGGCCACCAGGGCGTTGAGGAGCCCGTACCCGCCGGCGCCTACCTTGAATACGTGGTCCGCGAAGGCTGCCAGAAGCACCGGCAGGCTCATGGCAAAGACAGAGATGAAGCCGGCCATCAGCCACGGCCAATAGATGGTGGGCTTGCTCAACGCATAGCGCAGCCCCTCCCGGAGCATTCCCTTGGTCTTGGGGGCAGGCGCGTTGACGTAGAGCTGGTCCTTGCGCAGGATCAGGAGCATCGCAACTGTCGAGCAGCAGGCTGCGGCGTTGGCCGCGAAGGCCCAGCCGGCACCTACCGCAGTCAGGAGCAGCCCGGCGATGGCGGGACCAATCAGGCCGCCCAGCTGGAACGTCGTCGAGTTGACGCTGATGGCGTTCCGCAAGTATTTCGGGCCGACGAGTTCATTGACGAACACCTGGCGTGCGGGCTGGTCGAGGACCGTCACCAGGCCCAGGACCAGGGCGATGGCGTAGACATGCCACACCATGATGACGCCGGTGAGGGCAAGCGTTGCCAGCGTTGCAGCCAGGAGGGCAGCCATGCTCTGGCAAAGGATGAGGATTTTCCGCTTGGCGAACCTGTCGGCCACCATGCCGCCCCACGGCCCCAGCAGCAGGGAGGGCAGGAACTGCAGCGCCACGGTCACACCGACGGCCGTCACGGAGCCCGAAAGCTGCAGCACCAGCCAGTCCTGGGCAATCCGCTGCATCCAGATGGCAATAACGGCGATGAAGTGGCCGGCAGCGAAGATCCGGAAGTTGGGCACCGTCAGCGAGATGAAGGTGTGCTTCCAGGGGAGCCGCTCCGCGACGACGGGAAGCGGCTGGGTCTGGTTGTCGGGCGGCGCTGAGCCCGCCGCGTCGATGACTGGCTGGGAGACGGAAGCCGACGAAGGCGGAGGCGGTGCCACAGGAGTGTCCTCAAAATTGCGGGCGGTCTGGGATGTCCTTAACGCTAGGCTGGCCCAGCCGATTATGGAGAGGTATGGTCCCTATAACTCGCATTGCAAAACGCAATAGGTTGGCAGTCGGAAGGACACCGGAGTCCCACATGTTTGAACCAGCACAGCTGCGCTCTTTCCTGGCAGTCGCGGACACGTTGAGCTTTACCAAGGCCGCTGAACGCCTGGGGCTGGCCCAGCCCACCATCAGCCAGCACATCCGCAAACTCGAAGCCGCGGCCAAGCGCAGCCTGATCACCAGGGACACCCGCGACGTCAGGCTCACCGACAATGGCGATGCGATGGCCGGTTTTGCCCGCAACATCCTGTCCGCGCACGACGCCGCCGCCCGCTATTTCTCCGGCTCGGCCATGCGCGGACGGCTCAGGTTCGGCACGGCGGACGACCTCGCCATCACCGGGCTGCCCCGGATCCTGCGGGAGTTCCGGCAGATCTATCCGCAGATCAACCTGGAACTGACGGTGGGCCAAAGCGACCAACTGTACCGGAAGCTCAACGCCGGGCAACTGGACCTGGTCTTCGTGAAATGGGTGGCCGGCGCAAAGGACGGCACCGTGGTCCAGCACGATTCGTTTTCCTGGGTGGGACTGGAACAGACCGTCATGGAACCGGGAACCCCCGTGCCCCTGATCGCTTACCCGTCCCCCAGCCTCAGCCGGAAACTGGCCATTGATGCGCTGGAGGCCCACGGCAGGACCTGGCGGATCACCTGCACCACCCGGCAGATCAGCGGGGTGCTGGCGGCGGTCAGGGCGGGCATCGGGGTAGCCGTCATGCCGACCTCGCTGGTGCCCGAAGACCTGAAAATCATCACCCGGCGCTTCGACCTTCCCGCCGTGGGGGACGTGGATTTCACCCTGATCCGCAACCCGTTGGCCAACACCGAGGTGATTGACGCCCTCACCCAGTCGATTGTCGGAAGGACCATTAACCGCCAAACTTAACTCTCCTGCGGCGCGATTTCCAGCATTTAGGGGAGTTAGGGGGGCCGTGTCCATTGATAGGGGAAGTGGCATCACCTATGCTGGTTTTCCAAGGTCAAGCAGCAGGCCGGTTCACCGAAACAAGCGCGTATCCGCACGCCGGAAACCACCGCTTGGGACAGGCAGCCAATGACGACAGCCAGGAACATCCACCCAGGTTCTGCGCACGCACGCCCGTACTCCACCGCACGGCCGTCCACCCGCCAGAACACCCTCGGAACCGGACACGCCTCCGTGGATTCCGGATACGTGGGGAAACCCACTTGTGATAAGTGCCGTACGGACGAGTTCGTTTACCTTGAGTCGTACATTCCGCCCACCTACCGGCGCGACGGAACGGTGTCCACCCTTGGCGAGGTGGCCTACACCTGCACCCGCTGTGAGGATTTCTCGGCCCACAGCGTTCCAGTCACCTGGACCCCGCCCGGCTGGTACCTGGGCTAGCAGCTACCAAAAGGTCCGGTGGTCGGGCTGGTTTCCACCAGCCCGACCACCGGACCTTCGTTTGCCCTGAAAGTTAGATCAGCGCGTCCGACAGATGGTTCGGGGTGCCGAACCGGTGCGCGGTGATGCTGACGGCCTGCTCATGCAGGAACGGCAGCAGTTCCACGCGGCCTGCCTCCGTGACGGGGTGGGCGTAGATGGCCAGGTCGGGCCGCCCGCCGGTGGCTTCGGCGAGCGCGGAGGCGTCGCCGCCAATCAAGCGGATGCGGGCCCCGGACAACTTGCCCGCTGCGGCGAGGTGTCCCGCGGAAGCCAGCCAGCCGGCGTCGGACTCCATGGTCACGTCGATGTCCTGTGCGGTGAGCACGGAGCGCAGCTGGGCGGGAAGTTCGACGGCGGTAGACACCGTTACTGCCGACCCCGCCAGCACACCGGCCGCCACAGTCCGGACCAGGTGGGCGAGCGGCGCGCCTTCGGAGAGGCGGACGGTGACCGGCAGGCTGCGGTAGCGGAAGATGTTGCGCTCCGCGCTCAGCCCGGAGACGTCCTTGGCGGTGCCGAACTCCGAAGCCCACGCCTCGGCGTCGGACGCCAGGGCCCGCTGGACCGACTCAAGTTCCGCCGGCTGCAGGGCAGGGCCGGCGGCGTTGAGGATACGGCGCACGCCGGGGTTCGTGATGTCGGCCTTGGCGGATGCCTCCGCGGGCAGCCAGTCTCCCAGGCCGGCCAGGTAGTTGGGGCCACCGGCCTTGGTGCCGGCGCCGACGGCGGACTTCTTCCAGCCGCCGAACGGCTGGCGCTGGACGATGGCGCCGGTGATGCCGCGGTTGATGTAGAGGTTGCCGGCCTGGATGGTGTCCAGCCAGATGCCCAGTTCCTCGGAGTTGAGGGAGTGCAGGCCGGCTGTGAGGCCGTACTCGATCTGGTTCTGGATGGCGATGGCCTCTTCCAGGGTGTCGGCGGTCATCACGCCCAGGACCGGGCCGAAGAACTCGGTCAAGTGGAAGTAGGATCCGCGCTTGACCCCGTAGCGCACGCCCGGGCTCCACAGCCGGCCGGTGTCGTCCAGCTTCTTCGGTTCAACGGCCCAGTTCTCGCCTTCTCCGAGCGTGGTCAGGGCGTTGAGGAGCTTGCCGTTGGCGGGCTCGATGATCGGCCCCATCTGGCTGGTGGGATCCTCCGGGTAGCCCACCTTCAGCGAGGTGACGGCGTCAACCAGCTGGTTGTGGAACCGCTTCGATTTGGCCACGGAACCGACCAGGATCACCAGCGAGGCGGCGGAGCACTTCTGGCCGGCGTGGCCGAACGCGGAGTAGGCCACGTCCTTGGCTGCGAGGTCCAGGTCGGCGCTGGGGGTGACGATGATGGCGTTCTTGCCGCTGGTCTCGGCCAGCAGCGGCAAGTCCTTGCGGAAGGAGCGGAACAGCTCGGCGGTTTCGTAGCCGCCGGTGAGGATCACCCGGTCCACGGCAGGGTGGGAGATGAGCTGCGTACCGAGCTCCCGCTCCCCCAGCTGCACCATGGTCAGCACGCCCTTCGGGACGCCTGCTTCCCACAGTGCTTCCACCATGACAGCGCCGCTGCGGGCGGCCTGCTTGGCGGGCTTGATGACGACGGCGGAGCCGGCGGCGAGTGCCGCAAGGGTGGACCCTGCCGGGATGGCGACCGGGAAGTTCCAGGGCGGGGTGACGACGGTGAGCTTGGCTGGGACGAACGTGGCGCCGTCGACCGTGTCCAGCTTGCGCGCCGACTCGGCGTAGTAGTGCGCGAAGTCCACGGCCTCGCTGACCTCGGGGTCGCCCTGGTCGATGGTCTTGCCCGTCTCGCTGGCCATGACCTCGAGCAGGTCGGCCCGGCGGGATTCCAGGATCTCCCCGGCCCGGTGCAGGATTTCCGCGCGTTCGTTGCCGGAGAGTTCGCCCCAGGCCTTGCCCTTGTCCACGGCGTTGGTGATGGCGGAGTCCAGCGTTTCCTCGTCATTGATGAACGCGGCCTTCACCGAGGCGTTGCCCAGCGTCGAGGACGGGACGCGCCCAAGAATTGCCCGGCCCCAGGTGCGGTTGGCAGGCAGCGCAGGGTCGGTGTCCGGGGTGTTCCGGAACCCGGTGTGCGGCATGGCCTCCGGCGGAAGGTTCCGGTCCTGGCGTCGGTTGGGCAGCGGGACGGTGTTGTCCAGCGCCTCCAGCGAGGAGAGGAAGCGCTGCTTTTCGCGCTCGAACAGGCCCTCGTTTTCGCTGAGCTCGAAGACTGCCGACATGAAGTTTTCCTGGCTTGCGCCCTCTTCCAGGCGGCGGATCAGGTAGGCGATGGCGACGTCGAACTCGGACGGGTGCACCACGGGGGTGTAAAGCAGCAGGGAGCCGACGTCCTTCTTGACGGCCTCGGCCTGGCCCTGTGCCATGCCCAGCAGCATCTCGAACTCGACGCCGGATTCCACGCCGCGCTGCTTGGCCAGGAGCCAGGCGAAGGCGATGTCGAACAGGTTGTGGCCGGCGACGCCGATGCGGATGTTCTTGATGCGTTCGGGGTGCAGCGCGTAGTTGATGACGCTCTTGTAGCTGGTGTCCGAGTCCTGCTTCGAACCCCAGGTGGCCAGCGGCCAGTCGTGCAGCGAGGCTTCCACCTGCTCCATGGGCAGGTTGGCGCCCTTGACCACGCGGACCTTGATGCCGGCGCCGCCGTTGGCGCGGCGTTCGGCGGCCCAGTCCTGCAGCCGGATCATGGCGGACAGGGCGTCCGGGAGGTAGGCCTGGAGCACGATGCCGGCCTCGAGGTCCTGGAACTCGGGCTTGTCCAGGATCCGGGTGAAGACCGCGATGGTCATGTCCAGGTCCTTGTACTCCTCCATGTCCAGGTTGATGAACTTGTTCTTCTGCCCGGTGCCGGAGTAGGAGGCGGCGCGCTGGAAGAGCGGGGTGAGCTTTTCGACGACGTGTTCCACGGCCTCGTCGAAGGCCCAGGCGGAGTGCGGGGCCACGGTGGAGGAGACCTTGATGGAGACGTAGTCGACGTCGGGGCGGGCCAGCAGCGTGTGCGTGCCTTCGAGGCGCCGGGAGGCTTCATGCTCTCCGAGGACGGCCTCGCCCAGGAGGTTGACGTTGAGCTTGATGCCGTCCTTCTTGATCTTGGCGATGGCCGGGCCCAGCTTGGCGTCGGTGGCATCCACGATCAGGTGGCCCACCATCTCACGCAGGACCTTGCGGGCGATGGGGATGACAACCTGCGGCATCACGGGGGCCATCGTGCCGCCCAGTGCCACGGCGCTGCGCATGTACCAGGGCAGGAATGCCGGAACCTTGGGGGCCAGCTTCGCGAGGTTGCGGGCGGCGACGTTCAGGTCCTCGGGACGGACCACGCCGTCCACGAATCCGACCGTGAAGTCCAGGCCGTTGGGGTCCTTCAGGACGCCGGCCAGCTGCTCGGCTGAGGCGTCCACCGGTACCTTGGCGGCCTCGGTGAGCCAGCGCCGGACCAAGGCGACCGCTTCATTGGCGAGCGCCTTTGCCTGGGGGACGTCGACGTCGACGGTCTGCGGGGTGGCCGCCTTGACGACTGCCGGTTCCATTGCAACGTGGGTCATTGTGTTCCCGATCTTTCTGGTGTTCTGGGAGGTCTTTCCACCAGTATGAGCCTCAATTCACATAAGATAAAGCAATCTTTTCTGAGCAATACAGGTTAGTAAAACCAATGCTTTATTCACCTCCCAACGCCCCCTCACCTGATGCCCCCAAACCGCCAACGCCCCATCACCTTCCTCCCCGAAACCACCAACGCCCCATCACCTGATGCAGCAAATTCGGGAACCCGTCAGCAGTACGTAAAAAGCACCAAAACCCTCCCCCACGAACGTGGGAGAGGGCTTGGCAGGACGCCTCTTTATCTGATGTCGCGTATGGGAAAAACGCGCTGTAGATGATGGGGCGCTGGGGGAAAACGGGCAGAAGGTGATGGCGCGTCCGGGGAGAGGTTACGGGAGCGGGCGGTGCAGCTCTGCGAGTTCCTCGTGGCGGGGGCTGTTGGGGTTCATCAGCGAGTGCTTGCGGCCGTAGCCGAAGTAGATGACCAGACCGATGATCAGCCAGACCACGAAGCGCAGCCAGGTTTCCCAGTGCAGCTGGAGCATCAGGAAGGCCGAGGCCAGGACGCCGAAGGCAGGGACCACGGGCATCAGGGGCAGGCGGAACGAACGCGGGGCGTCCGGCCGCTTGTAGCGGAAGATGATCACGGACAGGCAGACGACGACGAACGCGGCCAGGATGCCGATGTTGGTGAGGTCTGCAACGGCCTTGATGGGGAAGACACCGGCCAGGAAGGCCGAGGCGATGCCGCCGATCCAGGTGACGCGCTGCGGGGTGCCGTGCCGGTCGGTCTTGGCGAACCAGCCGGGGAGCAGGCCGTCGCGGCTCATGGAGAACCACACGCGGGTCACACCGAGCAGGAAGGTGAGCATCACGGTGAGGATGGACAGGACCGCGAACACCGAAATGATCGTGGCGATGACGGGCAGGCCCACCGAGGTGAAGGCCGAGGCGAAGCCTGCCTTCGGGTCGATGTCCTTGTAGTTCTGCATGCCGGTCAGGACCAGGGTGGCGGCCACGTAGAGCAGCATGGCGATGATGAGTGAGAGCACGATGGCCTTGGGCATGTGCTTCTTGCCGTCCTTGGCTTCCTCGGCGGCGGTGCTCATGGCGTCGTACCCGAAGACTGCGAAGAACACGGTGGCGGAGCCGGCCACCACGGGGCCGAAGCCGCTGGGCATGAACGGGTTGTAGTTGTTGGTGTCGATGTAGAACACGCCCAGGCCAATGATGAAGAGGATCAGGACGACCTTGATCGCCACCGCCACGAGCTCGAACCGCCCGAATGCCTTGGTGCCGCGGGACAGGATCCAGGTCACCAGGAGGCAGACCAGGATGGCGGGGACGTTGATGATCCCGCCCTTGCCCTCGTCTGCGGTGGAGGTCATCCAGACCGGCAAATGGATGCCGATGCCGGACAGGAAGGCGTCAAGGTAGCCGGAGATGCCGATGGCCACCACGGCCACAATGGCGATGTATTCCAGCAGCAGGTCCCAACCGATGAACCAGCCGATCACCTCGCCGAGGGCCACGTAGCCGTAGGTGTACGCCGAGCCTGCGCGCGGGATCATGCCGGCGAACTCCGCGTAGGAAAGGGCGGCCGCCGCGGATGCGAGCCCTGCAATCAGGAAGGAAATCAGGACCGCAGGCCCCACCCCGGGTGAACTTTCGCTGCCGGCGGCCACCAGTCCCGCGAGGGAGAAGATGCCGACGCCGATAATCCCGCCAACGCCAATGGCGGTGAGCTGCCACAGCCCGAGGGACTTGAATAGTCCGCTGTGCTTGCTCTCTTCTTCGATGTCATCGATGGGCTTTCGCCGCATGATCGATTGGCTCAAATCTTTGCTGCTCATCAGGAACTCCTGGTTGGGGTGCGACCCCGCCGCGGCACGCCAAGAAACCTGGCTGTGACGGGGGTAACTCGGTTTCAACAGTATGCGTGTGCAATTGCGTTAGATAAAGTGGTTACTTCTAACCTATATTCGTTAGTTTCAGTTAGGAATTCACCATGCTTGATGTGCGCAGGCTGCGGCTGCTCCGCGAATTAAGCATCCGCGGGACGCTCGCGGAGGTGGCGGAGGCACTGCAGTACAGCCCGTCGTCGGTATCGCAGCAGTTGGCCCTCCTGGAGAAGGAAGTGGGCGTCGAGCTGCTCCGGAAGACGGGCCGGCGGGTGCAGCTGACGCCCCAGGCGGAGGTGCTGGTGGCGCACACGGCGCAGCTGCTGGAAACCATGGAACAGGCGGAGGCCGATCTGGCTGCCTCCCTCACTACAGTGACCGGGACCGTGAAGATCGCGGTATTCCAGTCCGCCGCCCTG
This sequence comes from Arthrobacter sp. SAFR-044, assembly GCF_059414985.1. Classification (NCBI taxonomy): domain Bacteria; kingdom Bacillati; phylum Actinomycetota; class Actinomycetes; order Micrococcales; family Micrococcaceae; genus Arthrobacter; species Arthrobacter sp. SAFR-044. The sequence goes on along the minus strand of NZ_JBPFDN010000003.1, from coordinate 119,491 downwards.
GCCCTGATGCCGGACACCCTGACCAGGATGGCCACGAAGTACCCCGAGGTACGGATCGAAATGATCCAGCGGGAGCCTGAGACGGCACTGCATGAAACCTGGGCGCGCGACTTCGACCTGGTGATCGCGGAGCAGTATCCCGGGCATGCGGCCCCACGCTACCCAGAACTGGACAAGGTGAAGCTGACCACCGACGCAATCCGGCTGGCCGTTCCGCCCGCGTCCGGCGGCGGGGCTGCCATCCGTTCCCTGGAGGACACAGCAGACCTGGCCTGGGTCATGGAGCCGCGGGGTGCCGCATCGCGCCATTGGGCAGAGCAGGCGTGCCGGAGCGCGGGCTTCGAGCCCGACGTCCGCTTTGAAACCGCCGACCTGCAGGCCCAGGCCCGCCTGATCGAGTCCGGCAACGCGGTGGCATTGATGCCGGACCTGGTGTGGACCGGCCGCGGCACCACGGCCCAGCTTCTGGAGCTCCCCGGCAAGCCGCACCGCACCATCTTCACCTCGGTGCGCCGCTCCAGCACGCAGCGCCCGGCCATCCTGGCAGCGAGGGAGACCCTGGCAGCGGCTGCCGCGGCGGTGGCAACGGACGACGCCGGGTGACCGGTCGCCGTCGTCCGCGTCCTTCCGTGCGCAGCAAGGCCGCCCGTCGCTGCGCAGGTGCGTCCCCTGCGGATTGAGAACCCGCGTCACTGCGCAGGCGCGTCCGGCGCTTATGTTTCGTGCGTCACTGCAGGTAAAGGGCCGCAGGTCTAGACTGGACCCGTTATGAATCGAACAATGTTCAAGTCCAAAATCCACCGGGCCACCGTCACGCACGCCGACCTGCACTACGTTGGCTCGGTCACCGTCGACCTTGACCTGCTCGAAGCTGCCGACATCCTGCCCGGCGAGCTGGTGTCCATTGTGGATGTCACCAACGGCGCGCGGCTTGAAACCTATACGATCGCCGGCGAGCGCGGTTCCGGCGTCATCGGCATTAACGGTGCAGCGGCGCACCTGATGCACGAGAACGACATCGTCATCCTCATTACCTACGCGGAAATGACCACCGAAGAGGCCAGGGCCTACGAGCCCAAGGTGGTCCACGTGGACCAGGACAACCGCATTATCCAGCTCGGCAACGACCCTGCCGAAGGCCTTACCCCAGGCATGATGCGCCCCCCTTTCGCCCTGAATAACGCCACCCTGTAACCGGAGCGTGTGTCCCGGTCCGCGCCTCCGCCGCGCCCGCAAGGCTGATCCTTGCTAGGGGTGCTGGCAGGATTCTTCGTGGTCTGGACCATCATCCTGGTGGGATGGTTCGTGGGCAGGCAGCGGATCCTCGGCGACAACGCCCGGCCTGTCCTGAGCGGCCTGACCTTCTTCGTGGCCAGCCCGGCGCTCCTTTTTGAAACCCTGAGCAAGGCCCGGCTGCAGGAAGTCTTTGCCGAACCGCTGCTGGTCACGGCCGTGGCCGCCATCGCCACCGCCGCCATCTACTTCACGCTGGCCAAGTTCTGGCTGAAGCGCGCGCTCCCGGAATCGTTGATGTCCGCCATGTCCGCGTCGCTCGCCAATTCGGCGAACTTAGGTATTCCCATTGCGGTATATGTCCTGGGTGATGCCAGCTACGTCGCGCCGCTGCTGATCTTCCAGCTGGCCTTCTTCACCCCCACGTTCCTGATGATCCTGGATTCCAGCACCAGTACGCACCGCACCACTGTCTTGGGCTTCTTCCTGATGATCCTGCGCAACCCCATGATCGTGGGGTCCGGGCTGGGACTGCTGGTGGCGGGCACGGGGTTCCAGGTGCCTGCGCTGGTCATGGAGCCGATCCACCTGATCGGCGGGGCGGCGATTCCGGCCATGTTGATGGCGTTCGGGATGAGCCTGAACGGCACCCGGCCGCTGCAGGCCTCTGCCGGCCGGCGCGTGGACACGCTGCTGGCCAGCGGCTTCAAGCTCGCTGTCCAGCCGGCCCTGGCCTACGTTTTCGCCCGCTTCGTACTGGGAATGGATGGGCACGCACTGTTTGCGGTGGTGGTGACGTCTTCCCTGCCCACCGCACAAAATGTGTTCGTGGCCGCGAGCCGGTACCAGACCGGGCTGACCGTGGCCAAGGACACCGTGCTGATCACCACCGTGGTGGCAGTGCCGGCGATGATCGGCGTGGCGCTGCTTCTGGCGTGAGCACTGGCCAAGGATCGCAACTGCAGCTTGGAGGGCTGATGAATACTGTGCTGGATACCGTAGTGATCGGCGGTGGCGCAATGGGCTCGGCCGCCGCGTGGGCGCTGTCCCGCCGCGGCCGGCAGGTAACGCTGGTGGAGCAGTTCGGCCCCGGGCACAAGATCGGCGCGTCCCACGGCGCCACCCGCAACCTGAACCCGGGCTACTACCAGCCGGACTACGTGGAAATGCTGGCCGAGGGGCTGGCCCTGTGGGACGAGCTGGAGCAGGAAAGCGGCGTACAGCTGCTGGCGCGCACCGGCGTGGTCACCCACGGCCCGGGCGGCGACCTCCCTAACGTTGCCGCAGCCCTCACCGACGCCGGCATCCGCGCCGAGTTCCTGTCGCCCGGCGAGGCAGGCGAGCGCTGGCGCGGCATCCGGTTCGACCAGCAGGTCCTGCATATGCCCGACGGCGGCCAGCTCAACCCGGAGGCCGCGCTGCCCGCCTTCCAGCGGCTGGCCACCGCCCGCGGCGCCGAGATCAGGCACCACACCAAGGTGGTGGACTTCCAGGTGTTCGACGACGGCGTGCGGCTGACGCTCGAATCGGCTGCGGGCACGGAGGTGGTCACCGCAGCCCAGGCCGTGGTGACGGCCGGCGCCTGGACCGAGAAGCTGCTGGCCCGGATCGCAGGCACGGATTCGGCTGGCAAGAACGAGGCCTTCCGGATCCCGAAGCTCAGGGTCACCCAGGAGCAGCCGGCGCATTTCCGGATCACGGACAGCGGCGCGGTGTGGCCCGGCTTCAACCACTACCCGGGCCCCGATTACCAGGGCTGGTACTCCCCCGTCTACGGGATGCACACCCCCGGCGAAGGCATCAAGGCCGGCTGGCACGGGGTGGGTCCGGTGGTGGACCCGGACCGCCGCGATTTCCTGCCGGAACCGAAGCAGCTCGCAGCCCTGCAGGACTACGCACGGCAGTGGCTGCCCGGCGTCGACCCTGACTCCTTCGAGGCCATCAGCTGCACGTACACCACCACACCGGACGAGGACTTTATCCTGGACCGCATCGGGCCCGTGGTGATCGGCGCGGGCTTCTCCGGCCACGGCTTCAAGTTCACGCCGGTGGTGGGGCGGATCCTGGCTGACCTCGCCACCGGGATCCGGCCCGCGCCGTCGATCTTCCGGGCGTCCCGCTAGCGGCACCGCCGCCAACAGGGCGGCTGGCAGCGCCGCCTGCCATCAGCCCTGGCTCGGGCTGCCGTCCGCGTTGGTGGGCACCGGCTCCGCAGCTGACTGGCCGCTGTCTCCGGCCTTCACCGCAGGCATGGCCAGCACCGCTGCCACCGTGAGCAGCCCGGCCACGAGCGCGGCCAGGAACACGGCCCCGGAAGCGCTGATGACCGTGGCGGGATCGGCGTCGCCACCGCTGCTGCCGCCGTAGATGGAGTTGGCCACGGCACCGAACACGGCCACGCCCAGGGCGCTGCCGATGGAGCGGGCGAACATGTTGGTGCTGGTCACCACGCCGCGTTCATGCCAGGGAACGCTGGACTGGGCAGAAATCAGGGTAGGAGTGGCCAGCAGGCCCAGGCCAAGCCCGACGACGAAGCAGCTGGCCGCGATCAGGGCAACGTTGGGAGACGAGGCCGTCAGTGAAAGGATCAGCAGCCCGGCCACCGCGATGGCTATGCCGATCAGGGCGGTGGACTTGAAGCCGATCCGCAGGTAGAACTTCCCGGCCTGCGAGGCGCTGAGCGGCCAGCCGAGGGTCAGGGCTGCGAGCGCCAGGCCGGCGACCAGCGGCGAGGAGGAAAGGGCGCCTTCCAGGAAGGTGGGCACGTAGGAGGTCAGTCCGATCATCACCGCGCCAACGCCGAAGGACACCAGGGCGGTGGTGGCCAGCAGGCGGCGGGACACCACCCAGGCCGGGAGGATGGGCTCCGCTGCCCGCCGCTCCACCAGGAGGAACGCAACCAGCAGCACGGCCCCGACAGCAAACACGCCGATGCTGATGGAGGAGTTCCAGGCCCACGCCTGGCCGCCTTGCAGGGCGCCGAGGATGAGCAGGCCGAGCGATCCGGCCAGAAGGACGGCGCCGCCGTAGTCCACCTTGTGTGTGGCCCGTTCCACGTTTTCGTGAAGGGTGCGGACCAGCATCCACCCGGCCAGCAGGCAGAGCGGCACGTTGACCAGGAAGATCCCGCGCCAGATGCCCAGCGCGGAGAAGACCCCGCCCAGGCTGGGGCCCACTACAGAGGAGATGGCCCAGACGCTGGCCAGGTAGCCCTGGACCTTGGCGCGTTCCTGCAGGGTATAGATGTCACCGGCGATGGTGACGGCGACCGGCAGTACCGCGCCGGCGCCGAGCCCCTGCAGGGCCCGGAAGGCGATCAGCGAGGGCATGCTCCAGGCGACGCCGCAGAGCACCGAGCCGAGGAGGAACAGGCCAATCCCGATCAGGATGATGGGCTTGCGCCCTGCCATGTCGGAGAGCTTGCCGTAGATGGGCACGGACACCGCCTGTGCCAGCAGGTACGCGGAGAAGAGCCAGGGGAAGGACGCGAAGCCGCCCACGTCGCGGACAATCGACGGTACCGCCGTCGCCACGATGGTGGAATCGATGGCCACGAGTCCCGTGGACAGCATCAGGGCGATGAGGATGGGACCGCGGTCGGAGCGGAACCCTACGCCGTCTTTTGCGTCGGTCATCCTAGACCGCCACCAAACCTGCGGACTGCGCCAGCAGCTCAACGGACCGCAGCCGCTCCTGGGTGCCGGGGCTCTGGTGCGCCACGATGAGTTCGTCAGCGTCGGCGTGCTTGCCGAAGCTGTCCAGGTAGTCGATCACGACGTCGGGTGTCCCCACTGCGGAGTAGGTCATCATTTGTGCCATGTGCCGGCCCTGGGGTGAGTCGAGGATCATGTCCGCCTCGTCGTCGGTGAATTCGCGGGTGCCGCCGCCGAAGAACAGGGAGACGCGCGCCCGCTTGGTGGCCTGGAACATGGCCTGCGCTTCGGAAGCGGAATCGGCTGCGATCACGTTGACGCCGGCGATCACGTGGGGGGCATCCAGCTGCGCGGACGGCTTGAACTCGCTCCGGTAGATGGCCACGGCGTCCTGCAGGGCAGCGGGGGCAAAGTGCGAGGCGAAGGCGTAGGGCAGGCCCAACTGGGCGGCCAGCCGGGCGCCGAACAGGGACGAGCCCAGAATGTAGAGCGGAACGTTGGTCCCCTTGCCGGGGGTGGCCTCCACGCCCTGGATGCGGGTGGGTCCGGTCAGGTATCCCTGCAGTTCCAGGACGTCCTGCGGGAAGCTGTCCGCGGACATGGGGTCGCGGCGCAGGGCGCGCATGGTGTTCTGGTCACTGCCCGGGGCCCGGCCCAGGCCCAGGTCGATCCGGCCCGGGTGCAGGGTTTCCAGGGTGCCGAACTGTTCGGCGATGGTCAGCGGGGAGTGGTTGGGCAGCATGATGCCGCCGGCGCCCAGCCGGATGCTTTCGGTGTGCGCCGCCACGTGGGCGATCAGCACGCTGGTGGCGGAGGAGGCGATGGAGGACATGTTGTGGTGCTCGGCGTACCAGACGCGCCGGTAGCCCAGCTTCTCGGCGCTTTGCGCCATGGCCACGCTGCCCGCCAGGCTCTCCGCCGCCGTCTGGCCTTTGCCGATGGTTGCCAGGTCAAGAATGGAGAGGGGAAGAGTCACGTCGGTTGCGGCCTTTCAGGAACGTTTCGTAAGAAGTCGCCGGCCGGATCGCGGCGGGCACTTGATGCATAACCACCGCGGGGCCCGGGTTATTTCGTCTTTGCCGGAATACTCAGCACACTGATGATGTTGCCGCCCCTATGAGCCATGATTCAACGAACCAGCTGGAACTGTCCGCAACCATCGACCTCAAGGACCTGGGAACCGTGCACCGGCTCGGTTTTGGTGCCATGCGCATCGTGGGTGACGGTGTCTGGGGTCAGCCCGCAGACCGCCGCGCGGCCGTGGCCGTGGTGCGCCGCGCCGTCGAACTCGGCGTCGACTTCATCGACACCGCAGATTCCTATGGCCCCAACATCAGCGAGGAAATCATCGCCGAGGCGCTGCACCCGTACAAGGAGGGCCTGAAGATCGCCACCAAGGTGGGCTTCACCCGCACAGGGCCCAACAAGTGGGTTCCCGTTGGCCGGCCGGAATACCTCCGCCAGCAGACGGAGCTGAGCCTGCGCAAGCTGAAGGTGGACACCCTGGACCTGCTGCAGCTGCACCGGATCGATCCCAAGGTGGACGCCGAGGAGCAGTTCGGCGTGCTGCGCGAGCTCCAGGACGAAGGCAAGGTCCGCGCCCTGGGCCTGTCCCAAGTGAGCGTCGAGGAGCTGGAGGCGGCCGGGAAGCACTTCACGGTGTCCACGGTCCAGAACCGCTACAACCTGACCGACCGCAGCTCGGAGGACGTGCTCCGTTACTCCGAAGAGAACGGCATCGGCTTTATCCCCTGGGCGCCGATTTCCGCCGGCGAGCTCGCGCAGCCGGGCGGCCCGCTGGATGAGGCCGCCAAGCGCCTGGGCGCCACTACCTCACAGGTGGCCCTGGCCTGGCTGCTGCGCCGCTCCCCCGTGATGATGCCCATCCCCGGCACCGGCTCCGTGCAGCACCTCGAAGAGAACATGGCCGCCGCCAACATCACGCTCGACGACGACACGTACGCTGAACTGGAAGCAGCAGGAAAGTAGCAAGCGGCTTCCAGCCACTCACGTCAGCAAAGACAGGAGAAACACCATGGCAAACATTTTGATGGTCGTATCGGCTGCAGATTCCCTCACCATGAAGGACGGCAGCGAACACCCCACCGGCTATTGGGCTGAGGAACTGGTGGTATCCCACCAGACCCTGACCGACGCCGGCAACACGGTCCACATCGCCACCCCCGGTGGCAGGAAGCCCACCGTAGACCAGGTAAGCCTGGCTCCCGAGTCGGCGGGCGGCGAGGAACGCGCCCAGGGCTTCCGCGACTACATCGCAAAGATCGACGGCGAGCTGGCGCACCCGCTGGTCCTCGCCGACGTCGACATTAACTCCTACGACGCCGTGGTGATGCCCGGCGGCCACGGCCCCATGGCGGACCTGTACAAGGACACCGACCTGGGCCGCATCCTGGTGGCTGCCAACAAGGCCGGCAAGGTCATCGCCCCGTTCTGCCACGGTCCCGCCGGGCTGCTGAGCGCAACGGACGACGACGGCACGTTCACTTTCAAGGGCCGGCGCCTCACGGTCTTCACCAACGAGGAGGAACTCGGCGGCGGCACCGGCGAGAACACCCCATGGCTGGTGGAGGACGCCCTCAAGGAGAAGGGCGCCGTGATTGAAAACGGTGCGGCCTGGTCCTCCAACGTGGTGCGCGACGGCAACCTCATCACCGGGCAGAACCCGCAGTCCAGCGAGGACGTGGCAAAGGAAGTCCTCGCGGCACTGTCGTAACCAGCCGGCATTGACGCACTAAAAGAGGGGGCCAGTCCGCGATGGACTGGTCCCCTCCTTGCGGCGCACGTCGTTGGGCGCCGCACTTCATGCCTCCTGGATCATCCGGCGCAGCCCCCGTTCCCGATGCTCGGGTCGATGGCCGTTATCTGCTTTTGCAGGTCTGCAAGCTGGGTCTGGAGGCCGGTTACGACCAGCTTCTGCGCATCAACCGCGTCTTTATTGGTCTTCTTCGTGGCCTGAAGGTCGCGGAGTTTTGCCTGGGCGGCGGTAAGCTGCGTGTCCACCGTATTGAGCTGGCTCTGCAAGGTCTTCAGTTTCGCTTCCGTGGCGTTGATGTCGTCGTTGAGCTGGTTGAGCTCGTCCAGCAGCGGCGCCACCCTGCCCTGCAGGGAAAGGACGTTGGCTTCAGCCGCAGAGATTTGGTCATTGAGGTCCGTAATCCGGGCAACCAGGTCGCTGCCGATCTGGTTTAGCGAGGCGATCTCACCGGTCTTCGTGGCAACGGCACTGTTCGCGGTATCAAGGGTGGCCTGGAGTCCGCTGATCTGGCTCTGCAGCGCGGAAAGCTCTGCGTTCTTGTCGTCTACTGCTTTCTTGGCTGCGGCCAGCGCATCGTTTGCCTGCGTCAAGGTGGCATTCTTCGCCTCGAGGACCGCCTTCTGGTCCGTGATGGCCTGCTGGGCCTGCTGCGAATTCTCTGCTAGGCCGGCTAGCTGGGCTGTCATACCGTTCACCACCTGCTGCTGTGCCGCCACTGCAGCTGCAGCGTCTTTTGCCGCCTGTTCCAGTGCCGGGAGCTGCCCCTGCAGGGTGTCCAGCTCGGCCTGCTCGTTGGTGACTGCCGAGTTTGCCTGGGTCAGGGCATCCTGCAGTGCTGGCAGCTGTCCCTGAAGGGTGACGATATCAGTCTGTTTTGCGGAAACTGCTGCATTTGCGGCGTCGAGCACCGCCTGAAGAGGCACAACGTTCTGCTGCAGGGCGCTGCTTTCCTGCTGCTTGGCCAGCAACTGGGAATTGAGGCTGTCCACCTGCTTCTGCAGGGTTACGAGGTCACCTTGAAGCCCGGAAATCTGTGTGTTCTTGTCGGTGATCTGGTTGTTCACTGTCGTCAGCTGGGCTTGAAGGGCGTCGCGCTGGGCGATCAGTTCCTTCTTGCCTCCGCCGTTGCCGTTGTTGTTGATCGCATCGATCTGCTTGTTGAGGGTTGCGATCTGCGACTCGAGACTGGACTTCTGCGTCTGCAGCGCAGTCAGGTCCTTTTGGGCCTGGGTCAACGCGGCCTGCGTCGTGGCCACCTGGCTCTTTAAGTTGTCAATCTGGCTCTGGAGGTTGGCGATGTCGGTGTTCACGGCAGCGATCTTGGCGTTGTTGTCGCTGACGGCCTTTGCAGCGGCCGCCGCGTTGGTCTGAAGGGTCCGCAGGTCCGCCTGAGCTGCAGCGATCTCGGCGTTCTTGGCGTCCAGGGCCGCCTTGGCGGTAGCGGCCGTGGACTGCAGGGCTGTGAGCTCCGCCTCTGCAGCGGCGATTTGGTCTGTCTTGGCGGTGACGGCGGCATTGGCGGCTGCCGCAGCGTCCTGCAGCCCCGCCAGCACGGTCTTGGCGTCATCCACCTTTTGCTGCTGGGCCTGCAGCTCTGCTGCAGCGGTGTTTCCGGCAGTCACCAGCGTGTTCAGCAGGATTTCGGCCTCAGATACCGCCGTCTCCGCAGCCTTCACATCGGAGGCAGCCTGGGCTGCCTTAGCGTTCAGTGCATCGAGGTCCGCCTGCGCCTGCTGGATCTGCGTTTCCTTGGCAGCAAGGTCGGAAGCCGCCTGGCCCGCAGTCTTCTGCAGCGCGGCAAGCTCCGTCTGGGCGGCCTCAAGGGACTGGGTGTTCGCTGCCTGCTGCGCCTTGAGATCAGCAAGCTTGGCCTTCAGATCAGCGGAGGCAGCTTGGGCCGCGGCGAGTTCATCCTGCAGCGGTGCCAGCTGGCTCGTCACGCTTGCCTGCTGTTTCTGCAGGTCGGCGAGGGAGCCCTCGGTGGTCTGCACCTGGAGGGTCAGGCTCGTTTGCTCGGCAGTCAGCCTGTCAACCTCTGCCTGTGCCGTTTGTTCCTGGCCGTCCAGCTGCGTCGCCTCCGCCTCCAGATCAGCCAGTGTTTTCTCCACGGCGGCCTTCTGCGCGTTCAAGTCATCCGCCTGTGACTGGAGCACCGCCCTCTCCGCCTGCCGGGCAGCAATGGCGTCGGCGTTCTTCCTGGCAGCGGCCTTCAGGAGGTTCTCCTGGACAAATCCCCGATGCGCGGTCTGGTTCACCACCCCCGTACAGATCCCAGTGGCGGACGTCGTCGCGGCGACGGCAGGCTGGACCAGCACCATGCTGGTGGTGAGCAGTCCGGGCAGGACCACAGCTGCAGCCAGGCGCCGAGACAGGGGGGATTTGGATGGGGAAGTGCGCATGCGAGCTCCTGATAAGACCGTTGCAGCGGTCCACTCTGGCCGCCATATAGCCCAACGGTAGGATCCGGCTACGGGGTAGAACACGCGTAATCACCACTTGTCTTTTTTCCCCAAGTACTCGCTTTCTGCTGTATGGGTGACAGGCACCTGTCCGGCGGAGTTATGACCGGCGAATATGACCGCCGCGGTCCTCCGGTGAACTGCCGTTACTCCCTGTATCCCCGGGTTTCACGGCCTTTGATTCCCCCTCCGCGGCTGCCGGATAGTGGCTGCAACGCGCACATCCCGTTGCATCTTCCACCCCCGTTCCAAGGAGGAACCATGGCCATCACCATCAGGCCGGCCGCCGTCGTGGCCCTTACCGTCTCAGCGCTGCTGGGGCTGGCTGCCTGCTCGGACCCCGGCGCTTCGGCGGCGACAGCACCGTCGTCGTCCGCCACGAACTCCGTCGGCAAAACCTTCAACCTGTCCCCGGAGCAGGACCGCTTCAAGGTCTCCGCGGACCCAGCCGCTGCTGCCCTGGTCCCGGAGGCGATCAAGGCCGACGGCAAGCTCACCGTGGTGACCACCGGCGGCGCGGCGCCGCTCAGCCTCTTCGCCACGGACAACAAAACCCTGATCGGCAGCGAGGTGGACATCGCCTACGCCGTGGGCGAGTCGCTCGGCCTGCAGGTGGAGGTCCTGCCGGTGGCGTGGGCGGACTGGCCGCTGGGCATCGAATCATCCAAATACGAGGCCGTCCTCTCCAACGTCACCGTCACCGAGGCGCGCAAGGAAAAGTTCGACTTCGCCACCTACCGCAACGACCTCCTGGGCTTCTACGCCAAGAGTGATTCCGGCATCGGCGGGATCAAGGAAGCCAAGGACGTGGCCGGCAAGCGGATCATCGTGGGCTCCGGCACCAACCAGGAAGCCATCCTGGTGCGGTGGGACGAGGAGAACAGGAAGAACGGCCTGGCGGCGGTCCAGTTCCAGTATTACGACGACGACTCGGCCTCGAGCCTGGCCCTTCAGTCAGGCCGTGCGGACCTGACGTTTGGGCCCAACGCCGCAGCCGCGTACAAGGCGGCGCAGGACGGAAAGACGAAGCAGGTGGGCACGCTGGAGGGCGGCTGGCCGCTGAAGGCCGAGATCGCGTTTACCACCAAGAAGGGCAACGGGCTTGCGGTCGCCGCGCAGGCTGCGCTGAACCACCTGATTGACGACGGCACCTACGCCAGGATCCTGGACCGCTGGGGCCTCTCCTCCGAGGCCATCGAGAAGTCCGAACTGAACCCGGCGGGCCTGCCGAAGAAGTAGGTATCCCGCCGACGAAGGAATCCCCGCCGGGTGTACCAGCGATCCGCTGGCGCCTGGCGGGGATTTTTATATGGCCCTACCAGACCGGCAGCGCAGGCACGGGGCCCGCCACCTCAACGTCTTCGGCGTCGCCGCGTGCCAGCCATTTCAAGAGGCCCTCCCGGTCTGACTCAACCCGCAGGGCGCCGTCGCCGATGACCCATTCATCGCGTTCCTCGGTAACTAGCGTCATCCCGGGCGCACCCTTGGCACGCATGGCACGCACCACGGCCTCGATGGCGTTCAGCAGCGAATCGGGGTCGGCCTCCTCGATGGTCCAGGCGGTGTCCAGGTCATGGTGGTGCACCACCACCTCGGCAATCCGCAGCGCCACAATGGAGGTTGCCGGCAGCTCCCGGCCACCCACCTTTACCTCCGGCGCCGCCAGCTCCCCGGTCAACCGCTGGGCTTCATCGGCGAAAGCGGTGGCCGAGTCCCGCACTTCAGCCAGGAGCTCCTCCCGCGGCATGGCAGCAAGGGTTGCGATAGCCTCCGCGCGCGCTTCAGGGGACGCGTACAGCTGGCGTTCCTCCCCGGAGGTGGCCCAGTCGATCAGCCCCACCAGGGCACGTCCGCTGGATGCGACGTGCGCGATGACGTGGGCACGGGTCCACCCTTCACACAGCGAAGGAGCAGCCAGCTCTTCATCGGACAAGGAGGAGACCGTGGCAAGGAACATGTCCGTCTCCCGGCCCAGGCGGGACAGGTCTGAGTGCAGCCGTGCTGGATTGATCATCCCGCCAGCCTAACCGCGGCGCCAGGCCCCCGGCCAGGGCTACGGGCCGCCTGGTTCATACTGGCCGCCTATGGACTAAGACGCGGCCTGCCAGCACCGGCGGGACGCCCTTGCCGCCGGGCGCATTGGGCCTGTTCCTGCCGGATCCATTGCAAAAACAGCCCCTTTGATACGCAGGAACGGAACAATGCACCCCCGGCGCGAAACCGGGCATTTCCCTCATATGCCGTACGTCACATTGCCTGTCAGGCTGGGTTGCCGAGGCCCCGGCGCGGATCCATCCGGTCGCCGCAACGACGCCTCCCCACCCGCCCCCTGAAAGGACCTGCGCCATGACGCTGCCGCACCCCCAATCCACGATCTCCGGAAACCCGGGAAAGGAGACCCGGACAGCCAACTGGGTGGCTTTCGTCATCTGCGCCGCCCTCCTGTTTGATGGCTACGACCTGGTGGTCTACGGCACCGTCCTTCCGGGCCTGCTCGCAGACGCGGGCCAGATCGGGCATTTCGATGCAGCCACCGCCGGGCTCCTGGGATCCTGGGCCCTCATTGGCGTGCTGGTGGGGTCGCTGGCATGCGGGGCGATCGGAGACTTCTTCGGCCGCCGCCGGCTGATGCTCGCGGGCATCGCCTGGTTCTCCCTGGGCATGTTCGCCACTGCCCTGGCCACGGACGTCACCGCCTTCGGCGCCCTCCGGTTTGCCACCGGGCTGGGCCTGGGCGTCGTTATCGCCAGCGCCGGCGCCACGATGGCCGAGTTCGCACCCGCGGGACGGCGGCAGTTCTACAACGCGATCGTCTACTCCGGGGTCCCCGCGGGCGGCGTGCTGGCGTCCGTCCTGGGCATCGCCTTCCTGGACAGCATTGGCTGGCGCGGCCTCTTCATCATTGGGTCCCTGCCCCTCCTGGTCATCCTGCCCATTGCCTGGCGGAAGCTTCCGGAATCCCCGCGATGGCTGCTGGCCCGGGGCCGGGAAGAGGAAGCCCTCGCCGCCGCCTGGCGCACCGGGGTGCCGCTCGCCGAAGAGCAGGTGATCCGGGAGGCCGGCGCCGCACCACGGAAGTCCGGGTTTGCCGCCGTCTTCTCCCGCCAGTTTGTCGTGGCATCCATCCTGCTGGGCCTGATGTCCTTCTGCGGTCTCCTCCTGACCTACGGGCTCAACACCTGGCTGCCCAAGATCATGGAAGGCTACGGCTACGGCCGGACCTATGCCCTCTTCTTCCCACTGGCCCTGAACCTCGGTGCCGTGGTGGGCGGACTGATGGCCTCCCGGATGGCCGACCGGAACGGACCGCAGCGGGTCATTGCTGCCACGTTTGCCCTCGCCACCATTTCCCTGGGGCTGATGACGTTCAGCTTCCCGTTGCCGCTGCTCTTCACCTTCATCGCCACTGCAGGGGTGGGAACCCTGGGCACCCAGGTGCTGGTCTACGGTTTCCAGTCCAACTACTTCACCACCAATGCCCGTGCGGCCGGCGTCGCCTGGTGCGCCAGCGTGGGCCGGCTGGGCGGGGTGCTGGGCCCGATCATCGGCGGCTGGCTGGCAGCGGCGGGGATCGGCGGGGCAACAGCCTTCTACATTTACGGGGCAGTGGCCCTGCTCGGGGGCGCCGTCACCGTCTTGGTACCGCGCCAACACGAGCTGCAGGAAGCCCTGCCCGCGGTTGAAGAGCAGCAAGATTACGTAGAAAAAGTATCTAAGTAGGGCTCTTTATGGTTACTCTATGACTCAATGAGGCCGCACAGCGCCTCACCCCGAATGATTGGAGAGGTGGCACCGCAATGGAGATCCGGCAGCTGAACTACTTCATTGCGGTGGCGGAGGAGCGGCACTTTGGCAGGGCGGCCAAACGCCTGCACATGGCGCAGCCACCCCTGTCCCAGCAGATCCGCCAGCTGGAAGAGCAACTGGGTGTCCAGCTTCTCAACCGCACCACCAGGCGGGTGGACCTGACGGCGGCGGGCCAGCTCCTGCTGGACCGCGGCCGTCAGATCGTCAACGACGTCGAGACGCTCCGGGCGGATGTCTACCAGGTGGGCAAGGGCGCCACCGGCGTCCTCCGGGTCGGCTTCTCCGGGTCAGCAACCTACGGCGTCATGCCCCGGATCGCGCGGCTCACCAAGCAGGTCCTTCCCGGCCTGTCGCTGGCGCTGAACGGAGAGATGCTGACGCCGTCCATGGAAGCGGGGCTGCGGAACGGGACCCTGGATGCGGCACTGCTGCGTCCCCCCGTTGCCTCCGAGGAGATCGACTACCGCGTCGTCACCCAGGAACCACTCGTCGTCGCGCTTCCCTCCTTCAGCGCCCTGGCGGTGGACCGGCCCGTGGCCATGCACGAACTGCAGGACCAGGACTTCATCGCCTACTCCCCGGAGTCCGTACTGAACCGCATTACCTCGGACCTCTGCCGCCAGGCAGGCTTCCAGCCGCGGATCACCCAGGTGGTTGGTGAAACCTCCACAATGCTGGCGTTCGTGGCCGCTGGCGGCGGCATTGCCGTCATGCCCTCCAGCGTGCGCGCCTTCCAGCTCGACGGCGTCGCGTACCGGGAAATCGACAATGCTCCGCCGGTGGAACTCGCCGTCGCCTGGCTGCGCGGCCACCGGTCCGCCCTCCTGCAAAACTTCCTGGACGTCGTGGGCACCGCAACTGCTGACGCCTCTGCTCCTGCTGATGAAAGGCTCCTCCCATCATGAAGATCGCAGCCATCGAGGCGATCCCCTACTCGATCCCGTACCGCCACCCGCTCCATTTCGCTTCCGGGTCCGTGCACGAGGCCGACCACGTCCTGGTCCGCGTCCACACCGATGACGGGCTGGTGGGAACCGCAGACACCCCGCCCCGCCCGTACACCTATGGTGAGACGCAGAAGTCCATCGTCGCGGTGGTGCAGGATGTCTTCGCCCCGCAGCTGGTGGGCATTGACGTCTTTGACCGGGAGAAGATCCAGGCCGTGATGGCGCGGACCGTCCACAACCAGACGGCCAAGGGCGCGGTGGACATTGCCGTGTGGGACGTCATCGGCAAAACCCTGGGGCAGCCCGTGACCAAGCTGCTGGGCGGCTACACCGACTCGCTGCGCGTCTCCCACATGCTCGGATTCAAACCCGCCGAGGAACTCCTGGCACTGGCCCTGGAGTTCCGGGAAACGTACGGCATCAACACCTTCAAGCTGAAGACAGGCCGCCGTCCGCTGAACCTGGACATCGAGGCCGCCAGGGTGCTGCGGGAAGGCCTGGGCGAGGACGCCGAGCTGTACATGGACGCCAACCGCGGCTGGACAGCCAACGAGGCCGCCGAGGTGCTGCGCCGCACCGCCGACCTCGGCCTGCAGTTCCTTGAGGAGCCGGACGACGCCCGCGAAATCCTGGGCCGCCGCCGCCTGGTCACCAACTCCCCCATCCCCATTGCCGCCGACGAATCCGCCGCCAACCTGGGCGAAGCGGCCCGCGAGATCCTTACCGGCGGGGCCAACCTCCTGTCCGTCAAGACCGCCCGGTCCGGCTTCACCGAAGCCGCCAAGATCGTTGGCATGGCCGAGGGCATGGGCATCGACGTCTACATCGGCAACCAGATCGACACGCAGGTGGGCACCGTGGCCTCGGTGGTGTTCGGCGCAGCCTTCGCCCACACCGCCAAGCGCGCGGCGGAGCTGTCCAACTACCTCGACATGACCGATGACCTGCTGGCCCGGCCGCTGGCGATCACCGGCGGCCGGATCCGCGTTCCTGAAGGCGCCGGCGCGGGCACTGACGTGGATGACGACAAGCTCGCCCACTACCGCACAGACTGACACCCATCCCTACCACCGAGAGGTCATCCATGAAGTACCTGGTCCATATGGACGTCAACCTGCCCGCCGGCATGCCTGCCGAAGAAGCCGCCGCAATCAAGGCCACGGAGAAGGCCTACTCCCAGGAACTGCAGCGCTCCGGCAAATGGCCCGAGATCTGGCGCGTGGTGGGCGAATACGCCAACTACTCCATCTTCGACGTCGAATCGAACGACGAACTGCACGGCATCCTGCAGGGCCTTCCCCTGTTCCCGTACATGGACATCACGGTGGTTCCGCTGGCCAAGCACCCGTCGGACGTCAAGTAACTACCGGTTAGTGCTGCGGCGTTGCCGGGTCAGTCCTTGGCCCGGAACGCCGCCGCGAGTTCGCTGCGTGACCGGATTCCCATCTTCCGGTACAGCCGCGTCAAGTGGTACTGCACCGTCTTTTCGGCCAGGAACAGGGCCCGGGCAGCTTCCTTGTTGGTTGCGCCCGCAGCTACCAGCTCGGCCACGGCCTGTTCCTGGGCGGTGAGCTGTTGATGGTGGCTGCCCACCGAAGAAAGCACCGGGTCCGCCGGGTCCGGCAGGTTCCCCACGTCCAGGCCGGTGGCCTTCAGCTCACGGTCGCACCGTTCCACGTACGTTGCCGCGCCGAGGGTGTCATACAGGTCCCGGGCAGCACGTAGCACCGAAGACGCCAGGCGGCGCTTTCCGGCCCGGCGCATGCTTTGCCCGAACGCGAAACTGATCCGCGCCCGCAGGTAGGGGCGGTTGAGCCCGCGGAGGTGCCCGAGCGCCGCCTCGAAGTACTCCCTCGCCGTGTCCGGGTCCCCCTGTGCGGCCAGCAGCCGGCCCCTGGCCCACGCCACGCGGGCCAGGTCGGAGGGGACTTCCCGCTCGCGGTGCACTCCTTCGAATGCGGTGAGGAACGTCTCTGCGGCGTCGAGCTTGTCAGTCATGACCAGCGCATTGACGTAGGTGTCCTGCCACGGCCAGAAGGACACCCGCTGATCGGTCCAGGGGTCCAGTTCGGCCAGCGGCTGCAGGGCGGCCAGGGCACTTTCGTAGTCGGCCCGTGCCTCGTGGAAGCGGGCGCGCGCCAGGCTGGCCGGGACCTGCATGGCCCGGTAGGTTCCCGGCTGCACCGCGGCCTGTGACACGTAGTAGCGTGCCCGGTCCCAGTCACCCCGCATGGACCACAGCTCGGCCGCCGTCCAGTACAGCAGCGGCCGGATCAGCGGCATCCGCGAGGTCTCCAGCCGCACGCTTGCCCGGGAGATGGTGGCGGCGGCCGCATCCCAGTTGCCCAGCACAAGGTGGGTGCGGGCCAGCCAGGCCTCGGCCCACAGGGAGATCCGCAGCGATCCCCCGCGGTATTCGGTGGGGGCGGCCGACTCAAAATTCACCAGCGCGGACTCGGCGTTGTCCAGGCGCAGGGCCAGCCAGCCGGCACCCATCTGCACCCGCTGCTTCTGCGCATTCTCGGCCGCCTGGGCAGAGGCCCGCTGGTAGGAAGCCTCGGCGTCCGCAATCCGGCCCTGGGCGTAAAGGCCCAGTCCGTAGATGGCCTCCGACTCGATGTGCGCCGGAGTTCCGGGCTCGGTCAGAGCCATGGCGCGTTCAGCCCAGCCGGTAATCATCGGACCGTCCCAGGAGGCCACCCCGTGGAGGACGAACCGCTGGGCCACCTGCGCTGCCGCGGCGGGTTCATGCTGCGGATTGCTGGTGCGCCAGGCCATCTCCAGTTGGCTTTGGGCGCTGTCATTCTGGCCGGACACCGTGGACAGGTACCCCAGCACCGAGGAGCGCAGGGGCGACGGCGGCAGGGCATCCACTGCCCCGGCCCAGGCCTGCGCCTGCGCCACGTTGCCGGAGCCCACCAGGGCATCGACGGCTTTCAGGAGCCGGAGGTTCCGGGCGCGGATATCGGGGGACAGCCGCGAGGCGGAGAACAGCGCGGTGGAGGCATCCTGCCACGCCCCGACCGTGGCCTGCCGCCGTGCGAATTCCTCCAGTTCGGCGGCCAGGGGTTCGTCGGCTGCCGGGGTGGCGGCAACGCGGTGGCCCAGCTGTTCGCCCTCGGACTGGACAACCTCGGCGGCCTTCCAGTGCAGGGCAATGCGCCGGCTGGGGACAATCTGTTCGTAGACCGCTTCCGCGGTGCCCGGTTCGAGGAAGGCGACGGCGGAGCGGGACTGGTCCACGGACAGTCCAAGCAGCCCCACGCGGTGCCCCTCATCGAGGGCCGGCATGACGGATTCCAGGCCGCCCACCCTGGCCACCTCAGCCAGCCCCGCGCCGGGGCCGAGCACCGCTGCGGCTTCCGCGGCGGCCACCAGGGCGGGGGACGCGGCAGCCAGGACACTGCGGACCCTGGCACGCACCCGGGAAGTAGGCGGCAGGGAAGGGAACCACGACTGCCAGGTCTCCGGGGGCAGTTCACGGAGCAGCTCCACGATGGACTGGGCTATCCCGCCGGTGTGCGTCACCAGGCCGTGGGCCGCCGTCGCACTGAGGTCCAGGCCGAACAGGCTCCGGGCCACGTCCTGGACCTGCTGCGGCGAGAGGGGCTCCAGCGGAATGCGGACCACCTGGTGGCCGGTGAGGAAGTCGAGCACGCCGGCGGGGACACGGGGCGCGTCTACAGGATTGAGGGTCAGCAGGAACAGGACCCGCTTGTCGTGCAGCCTGCGCATGACGAAGGTGAGGATGCGCAGGCTCTCCTCGTCGAGCTTGTGGACGTCGTCGACGGCGACCACCACGCTGCCGTGCGTCTGCAGGCCTTCGAGATGGGTGCTGAGGGTGGAGGCGTAGTTGACCACCTGGTCGGGGGTCAGGGAAGCGACGGGCCCCGGCGCGGGGGCCGGGCCGCCGTCGTAATCCTTTGCCGTCCGGAGCGGCAGGGTCCGCATCAGCTGGGAGTAGCCGGCCAGGGCGAACTGGGCCTCCCAGTCGTCCCCCATGGCGGACAGCACGCGGACGCCGCGGGCGGCCGTGCGGCAGTGGTCAAGGAAGAGTTCCAGGAGCGCGGTTTTGCCGGACCCGGACGGACCGGAGAGGACCACGGTTCCCACTTTGCCCTTGCGGACGGTGCGGAGAATTTCGAGCAGCTGCTCGAACGCCGCGGCCCGGCCCGCCAGCGGGAAGTCCTCCGCCATCTCGCCCTGGGTGGAGCCCGCTGTCATGGCCGCAATCCTACCGGAGCGGCCCGGGCGCCCCTGGTGCCGCGCGTCCAGCACCGGCCCCTACCCCAGGTCGCCGCCGGCCACCGGGAGGATGCTGCCGGTGAGGTAGGACGCCTCGTCCGAGGCAAGGAACACGATGGGCGCCGCCTGCTCGTCCAGGGTGCCGTAGCGCTTCATGAACGAGGACTCCACCGTCTGGTCAACGATGGTCTGGTACCAGTCCTTCTCAGTGGCGGATTCGGCGTCCGGCCCGCGCTTGACCTTACGCGGCGGGGCTTCCGTGCCGCCCGGGGCGGTGGCCACCACCCGGATGCCACGCCCGGCCACCTCCATGGCCAGCGACTGGGTCAGGGCGTTCACGCCACCTTTCGCCGCGGCATAGGGCACCCGGTGCATTCCGCGGGTGGCTACCGAGGAGACGTTCACGATCGTGCCGGAGCCCTGCTCGATCATGGCCGGCAGGACTGCCCGGCAGGTCCAGAGCGTGGGAAAGAGCGAGCGGCGGATTTCCTTCTCGATCTTGTCCTCGTCGTACTCCTCGTAGGGGCGGGCCCAGATGGTCCCGCCCACGTTGTTGACCAGGACGTCCACCCGCCCGTGGGCCGCGAGCGCGGCCTTGATGGCCTGGGTGGCACCGGCGAAGGTCTCCAGGTCTGCGGTGACAGCCGTGGCTGAGCCCCCCGAACCCGACGCCCTGGCGGCCTCGCCGATGCCGCGGGCAACATCGTGGACCAGGTCCGCGCGGTCCACCAGGACCACGGCGCCGCCCTCTGCGCCGATGCGTTCGGCCACCTTCTGGCCGATCCCCTGGGCGGCCCCGGTGACAACGGCGACCTTGCCGCCGAACCTGCCCGGGGTCACGTATTGCCCGGCGTACGGCGCAGCCATCAGCGGGCGGCCTTGGCGTCGATGGCCCCGGCCATGGTGTCCTTCGCGTCCTGGGCATGGGCGGTGATGACGGCGCGCAGGTGGTCCTTGTCGCCGCGTTCGAAGGCATTCACGATCTCAAGGTGGTCCTGGGTGACGCGTTCGAAGATCGGCGTGCCGGCCTCGAAGGCCGCGGCCATCTGGGCGTGGACGTCCAGGCGCCGGTAGGACTCCAGGAGCATCGGGTTGTCGCAGACCATGAAGAGGTACTCGTGGAATTCCTCGTTGGTGCGCGCGAACTCCTCGGGGTCGGTGATGTTCCCGCCCTGCACCGAGCCGGTGGTGGCTTCCGCGAGCCGGCGGAACTGGCGCAGCTGCTGTTCACTGAGCCTTCCCAGCAGCAGTTCGCTGACCGCAAGCTCTAGGCCCATGCGGGCGTCCAGCTGGGCGAAGCTGTCCTCCTTGCGGAAGTCCAGCCGGCCGGTCTCCAGCGAGGACACGGCCTCGCCGCGGCTCATGGTGTCGCCTTCGGCCTGGATCTTCCCGGCCGGTGCGGGGGCGCCGGTTTCGGCGTCGCCCCCGGTGGTCTCCTTCGGCGCGAAACGTTCGAAGTAGAAGTTGGCGGGCTTGATGCCTTCGATGTCCAGCCACTTGGAGACGGCGTTGACCATGGGCGGCGGGCCGCAGAGGTAGATGTCCACGTCGCCGTCGTTGAGGTGCTTCGGTTCGATGATCTGGGTGACGTAGCCGGTGTGCGGGGCGGAGGTGCCGGGCTCGGAGGCGATGTAGTCCCAGGTGAAGCCGGGCAGCTTCGCCTCGTAGGCGCGGAGCCAGTCCAGGCCCACGATGTCCGCCTCGCGGGTGAGCCCGTAGATGAGGTGGACCGGGGTGGACGGCGGGTTCTCGGAAAGCTTCTCCAGGATGGACAGCAGCGGGGCCAGGCCGGTGCCGCCGGCCAGGAGCAGCAGGGGCCGCTTCGGCTCGCGCAGGAAGAAGGATCCGTAGGGGCCGGTGAATTCGATGGCGTCGCCTACCGCGGCGCGGTCGCGCAGGTACTCGGACATGGCGCCCTGCGGGGTCACGCGGACCATGAAGGACGCGTCCTGGACCTCGGGGCCGCTGCTGAAGGAGTAGGAGCGCTCGGCGTCGGTGCCGGGAACCTTGAGGTTGACGTACTGCCCGGGGAGGAAGGCGAGCGCGTCGCGGTTGTCCACCTCAAGGGTGAAAGAGACCGTGGTGTCCGTGTGCCGGTTGAGCTCCTTGATGGTGGAGCTGAAGGTGGCGGCCGCCGTCTTGGCCGACTCGGACGTGGCCGGGATCTGGATGGCCAGGTCGGACTCCGGGACGGCCTGGCACGTCAGCATGTAGCCCTTTTCGAGTTCCTCCTCCGTCATGGCGTCGTCGATGAAGTCGCCCGGGTCGAAGGAGCCGGAATCGCAGAACGCCTTGCAGGTGCCGCAGGCGCCGTCGCGGCAGTCCGACGGAATGTTGATGCGCGCCTTGTAGGCCGCGTCCATGACGGTCTCATAGTCGCCGACCTTGATGACTTTCGTAACGCCGTCTTCGAAGCTGAGGGCTACTTTGTGGCCCATGGGGTCCTCCTGACTGGGCGGGCGCGTCGTCGCGTCCGGGAAAAGTTGGGGCGTGCCCGTCGGGCACAGGGGTGGGAGCTGCCGTGCGGCGCCCGTTCGTCCCGGGCGCCGGCTGCGGGCAGGTCAGATCATGTAGACGTCCACCACGTGGTGGATGTAGTCGTTCTTCAGGACCACTTTCTTCTTCAGGATCACCGGCTGCGGGCCGGAGAGGTCCAGGGTGTAGTAGCTGGTGCCGAAGTAGGTGTCCGTCGTGTTGTAGCGGAAGTAGAGGGTGAACCAGTTGAAGCGCACCTCCACCGTGCCGCCGTCGTTCGACAACACCTCGATGTCCGTGATGTTGTGGCCCGTGCGCGGCTCCGGGAGGGAAGTGGCCGATGACCTGTCGGTCTTGATCCGGAACACCCGGTCCTCGATGCCGCCGCGGTTGTCGTAGTAGATCAGGGAGATCTCGTTCTGGGGGTCCTGCGTCAGCTGGTCGTCCACGTCCCAGGCCGGCATCCAGAATTCGGAGTCCGGGTGGTAGCACTCCAGCCATTCATCGAACTGGCGGTCATCCAGCAGGCGGGCTTCCCGGTAGAGGAACGCCCGGACGGTTTCGAGGTTTGCGATCTCCTCCGCGGTCTTCAGGGCCGGGGCGGTGTGGGTCAGGTTGGTCATGGGTTCTGCGCTCTCTGTGGTTGCGGCGGGCTCTCTCAGGCAGTGACGGGAACGGATTCCAGGGCGGAACGCTCCTCTTCCTCCGCCAGGGCCCGGTCCATGACTTCCTTCCAGTACCCGTGCTGGATGGGGTAGAGCCCTTCGTCTTCGGTGCGCACGCCGGAGGCGATCACCCGGGTCATGCCCAGGGCCTGCGCCTGCTCATCCGGTCCGGTGATCTCGTGGGTGGAGCCGCGGGTCATGTCGTTCCACGGTGCGCTGGTGGCCCAGTAGGTCTTGTTGCAGGAGCGGAATTCCTCCAAGTCGTCCGGGGTGGCCATGCCCGTGGCGTTGAAGAAGTCCTCGTACTGGCGGATGCGCTTTGAACGGTTCTCCTGGGACTCGCCCTTGGGGGCGATGCAGTAGATGGTCACCTCGGTCTGGTCCGCGGAGATCGGCCGGAAGTGGCGGATCTGCGAGGAGAACTGGTCCATGATGTAGACGTTCGGGTACAGGCACAGGTTGCGGGAGATGTTGATCATGAAGTTCGCCATCTCCTCGCCGTACTTGGCCACAAGCTCGTCGCGGCGGTCCCAGAGCGGACGGTCCTGGGGGTTGGTCCATTCCTGCCACAGCAGCAGGTGTCCGTGGTCATAGGAGTAGAAACCTCCCTTGACCTTGCCCCACTTGCCGGCGTCCATGGCCTTGGTCTTATTGGCGGAGTCGCCGGCGCTGCGGCGCGCGGTGGTGGCGGCATAGTTCCAGTGCACGGCCGTGACGTGGTAGCCGTCCGCGCCGTTCTCGGCCTGGACCTTCCAGTTGCCGTCGTAGGTGTAGGTGGACGAACCCCGCAGCACTTCCAGGCCTTCGGGCGACTGGTCGACAATCGAGTCGATGACCTTGGTGGCATCGCCCAGGTGCTCCTCGAGCGGGAGCACGTCGGCCTTCAGCGAGCCGAACAGGAAGCCGCGGTAGGACTCGAAGCGGGCCACCGTGGTGAGGTCGTGCGAGCCTTCCTTGTTGAAGGTCTCGGGGTAGCCGGCGTTCCGGGAGTCCTTGACCTTCAGCAGCTCGCCGGAGTTCTTGAAGGTCCAGCCGTGGAAGGGGCAGGTGAAGGTGGTGCGGTTGTCCGTCTTACGCCGGCACAGCATGGCGCCGCGGTGCGAACAGGCGTTCACCAGGCAGTTCAGCTTCCCGTCCTTGTCCCGGGTGATCATCACGGGGGTGCGGCCGATGTAGGTGGTGAAGTAGTCGCCCACGTTGGGGATCTGCGACTCGTGGGCGAGGTACACCCAGTTGCCTTCGAAGATGTGCTTCATCTCGAGTTCGAAGATCTCCTGGTCGGTGAAGATCTCGCGCTTGGCCCGGATGACGCCGTTCTCTCGGTCGTCGATCACGGCGTCTGCAAGGACCTCGCGGGCATGGATCAGGTTCTCGGTCATGGCGTGCTCCTTCATTGGAGATTGCTGGACGGATGGGCGGAGGTCCACTCGGGAAAAGGCTTCGGCGGCGGACGTTGTCCAGCAATTCTTGCCGCTCGTGATTGGCCTCACATCAGGCAAATACCTAGGTTCCACCAAGGGTGCCTTTATGTACTGATAATGACTCAAAAGGCGCCTAGTTGATATTTGTAGCGTCCTTATCTCCGGCTTACGCTTGAGACCGAGATCACGCGGTGCGGCGCAGGGCAGGTGGAACGTCCGCCCCGCAGGCCGCGTGGGGAGCAGGAGCCCTTCCTGTCCCATTCAATGAAGAAGGTGGACATCGTCATGACCCAAACCCCAACGGACAGCCGCACTGAAAACGAAGGCACCGCCGTCGAAGCAGGCTCCAAGGCAACCGAGCGGTTCGCTGCGTCAGGCAAGCTCTCCCGCGTGGATGTATCCAAAGAACGGGTGAGCCTGCTGGCCGGCGCACTGATCAAGGCCGCCAACGACATCGTCGTCGAGCACCAGGTCACCTACGAGGAATACAACGCCCTGAAAGCGTGGCTGATCAAGGTGGGCACGGACGGTGAATGGCCGCTGTTCCTCGACGTCTGGCTTGAACACACCGTTGAGGACGTGAACTCCCAGGACCGTCCCGGCACCGTCGGCACCATCGAGGGCCCCTACTACGTTCCCGGCTCTCCGGAACTCCAGACGCCCGCCACCGTGGAAATGCGCGACGACGAAGAGGGCACCCCGCTGCGCTTCACCGGCCAGTTCACCGACACCGACGGCAACCCCATCCAGGGTGCCCAGGTGGAGATCTGGCACGCGGACGCCGCCGGCTTCTACTCCCAGTACGCCCCGGGCATGCCCGAGTGGCTGTTCCGGGCCACCGTCAAGGCCTCCGACGACGGCCGGTTCGAGATCAACACGATGCGTCCGGCGCCCTACCAGATCCCCACGGACGGCGCCTGCGGGCAGCTGATCAACGCCGCGGGCTGGCACGCCTGGCGTCCCGCGCACATCCACATCAAGGTATCCGCGCCGGGCTACGAGCCGGTCACGCAGCAGCTGTACTTCCCCGGCGACCCCCACAACGCGGACGACATCGCCTCGGCAGTGAAGCCTGAACTGATGCTGGACCCCCGCCCCCGTACCGACGGGAAGGGCGAGGAAGTAGTTTATGACTACGTCCTGGCAAAGCAGGGCCAGAAGAAGTAGCAGGCAA
Source organism: Arthrobacter sp. SAFR-044 (assembly GCF_059414985.1). Lineage (NCBI taxonomy): Bacteria > Bacillati > Actinomycetota > Actinomycetes > Micrococcales > Micrococcaceae > Arthrobacter > Arthrobacter sp. SAFR-044. Next base: position 94,636 of record NZ_JBPFDN010000003.1, on the reverse strand, counting down.
ACTGGGAGTTACCCCCGCACGGAGGCGCTCCGGAGCTGATGCTTCGGAGCGCCTCCGGTTTTTCCGCGCCAGCCAGGAGTTCCGATGAGCCATCCCCGCCCCGACCCGGCCGCCACATCCGTCGGGTCGGCCCCGCCGGCGCCGGCGCCGGAACCCCTTCTGGAACGCCCGGGGGTCCGGCCCGCTGGTCCGCGCCGGATTCTTCGCGACCTGGGCCTGTCGTATGTCTCCAACGGGGCAATCGGGCTCATTTTCGCGGCGTCCGGACCCATCGCCGTCACCCTGGCCGTGGGGTCGGCCGGCGGCCTGACCCAGGGCCAGCTGTCGTCCTGGGTTTTTGGCATTCTCTTTTCCGGCGGGGCGGCCACGCTGCTGATGTCGCTCGTTTACCGGCAGCCCCTGGGCTTCGCCTGGTCCATCCCCGGCACGGTACTCCTGGGACCATCGCTGCAGCACCTGGCCTTCCCCGAAGTCGTCGGGGCCTTCTTCACCTCCGGCCTGCTGATCCTCGCCCTGGGCGCCACCGGGGTGGTGCGCAAAGCGATGGCGCTGGTGCCCATGCCGCTCGTGATGGCCATGGTGGCCGCGGTGTTCCTGAAATTCGGCACCGACATCGTTGCCTCAACGCAGGACAACCCGGCCGTGGCGGCTCCGATGGTGGTTGCGTTCCTGGTCCTCACCGCGGTCCCCAAGCTTGGCCGGTACCTACCGCCGGTCCTGGGCACCCTGGTGGCAGGCGGCATCGCAGTGGCGGCCAGCGGCCAGTTCCACCTGCCACCTGGCGGACCGCTCCTGGCCACCCCGGTCTTCACCGCCCCTGATTTCACGTGGGCCGCCCAGCTCGAACTGGTGGTTCCGCTGGCCCTCACCGTCCTGTTCGTCCAAAACGGCCAGGGCATCGCCGTCCTCCGCGCCGCCGGCCATCAGCCGCCGGTGAATGCCTTCGCTATTGCCTCCGGAGCGTTCTCGGTGCTGAACGCCGGGTTCGGGGCCGTTTCGGCATGCGTTACCGGCCCCACCAACGCGCTGTTGACCTCGTCCGGGAAGAGGGAGCGCCAATATACGGCCGCCGTGGCGTACGGCCTGCTGGCCCTGGTGTTCGCGGCGTTTGCCCCCACCCTGACCCGGCTGATGCTGGCCGCGCCCAAAGAGTTCGTTCTGGCGCTGGGTGGCATCGCGATGCTGCGGGCACTTCAGCAGGCCTTCGTGACCGCCTTCGCCACCAGCTTCACCCTGGGTTCGCTGGTGACGTTCGTGGTGACCATCTCGGGCATGAACCTCTTCAACATCCATGCAGCCTTCTGGGGCCTGGTGATTGGCTACGGGGTGTCCCGCCTGCTGGAGCGTGAGGACCACGCCCAATCCTGACAGCTGCACTTCCCGGCGGGTTCTTCTGCGTCAGCGCATGTCCGGTTCCAGCGCCCAGGCAAGCCGGTGCAGGAAAGTCGCGGTCCTGCTCCTGAACGCCAGCCATGCAGGCCGCTCCCACCAGGGCTTCGCGCTGATCTGCGGGGCGTGGGGCTGTGCGCTTTCACCCGTGCGGATGGCGCCCGCAAATAAGAGGGCAATGAGGCTTGCGCTTTCCATCGTTCTCCAAGCTCTACTGATCAATCCGGTGTACCACCACCGTGCCCTTCCAAATAAGGCTTCAAACACCATCTGGAGGTCCATCCCGTTGCGGGGAGAGCGTGCCGGTGCTGCGTTAGGCACGTGCAGTATTAGGCAATAGTCTGGCCAGATGGGGACCAGTGCCGTGAACTCCGGCGAACAGATGGACAGGCAGACGCGCATCCTCGATGCGGCGATGGATTTGCTGTCCCGCCACGGCATCTCGGGCGTGAGCATGCGCGCCGTGGCACGCGAAGCGGGCGTGGCGCTTGGCCTGGTGAACTACTACTACGACGACAAGACGACCCTGATCAGGGCGGCCCTGCGCCGGGTGGATGAGCACGACGTTGCGCTCGTGGCCCCCGACCCATCGCTGGCCCCCGACGAACAGTTGCGCGCGGCCCTGCGCCGCGTAGCGGGGGCGGACCTGTTGACCACGCGCTACCTTTCCCTCCGCCTGCACCTGTGGGCCCTCGCCCAAGCGGACGAGGACTACGCGCAGATCAACGCCGCCGCCTTCGACCGGTACATCGACGGGCTCGCAACACTGGTGTCCAACGCCAACCCCGGGCTTTCCTGGGAGGCCTGCAGGGAGCGGGGGGCGGAGATCGTGGTGATCCAGAACGGCGTGTGGCTGACGGCCCTTCTGGGGGTGGACAAGGCCTCCATCGAGCGAAGCATCGCCCGTACGGAGCAGATTGCGTTCGCGCCGGCCCCGGACTAAAGCGGCCGGAACCCGGAAGCCCACCTGATCGAGGGGGCTTTGGAAGGCAACAGTAGCGCCATAAACAGCATTGAACAAGCGTTCAAGAAAAGTATTGAACACTCGTTCAACGTGCATTACTGTCCTTCCTATGACTTACGCCACAGCAACGCAGGACGTCAGCGCATCCCCTGAAACCACCACAGCGTCCTCCCTGTTCATCAACGGGCGATGGGAGGCCGCGGCATCCGGCGCGGTGCGGGAGATCCGCAACCCGGCCGACGGCGAACTGGTCGCCACCGTCTCGGAGGCCGGCCGGGACGACGCTGAACGTGCCATCACCGCCGCCCGTGCCGCCTTCGACTCCGGGGCCTGGTCCAGCGTCCCGGCACCCGAGCGTGGCACCTTCCTCCTGAAGGTCGCCGCCGGCCTCCGCGAACGCCGCGAAGAGTTTGCCCGCGCGGAATCGCTCGATACCGGCAAGCGGATGGTCGAGAGCCGCATCGACATGGACGACATCGCCGCCTGCTTCGAGTACTTCGGCAGGCTCGCCGGGCAGCAGGCGGGCCGGGTGGTGGACGCCGGGGACGCCGCCGTCGTGAGCAGGATCGCCTACGAACCCGTTGGCGTCTGCGGGCTCATCACGCCGTGGAACTACCCGCTCCTGCAGGCGGCGTGGAAGATCGCCCCCGCGCTGGCCGCCGGCTGCACCTTCGTCCTCAAGCCCTCCGAACTGACGCCCTCCACCAGCATCCTGGCCATGCAGCTGCTGCAGGACCTCGGCCTGCCCGACGGCGTCGCCAACCTCGTCACCGGTGCCGGCGCACAGGCGGGCGCCCCGCTCTCGGAACACCCCGACGTCGACCTTGTCTCCTTCACCGGCGGCCTGGAAACCGGCAAGCGCATCGCCGCCTCCGCCGCCGGCACCGTCAAGAAGGTGGCGCTCGAACTCGGCGGCAAGAACCCCAACGTTGTCTTCGCCGACGCGGACTTCGATGCCGCCGTCGACAACGCCCTGAACGGCGCCTTCGTCCACTCCGGGCAGGTCTGCTCCGCCGGCGCCCGGCTGCTGGTGGAGGAATCCATCGCCGAACGCTTCGTGGACGAACTGGTCCGCCGGGCAGAGGGCATCCGCCTGGGCGGCCCCTTCGACGACGCCGCAGAAACCGGCCCCCTGATCTCCGCCGCCCACCGGGACAAGGTCCACGCCTACGTCCAGCGCGGCCTCCAGGAAGGCGCGCGGCTCCGCACCGGCGGCGCCGCACCGCAGGGCGAAAAGTACGACGCCGGCTTCTACTATCAGCCGACCATCCTGGACCGCGTCTCCCGCGGCATGTCCGTGGTCACCGACGAGGCGTTCGGCCCGGTGGTGACGGTGGAAACCTTCCGCACCGAGGACGAGGCCGTGGCCACGGCGAACGACACCATCTACGGCCTGGCCGGCGCGGTGTGGACCCAGGACGCCGGCAAGGCGCAGCGCGTGGCGTCCCGCCTGCGGCACGGCACCATCTGGATCAACGACTACCACCCCTACCTCCCCCAGGCCGAGTGGGGCGGCTTCGGCCAGTCCGGCGTCGGCCGCGAGCTGGGCCCCACCGGCCTGGCCGAATACCAGGAAGCCAAGCACATCTACCAGAACACCAGCCCGCAGGTCACCGGCTGGTTTGCTGACCACGGCAAGGAGAACTAGATGCACTACGACAACATCGAGGACGCGACAGAACGCGGGTTCGACTACGTCGTCATCGGCGGCGGTTCCGCGGGCGCGGCCGTGGCAGCACGGCTGAGCGAGGATGCGGAGGTGACCGTGGCCCTCATCGAGGCGGGCCCGGACGACCGCAATATCCCCGAGATCCTGCAGCTGGACCGCTGGATGGAACTGCTGGAATCCGGTTACGACTGGGACTACCCCATCGAGCCGCAGGAGAATGGCAACTCCTTCATGCGCCACGCCCGCGCCAAGGTGATGGGCGGCTGCTCCAGCCACAACTCCTGCATCGCCTTCTGGGCCCCGCGCGAGGACCTGGACGAATGGGAGTCCAAGTACGGCGCCACCGGCTGGAACGCCGATGCCGCCTGGCCGCTGTACAAGCGGCTGGAAACCAACCAGGACGCCGGGCCCGACGCACCGCACCACGGGGACTCCGGCCCCGTGCACCTGATGAACGTGCCCCCGGCGGATCCTGCCGGCGTCGCCCTCCTGGACGCCTGTGAACAGGCGGGCATCCCCCGCACGAAGTTCAACACCGGCACCACCGTGGTCAACGGCGCCAACTTCTTCCAGATCAACCGCCGCGCGGACGGTACCCGCTCCTCCAGCTCCGTGTCCTACATCCACCCCATCGTGGACCGCCCCAACTTCACCCTGCTGACCGGCCTGCGCGCCCGCCAGCTGGTGATCGACGCGGACAAGCGCTGCACCGGCGTGGACGTGGTGGACGGTGCGTTCGGCCGCACCCACCGGCTCACCGCGCACCGGGAAGTCATCGTGTCCACCGGTGCCATCGACTCCCCCAAGCTGCTCATGCTCTCCGGCATCGGCCCGGCGGCGCACCTGGCCCAGCACGGCATCGAGGTCCTGGTGGATTCCCCCGGCGTCGGCGAAAACCTGCAGGACCACCCCGAGGGCGTGGTGCAGTTCGAGGCCAAACAGCCCATGGTGCAGACCTCCACCCAGTGGTGGGAAATCGGCATCTTCACCCCCACCGAGGACGGCCTGGACCGCCCCGACCTGATGATGCACTACGGCTCCGTGCCGTTCGACATGAACACGCTGCGACACGGCTACCCCACCACAGAGAACGGCTTCAGCCTCACCCCCAACGTCACGCACGCCCGCTCCCGCGGGACGGTCCGGCTGCGCAGCCGCGACTTCCGCGACAAGCCCATGGTGGACCCGCGCTACTTCACGGACCCGGACGGCCACGACATGCGCGTCATGGTGGCCGGGATCCGCAAGGCCCGCGAGATCGCCGCCCAGCCCGCCATGGCGGAATGGACCGGCCGGGAGCTCTCGCCCGGAATCGGGGCGCAGACGGACGAGGAGCTGCAGGACTACATCCGCAAGACCCACAACACCGTCTATCACCCCGTGGGCACCGTCCGCATGGGCCCGGCCGACGACGGCATGTCGCCGCTGGATCCCCAGCTGCGGGTCAAGGGCGTCACCGGCCTCCGGGTCGCCGATGCGTCCGTCATGCCCGAGCACGTCACCGTCAACCCCAACATCACCGTCATGATGATCGGCGAGCGCTGTGCTGATTTGATCCGCGCCGACTATGCCGGCGCGGACGCCCTGGAAGAGAAGGAGCTCACCACGTCCCTCGCCTGAACGGCGGGTCACAAGGGGCCGCATTCCTCAACGATGACGGCCCCGCAGAACGTTATCTTGCCGCACCCCAGGGCGGCCGGTCACATCGTGCTTTTCTGATCTAGGAGTCCAATTTGGAACCCAGCAAGAGTATTGATTCAAGCGGCATGGACGAATTTGGCTACACCCAGACCCTCGACCGGAGCATCGGCAAGTTCGCCAGCTTCGCCGCGGGTGTCAGCTATATCTCCATCCTCACCGGTGTTTTCCAACTGTTCTACTTCGGCTTTTCCATGGCCGGACCGGCGTATGCCTGGTCCTGGCCCATCGTGTTCGTCGGCCAGCTGATGGTGGCCCTGTGTTTCGCCGAGCTGGCCGGCCGCTACCCTGTTGCGGGCTCGGTCTACAACTGGGCCAAGCGGCTGTCCTCCGGAACCTCGTCCTGGCTGGCCGGCTGGCTGCTGCTGTTGTCCTCCATCATGGCGCTGGGCTCGGTGGCACTGGCGCTGCAGATCACCCTCCCCCAACTCTGGGAGGGCTTCCAGTTCGTCGGGGACGGCACCGGGCCCTATGACTTCGCCATGAACGGCGTGGTGCTGGCCACCATCATGATCACCATCTCCACGCTCATCAACGCCTTCGGCGTGAAGCTGATGACCAGGATAAACAGCATCGGCGTCTTCGTGGAGCTGGTCGCCGCCGTCCTGCTGATCCTGGCACTGGGCTGGCACGTGGTGCGGGGGCCGGAGGTCTTCTTTGATACGGCCGGTTTCGGGGAAGGCAAGGACCTGGGCTTCTTCGGCGTCTTCCTCATCGGCGCCATGGCCTCCGGCTATGTCATGTACGGCTTCGACACCGCCAGCTCGCTGGGCGAGGAAACCAAGGACCCCAAGAAGACCGCTCCCAAGGCCATCCTGCGCGCCGTTACGGCGTCCTTCCTGCTGGGCGGCGGAATCCTGCTGTTCGGCATCCTGGCCGCACCGGACCTCAGTGACCCGCAGATCGGCTCCCCCGACGGCGGTCTGCAGCACATCGTCCTTTCCGTCCTGGGCGGCCCGTTCGGCAAGGCCTTCCTGGCCTGCATCGTGGCGGCTGTGGTGGTCTGCACCCTGGCCGTCCACGCCGCCGCCATCCGCATGATGTTCGCCATGGCCCGCGACAACAACCTGCCCTTCAGCCGGCAGCTCAGCAAGGTGGATCCGGTCCGCAGGACGCCCACAGTCGCGGCCATCGTCATCGGCGTCATCGCCGTCATCCCGCTGCTGGTCAACGTGATGCAGCCGGCCATCTTCACCATCCTGTCCAGCATCAGCATCGTGCTGATCTACCTGTCCTACCTCCTGGTCACGGTCCCCCTGCTGCGCAAGCGGCTCGCCAGGAAGTGGCCCATCCTGGATGACGGTTCCGAGCCCGGGTTCTGCATGGGCAAGTGGGGGCTTCCCGTAAACATCCTCGCCGTCCTGTGGGGTGCGGCGATGACGGTGAACCTGGTCTGGCCCCGCCCGGAGATCTACAACTCGGTGCCGCCGTTCGAGTGGTACCTGCAGTGGGGCGGGGTGTTCTTCGTGGCCGCCGTGGTGATTGGCGGGGCCATGCTCTACCGCCTGAAGATCCGCCATCAGACCGGGGTGCTGGCCGAACACGCCGCCGCAGTCGCCGCCCATCCGTCGTCCAACGACCCCCGGTTCGACGCCACCGAGGACGCGGTGCCAGCCAACGCAGTCCTGGCAACCGAGGGCTAGCAACACCACAGCAGAACGGGCCGACGTCGGCACCCACCCGGGTGCCGACGTCGGCCCTTCCTGCGTCCCCGGACGCTGCCATGTTGAGCGCCGGCGTCACACAACGGAACGGCCATCGGATCCGGACCGGCAACGCCCTACCCTTGACAGGTGACTTTGACTAAGATCCGTACCGCCGCCGCGGGCTCACTCGCCGCCGCCGGTCTCCTGCTTACCCTTGCCGGCTGTTCCACGCCGGCGGCCAACCAGCCCAGCTCCTCTGCGCCTGCCTCTTCAGCAGCGGCTTCCTCCAGCGCCAGCGCCGCCTCAACCTCTGCCGGTCCCTGCGCCGGCGTGAAGGTCATCGTCGATTCCGGCGCCCTGAAGCAGTCCGCCGCCGACACCTCCACCTGCGTGTCCGTGGACGGACCCACCGTGGCCGCCAAGGTCCTCGAACAGGCCAAGATCAAGACCGAGGGCACCGCCAAGTACCCCACAAGCTTCGCGTGCCGCGTCAACGGCGTGCCCGCCGCGGACTTCGACATCAAGCACAAGGGTGGCACCACCCGTGAAGCGTGCGATGACAAAAACACTGTCTCGTATTGGGCGCTCTGGGTGAAGCCCGCCGCCGGCACGTGGGCTTACGCGCAGGAAGGCCTGGACAGCCTGAAGCTCAACCCCGGCGAGAGCCTTGAACTGCTCTACACGGTGGACAACGAACCGGCAGCCCCCGCGGCATGACCTTCCGGCCCGCGCCGTTGCGCGCAGCGGCGGTTCTCGCTGCTGTGTTCATCGCGGCGCGGGTCGCCTACCGGGTCCTTTTCAACGGGACGGCCACCGGTTCCCCGGTCCTGCTGGACCTGCCCGCGCTGCGGCTTCCCGCCCCGTACGCCCATGTGGTGTTCCTGGGCCCCATCACGGCCCCGGGGCTCTGGGCGGCAGTGCTGTCCGCGCTCCCGATCGCCGCAACGATCCTCGGCTTCGGCCTGCTCAATGCCTGGGTGGATGTATCCCGCGGCTTCGTCCGGCTGGCCCGGGGCGGCCCCCTGCAAGGCGTGGCCCGGATGCTGGTGGTGGCCTGGGCCGCGCTCCCCGCGCTGGCGGAGGCCGTGGCCTCGGTGCGCCTGGCGTTCCGGCTGCGGGGCGAACGCTTCGGCCCGCGCGCCCTGGTCCCCGTGCTCGAACGGACCCTGGAGCACGCCGCCCGCATTGCCGCGGCCCTGGAGCTGCGCGGCTTCGGCAGCCGGGCATTTCGCCAAGGACGTCACGACGGCGGCGCGCCGCTTCTGGTGCGCGACGCACATTTCCGCATCGCTGACACGCGCATCCGGGTTGACTCGTTTGCACCGCCGGCCGGGTCCGTCGCGGTGATCACCGGGCCCACAGGCTCCGGCAAGTCCACCATCCTGCGCGGCCTCGCGGGCCTCCTTTCCCATGTGGACGGCGGCGGGCTGACCGGCACCGTACAGATAGCCGGGACGGACCGCGCCGACGCTCCCCCGCGCGATACCGCGGGGTTGGTGGGCGCCGTCCTGCAGAATCCGCGCGCAGCCTTTGCGACCACCCGGGTCCGGGACGACATCGCCCTGGCGCTCGAGCTCCGCGGCGTGCCGTCCTCCGCCGCGAAGGCCCGGGTGCTGGAGGTGGCCGATCGCATCGGGGTCTCCGCGCTGCTGGACCGGGACGTCAGCACCCTCTCGGCAGGCGAGGCAACGCTCGTGGCCATCGCCGCCGCCGTCGTGGACCAGCCCCGGCTGCTGCTGGTGGACGAACCCCTGGCCGACCTGGACGCCACGGCACGCAGCCGCGTCATCACCGTGCTCAGCACCCTGGCCCGCGAACACGGCGTGTGCATCATCGTGGCCGAACACCGGGCCGCGGCGCTGGCTCCGGTGGCTGATTCCTGGTGGACCATCGAGGGCGGCGCGCTGGTACCGGGCACCGCTCCCTCCCCCTCCGCTCCGGCCACCACCGCTCCCGCCGGCTCCTGGGCGGCGGCCGCTCCCGACCACGCCCGCACCCCTGTCCTGACGGCGACCCACCTCGAGGTACACCGGAAAGGCGCGACGCTGGTCCGCGACGCCTCGCTCGCCCTGCACCGCGGCGAGATCGTGGCGCTGGTTGGGCCCAACGGGGCCGGGAAGTCGTCCCTCCTGGTGGCGCTGGCCCTCGGCGAAGGTACAGGGACAACGTCCGACGGCGGCAGGGTCGCCCTGGTGCCGGACGCCTCGGACGACCTGTTCACGAGGGATACGGTCGCGGGCGAACTGAGGTCGGCGGAGCGGCGGCTGGCGCGCCGGAAGAACGGCACGGCGGTTGCTGCTGGTACCGCCGCGGCCCGCCTTGCCCGGCTGCGGGGAGGCGTCCATATGCCGATCGGCAACCAGCATCCGCGGGACCTCTCCGCCGGCGAGCGCAGGATCCTGGCCATCGCCCTGCAGACCATGGATGACCCGGATGTACTGCTCATCGACGAGCCCACGCGCGGACTCGATCCGGCCGCACGGACTGCAGTGGCGGCGGCTCTGCAGACCGCGGCAGAGGACGGCGCGGCGGTCCTGATCGCCACGCACGACCTCGACTTCGCCCACGGCCTGGGAGCCCGAATCCTGCCCATGCGGAACGGCGTGGCACCATCCGTGGAACCTGTCCCTGTCCCGGAACCGTATGTCCCTGCACCGCGCGTCCAAACATCCGTGCCCGCTCGTGCCGAAGCGCAGGCGGGGGCGTCCACCGCTGAACCGGCAGACGTACAGGGCGCCAGGAGGCCCCACCGGGTCCGGTTGCCGCGGAGCGCCGAGCTTGCTGTCCTCGCCCTCGCCAACCTGGCTGCCCTGGCGGCGTTCTGCTGGCCGCTGCTGGCCGCGGCACTCCCCCAGGACGCTGCCGCCGCCACCCCCTACATTGCCCTGGCCATCGCACCCGTGGCAGCGGTCGCCGTCCTGCTTTCCCTGGACGGGTCCGTCCGCTCGGCGCACACCGCGGCGCTGCTGGGTGTGCTGGCTGCCGTCGGTTCCGCCGTGCGGGTGGCGAGCACCGGCGTCGGCGGCGTGGAAGCAGTGTTCATCCTGCTGATCCTGGCGGGCCGCGCGTTCGGTGCCCGGTTCGGCCTGCTGCTCGGTGCCGCAACCATCGCCGTCTCCAGCGCGCTCTGGGGCGGGATCGGGCCGTGGACCCCGTTCCAGATCTTTGCCTGCGCGTGGGTGGGCGCGGGCGCTGGCCTCCTCCCCCGCCGGGTGCGCGGCAAAGCCGAACTGTGGATGCTGGCGGCCTACGGGGTGGTGGCGTCCTACGTGTTCGGGCTGCTGCTGAACCTGTGGTTCTGGCCCTTCGCGGTGGGCGCCGGCACCGGCATCTCCTACGTTGCGGGCGCACCGCTGGGCACCAACCTCAGCAGCTTCCTGCTGTACTCGCTGCTGACGTCGACGGCGGGCTGGGACACCCTGCGCGCGGTCACCACGGTGATCGGCATCGCCGTGGTAGGCCGCGCAGTGCTCGCCTCCCTGCGGCGGGTGAAGCCGGTGTCGGATGGGATGGCAGGATCCCGTGGACATACTGTGCACGCGCCGGCACCGTCGGACGCTGCAACGAACCAGCAACAGCTGACCCCTTAGCGTTTGTTGAGCGACTGAAACACCAAATGAGTCAGTAGCCGGCCGATTTCCCCCTGCCGAAAATAGGGGAGTTTTGCTACCGAATTCGTTCTTTCCCCGGATTAGCTTGTACGTAGTCGTCTTCCGCGGCTGCGGGCCGAGCGTTAGGACCAATTCCAATGAAGCTCAGAAAACTTCCAGTCCTGCCAACCTTCCCCACTGTAATATCTGTTTCCTTGTTCGCGTTGTTGCTGGCTGGATGTAGCGCCCCCGCTGCCTCTCCGCCTCAGAATAATTCGCCCACAAGTTCCGGGACCGTGACGCAACAACCGACATCAACCAGCCCCGTTCCCAGTTCCCCGCCGACGACAGCGGTGCCAACTTCATCCAGGCAGGCCGCGCCGATGTCCTGGCCCGAAGTCGTGGCCGACGTGCGCACCGGGGTGGGACAACTGAGCGTCACAGGCTGCTCCGTCAATTCCACGGGCACCGGATTTTTGGTCGCTCCCGATCTTGTGGTGACAGCGGCCCACGTCGTTGCCGATGCTGCAGCTATCAGCGTCGACTTCGACGGCACGTCAGTGGGTGGTGTGATCTTGGGATTCAACGAGCTTGCAGACCTGGCACTGGTTCGCTTGGAAACCGAAGCGGCGGGCCATCAGTTCCAGTTTCAACTTTCCGAACCGCCAATTGGAACTGAAGTCGCAGCCCTCGGCTTTCCTCGGGGAGAGTCGCTGACCCTTACCCGCGGAGTCGTCAGCGGGCTGGACCGTGATGTGAACTTTGGAACCGGCGTGATCGGCAACATGCTGCAGACTGACACCGCCATCAACCCAGGGAACAGCGGCGGCCCCCTGCTCGACGTGAAAGGCAAAGTCGCAGGAGTCGTCAGTGCAACCAGGAAGGACTCGGAAGGAATGGCCTATGCAGTCACCGCGCCGAGAGTCGCCGAAGCGGTATCAGAATGGCAGCAACGGGCAGTACCGATGGCCCCCGTTGATTGCGGCAGGGCCCCCGCGCCGAATTCCGGCATATTCCCCATGAAAGTCAGTTCGAATCATGATCAGGCCAACAACATTGGCCAAGCCTTGTTACTGCACGGCCAAGGCATCAACCGCGGCGCATACGCTGCGGCATTCAAGCAGTTCACGCCCGAACTGGGGGCAAGTTTCGGTGGCGAGGCGAAGTGGAGTGAAGGACTCGGCTCGTCTTACTGGACGGATCTCGACGTCGTCAGCGTGACAGGGGCAGGAGATGCCCTGCAAGCAAACGTTCGCCTGCAAACACGGCAGGACGCCGGCCATGGAGTCGATGGACAAACCTGTTCCAATTGGCGAATCTCGTACACCATGAAGTGGGACGGCAGCGGCTGGCGCATAGCCGGGACTTCCTTGCCTCAAGGCAAACCGCAACCCTGCAACTAGAACCGCCGCCACGAGAGTCATTGGGACGCCGACAGCGAGGAAGACGAAGAGCCGTCATAGGTTGCGGCGACAAAGAGGATCAAACCGATGAACCAGCCAGAGCAGGCCCTTCAACGTGAAGAACCGGCGCCAGCTCACACCTTGAAGTACTTGGCCTCCGGGTGGTGGAACACGAATGCGTCGGTGGACTGCTCGGGGTGCAGCATGAGCTCGTCGCTCAAGATGACGCCCATGCGCTCAGGCTTCAGCAGCTCGGTGACCTTGCGGCGGTCCTCCATGTCGGGGCAGGCGGGGTAGCCCAGCGAGAAGCGGGCGCCGCGGTAGTCGAGCTTGAAATACCCTGCCGTGTCCTTGGGCTCCTCGGATGCGAAGCCGAGCTCCTTGCGGATGCGGGCGTGCCAGAACTCGGCGAGCGCCTCGGTGAGCTGCATGACCAGGCCGTTGAGTTCGTAGTAGTCGCGGTACTGGTTGGCGGCGAACATCTTGGAGGTAAACTCTTCGATCTTGGAGCCGGCGGTGACCAGCTGCACGGGCAGCACGTCGATCTGGCCGGACTCGCGGGACTTCACGAAGTCGGCCAGGCACAGGTGCCGGTCGCGGCGCTGGCGCGGGAAATCGAACCGCAGGCGGTCGGTGCCGATCGGGCCGCCCGAACCACCGTCCGGGGCGAGCAGCCCCGCCTGCCCCAGGACGCCGTCGGGATCCTCGCCGTGGTGCAACACCACTACCTGTTCGCCCTCGGAGACTACGGGGAAGTAGCCGTACGCCACGGAGGCGTCCAGCATGCCTTCACCGAGGATGCGGTCCAGCCAGTAGCGCAGGCGCGGCCGGCCTTCGCGTTCCACCAGTTCCTCGTACGAGGCGCCGTCCTCGCCGCGGCCTGGCTTGAGGCCCCACTGGCCCATGAAGGTGGCGCGCTCATCGAGGAACGCCGAGTAGTCGTGAAGCGAGACGCCGCGGACGATGCGGGTGCCCCAGAACGGCGGCACGGGCACGGGGTTGTCGCTGGCAACGTCGGACCGGCCGGGCATGGCTTCGGGTTCGGTGACCGTGAACTTCGCCCCGCCCTTGTGGATGCGCTTCTTCAACGGCGGCAGGCCGACGTCGTCCGGTGATTCACCGCGGGCAACGCGCACCAGCGGTTCCATGAGGGAGAGGCCCTCGAAAGCGTCCTTGGCGTAGCGGACCACGCCGTCGAACTGCTCCGCGAGGTCCTGCTCCACGTAGGCGCGGGTCAGGGCTGCGCCGCCCAGGATGACGGGCCACTTCTTGGCCAGGCCGCGGGACTGCAGCTCGGCGAGGTTTTCCTTCATCACCACGGTGGACTTCACCAGGAGCCCGGACATGCCGATCACGTCAGCATTGTGCTCCTCGGCGGCGGCGATGATCTCGGCGATGCCCTGCTTGATGCCGATGTTGACCACTTTGTAGCCGTTGTTGGTGAGGATGATGTCCACCAGGTTCTTGCCGATGTCGTGCACGTCGCCGCGGACGGTGGCGATCACCATGGTGCCCTTGCCGGAGGAGTCCGACTTCTCCATGTGCGGCTCGAGGAGGGCTACTGCGTTCTTCATGACCTCGGCCGACTGCAGGACGAAGGGCAGCTGCATTTCACCGGCGCCGAAGCGTTCACCCACCACCTTCATGCCCTCGAGCAGGTGGTCGTTGATGATGCCCAGCGGGGTCATGCCTTCGCTGCGGGCCAAGTCCAGGTCCGCTTCGAGGCCCTTGCCTTCCCCGTCGATGATGCGCCGTTCCAGGCGTGCGCCCGTGGGCAGTGCCGCGAGTTCGGCGGCGCGCTGGTCCTTGAGCGCTGCGGTGTCGACGCCGGCGAACATGTCCAGCATGATGGCGAGCGGATCGTAGGTGGTGTTGCCGTCGGCGTCGTATTCACGGCGGTCCCAGACCAGGTCCAGGGCCACCTTGCGCTGGTCTTCCGGAATAGAGGCGAGCGGGACGATCTTGGCGGCGTCAATGATGCCGCTGGTCAGGCCCGCTTCGGTGGCCTCGTGGAGGAAGACCGAGTTCAGGACGATGCGCGCGGCCGGGTTCAGGCCGAAGGAGACGTTGGAGACGCCGAGCGTGGTGTTGATGCCGGGGTACTTGGCGGTGATCTGGCGGATGGCCTCGATGGTTTCGATGCCGTCCCGGCGGGTTTCCTCCTGGCCGGTGGCGACAGGGAAGGTGAGGCAGTCCACGATGATGTCCTCGACGCGCATGCCCCACTCGCCCACCAGGGAGTCGACCAGGCGGGAGGCGATGGCCACCTTGCCTTCGGTGGTGCGGGCCTGGCCCTGCTCGTCGATGGTCAGGGCGATAACCGCGGTGCCGTGTTCCTTGACCAGCGGCATGATGCGGGCGAAGCGGCTGTTGGGGCCGTCGCCGTCCTCGTAGTTGACCGAGTTAACCACGGGGCGGCCGCCGATGAGTTCCAGGCCGGCCTGCAGGACGGGCGGTTCGGTGGAGTCGATGACCAACGGGAGGGTGGAGGCCGACGCGAAACGCGAGAGGATCTCCTTGACGTCGGCCACGCCGTCGCGGCCCACGTAGTCGACGCAGACGTCCAGCAGGTGGGCGCCGACGCGGATCTGTTCGCGGGCGATGTCCACGCAATCGTCCCAGCGTTCTTCGAGCATCGCCTGGCGGAAGGCCTTGGAGCCGTTGGCGTTGGTGCGCTCACCGATGGCCAGGTAGGCGGACTCCTGGTCGAAGTTCACGTGCTGGTAGAGGGAGGCGACGCCGGCCTCGCGCTCAGTGGGGACGCGCGCGGGGGCGGGCTTACCGCCGTTGGAGGCAACGGCGTCGTCCGCGGTCTTGCGGGTGCGGAAGGGCGCAAGGCGTTCGACGACGGCGGCCATGTGTTCCGGCGTCGTACCGCAGCAGCCGCCCACCAGGCCCAGGCCGAATTCGCGCACGAACTGCTCGTGCGCGGTGGCGAGTTCGGCGGGCGAGAGCGGGTAGTGCGCGCCGTTGGCGCCGAGGACGGGCAGGCCGGCGTTGGGCATGCAGGCGATGGCGACGGAGGACTGCTTCGAGAGGTGGCGGAGGTGTTCGCTCATCTCGTCCGGGCCGGTGGCGCAGTTCAGGCCGATGGCGTCGACGCCGAGCGGCTCCAGGGCCGTGAGTGCGGCGCCGATTTCGGAGCCCATGAGCATGGTGCCGGTGGTCTCCACCGTCACTTCGACGAAGATGGGCAGGCGGATGCCCTTGGAGACGATGGCCTGCTTGCAGCCGTTGACGGCGGCCTTGGTCTGCAGGAGGTCCTGGCTGGTTTCGATAAGGAAGGCGTCCGCTCCCCCGTCGATGAGGCCCTCGGCCTGGAGGGCGAAGGTCTGCTTGAGGTAGTCGTAGCTGGTGTGGCCCAGGCTGGGGAGCTTGGTGCCCGGGCCCATCGAACCGAGGACCCAGCGCATCCGACCGTCTGTTGCCTCTGCTGCCTCGGCGCGTTCGCGGGCGATCCTGGCGCCCTTTTGTGCGAGCTCCTCGATGCGGTCATCGATGCCGTAGTCGGAGAGGTTGGACCAGTTAGCGCCGAACGTGTTGGTCTCCACGGCGTCGATGCCGGTGGCGAAGTAGGCGTCGTGGATGTCCGCGATGACGTCCGGCCGGGTGTCGTTGAGGATCTCGTTGCAGCCCTCCAGGTTCTGGAAGTCCGTGTCGAGGGACAGGTCCCGGCCCTGGAGCATGGTGCCCATGGCGCCGTCGGCAATGACCACCCGGTGGTTCACGGCGTCCAGGAGTTCCTGGGAACGGGCGGGGCGGGGGACGGACTCGATGTCCAGTGCGAAACGAGGCATTTAAACAGGTTACGGGCGGGGGCGCCTGCGGTGCGCTGTGTGTCCGTGTACTACGGTGGCTGTGCTGGGATCTAAGACGGGTCCGGGACGGTCTTGTAGCCCTTTAGTCAGTCCTCGAGGACGGCCCGAGCGGCTGCAGTGTCGTGGAAATCGGGCGACTGCTGTTCCTGTTCTTCGATCTTGCGGCGGTAAAAAATCGTGGGCCGCTTGTTTCGTGATCCCCAGTGCTTCGCCGATCTGGGCCCATGTCGCGCCACCCTCACGGGCAGATTTCATGACATACCAGCGCCTGGCCGTGAGCAGCTCGACTGCCTTGGCATTTGCCCGCAGGGCCTCTAGCGCGGCCACTTCCGATACCTCCGTCAGAAAATGTGCTGCAGCTTCCCGCGCCTGATCGCTGGCTATGGAGGAAAAGCCAGGCGACGACTCGCCACGGTTGAAGTCTTCCCAAACTTTGAGCAGCTCATGGACGTCACCGCTGTTGAGAGCCCGCTCCACTGACTCCGCATCCATGGCGTCAAGGTAGCTTGACGTCCCTCGAAGGTCAAGGGGAGGTGCCGACTCTTTCTAAAGTGCGGCAGCTGGCGCCGTCACTTCCTTGTCCCATTCGGCGACTATGCCTGTCGCTGGGGGGGAACGCCCTGGCAGGTTGAATTATGGCTTGGTATAGAGCAAGCGCATCTACATCTCTCGCGTCGACAGAAGCCTCAGCATTAGGGCCGATAAACGCGATTCCCTAAAGGCCGCTTAGCGCCCCGATGATCCTTCGCCCCCGCCCGGTGGCGCGGACTCACTCCGCGGCGGCGACCCCGAGGTCAGCGGCGTGGCCGTTGATGGTGCGGGCCAGGTCGATGTCGCGGCTGGTGATCCCGCCGACATCGTGGCTCGAGAGCGTGACGCCTACCTCGGGATAGGTCAGGGTGAGGTCGGGGTGGTGGTTGGCCTTCTCGGCGGAGGTGCCGATGCGGTTCACGAGCTCCAGCCCGGTGGAGAACTTCCGGGTCTTGAAGGTGGCGGTGAGGGCGTCGCCGGTCATGCGCCAGCCGGTGAGCCCGGCTTCGGTGAGCTCGGCGGCGGACAGCTTCCGCTGGGGATCAGTCATAGTGTCATCATGGCTCCCGAGGGCCTCCATGGCTACCCCGCGGGCACCACGCCTCCAGCGGTGATTACAGCGCCGGCCCGCTGGTAAAAAGTCCGCAATCCGCGGAATGCGGCCTTTTCGTCTAGCTCCCCCAGTGCCTGTCTAGAGCCGATAGCCGACGTTTCGTCATCCTAGGGGAGTGGCGCCTTTCGCATGCGCACATAGAAGCCTCTGACTCTGAGCGGTGGTGCTGTTTCTTGTCCGAGGAGATCAGATGGATGGTTATGGGTGACCAGCGTCAGATAGCCCGAACCCTATGGCGATCTGGCACATATCGACCTGTGGATCTTTGCTGGAACCACAGCGGGTTCCGGGACTAGCCAGGGGGTAAACCTCGCGTGTACAGGCCGGGGTAGTCGATGATGAACCCGTCAGGATCGACTTTGATTTGGCAGTTGAAGTCGCTGTCCAGTGACTCATAGAGGTATAGATTGACGGATGTTCTGGTGTACGCCTGCGGGTCTGGCAGCACCCGGAGCGAGGGGACGTCGATATAGGCCGTGGTGATCTCTGCCCGGGACCCAATGGCGAGGTTGAGTCGCCGAACCGGCAGAGTGTTCGTGAAGGGGCTGAATGCCAAGTCGATGTCAATTGCGCCCTCCAGGTCGGGGCGTAGCTGGCCATTGACGCTCCAGGTTCCGTCGCTCCTCCGCTGGACCTCAAGTCGCCGATCGTCGTGACAACGCAGCGTAAGCTCACGAAAGACCCACTGGCCATCAAGGGTTGCCTCGTAGTCGCAGCGCCCCTCACGGGAGGTGATGATGGATCGAGCCTGGAGTTTTCTGCCCATCGTGAACTGGAGACGTTCGATGCTGCGCGTCTTGATGCCGTACCAGGTGTAGCCCACAGTCAACCTCTCCCTCCGCTTCCGTGATAGCAACAGTCTCTATCGAAGTTGCAGGACGGGGTAGTCGTAGGAACACCTAGCCGGGGCGGCTATCAGGACCAGCACGCACAGGGGAAACATTGGCGGGCGCCGGCTGCATCTCACTGCCGCGTGGAACCACAAAAAAGTAATGGACGAAGGCAGTGAAAACCTCGCCCGGTACCTGAAGGCGCGGCTGGTCAGCAACGAATCACGTGAACTAGAGCCCGGGTCCCCGGAATCGCTTCGCTAGCGGACACCGGGCGGGATCAGTGGAAGAGCCATTCCAACCCTGCCGTCGCGCTCTTCCAGCCATTGGCTGGTGTGTAGAGAGCGAGGACCATACCTTCACCAAAGCCAACTCTCCTGTCCGGGGCCTGTCGCAGGGCCGCCCTGATGCATTCCAGGCCCTGTATTGCACCGCTCGCCTTGACGATGGCGTCAGGGATACTCGTCCCTTCCACTGTGAACCAGCCAACGCTTCCCTTGGTCGCGTATTCGAGGAAAAACGGTGCGAAAGGGAGTGCGTCGGTGGCCTCAGGCGGGCGCGCAGAAGGGACGACAGCCGGTTCTTTGGGCATCTCTGGCAACTTTGCTTCTCGAAGTGATACGGGAGGCCCCCAAAAATACGGTCGGCCGGTCACGGCCCGGAGTATGTCGGCCAGGATCAGCCACTGCCCGGGGCAGCATCTTGACGCAGTGTGGGCTGGCAGGCACGGGCCTTGGGGGAGGGACCGCCTGCCAGCCCCGCGTCGCATCCGCGGGGATCGGATACGAAGCGACAGCCAAAACGCCGTGCAAAAATTCTGCCAACCCGACGGACCCCTAACATCCGAAGTTCCCGTTGAACGGGATAATTAGAGTCGGCGGGAACTGAGGAGGCTTTCCGGGCGCGGCTCGCTGACACCGGTTGCATGTTCGGACTTCATGGCTGCGGATATTGCGAACGAGGCTGACCGTAGCACTGCTACTGTCAGCGGGATCTGGGCGTCTTCTTCGGGGATGACCGCTGTCAGTGCGGCGGGAAGCCCGTCAGAGTCGTCACCGAGGACAGGAACGGAAACCGCGATGGTTCCTTCGGTGACGATGCCTGGACGGGTGAGGTATCCCGCCTGGCGGGCCTGCGCCAACACCGGCCGCAGGTTTTCACCCTCGCCGGGCGTTGAGGCGAGGAACGACTCCTGGTAATCAGGGGGCTGATGGGCGAGGAGAACCAGCCCCGATGGCGTACTCGTCAACGGCAGGCGCGCCACCTTCTGAGTGATGTTGGTAGCCGTCGAACCGCGTGATATCCGCTCCAGGTACAACGTCTCACCTTTATCCAAGACCGCGAGGGTGATTTGCGCCTTGAGTACTGCGTGCACCGATTCCATCAAGGGAACGGCAGCGTTGCGTAAACGCACGAACGCCTCTGTCGGTCCGGGTGCACCGCGCTGCCGGATGAGGGGTCCGGGACAAAGGAGCCCGTCGGCGGTTCGTTCCAGGAAACCGTGGGCCAGCAGATCAACCACAAGCCGCTGGGCCGTGGACAATGGAAGACCGGTCCGTAGCGCGACGGAGGTCAGATTCAG
Organism: Arthrobacter sp. SAFR-044; assembly: GCF_059414985.1. NCBI lineage: Bacteria > Bacillati > Actinomycetota > Actinomycetes > Micrococcales > Micrococcaceae > Arthrobacter > Arthrobacter sp. SAFR-044. The sequence goes on along the minus strand of NZ_JBPFDN010000003.1, from coordinate 74,903 downwards.
GAATTCGTGGTCGTGGTCAAACGCGGCAACGATGCGGGCAAGCCGGGCGACCACCGACTCACCGCTCGGCGAATTAGCCATACGAGCTCAACCCTCCAATGACGACAGCAACGAATGGAATCCGGCCCCGTTCCTAGTCCGTGCCCACGACAAAAAATCGTGCTTATCAGCCATGGCCCCAGTATGCCCCGCCATTACCGGCGGCACGAAGACTCCAGGAAAAGACTGTCCGGCATCCTGACATGCCCGGTCCTTCGCGAGAGGGCAGCACCGGATGCCGCCAATTAGGAAACTAGCCTTCCGGGTACTACTTTTGCTTCTGGCCAAGCGCACGTTTCCCCCAATGTGTGGTGCAGCTAAGAAGGACCCTCGCGGATCGAGTCAAGGACGCGAGGGTCCTTCGCTACCGGCGCCTGGGGAGTCGCCGCGCAGGGGCGTGCAGTTCTCCTGCTGTCGGCGTCTCTGCGATGATCGGCAACGCCACGGTCACGGGAACCGGACTCGGCTCCCAAGGCAACCACTACATCTACAAGGAGAACGGGCAGAGCATTTTCAACCCCGACGGGAGCGCCACCGCCCAAGTTATGGTCTGGCTCATCAGCAAAGGGTCAGGGCTCGACAGCCGGGCCTTCTTCAGGCTCACGGTCTTCCCGGACGGAACATTCGACCTCACGACCGACGCCTCCTGCCCTGCCTGAGCCGCCTGTCCGGACGTTCCAGGGACTGCGATGGCAATCTCATGCAGGCCAGTGCGAACTCCTTCTTCTAGGGCGCTGAAACCCCGGGCGGGGCTTGCTTCTAGCTCAAACGCTCATCGCTCCATAGATTGGCCGTCCGAGACCGTCGCTTGGTTTAAGAGCTTCTTGACTCACGACACGGTGACCAGCTGCCGGCCAGCCCGAACACTCTGCCGTTGCGCCATCGGACTGTTTGCTAGTGAACAGGTCGTTCCGAACGTTAACTATTCCGCCCCATTTCGTGAGCTCCACGGCACATTGCTCGCTTACACCGCGCAAGATTGGAGAGGTGCCTCAGTTGGGCTGAGGCTCTTGACCCAACGAGCTTTAGAACACTACGGACTGAGAATTCCTTACCTCGATGGACTTCTTGAAGCTTGTACCACAGCAATGACCGGAAAAGAGGACGCGTTGCTTCCGAGATTGGGTGGATCCTCGCTGGACGTCGGCTCGTCCCTCCACCTCGGAGATGTAGCGTCGAAGACATCGAACAGAAGTGGGCTCTAGTTGATCTAGCGGATGCCTTCGCCACAGAGGAACTGGTCCAGTATTCAAGCTGTGCTCTAGGTTTCCCGACTCAGGTGACGAGCCGTGAACCTGCAGCCTCTTGGTTGTGTAGTGTCTTGGAGGGCTTAATCCTCGAACGTCTCGCTTCGGGTAAGTTGATTGCTGCGGCTCGTACTATGCGTCTTCGAGGTCATTTGTTCGGCAACTCCGACAAGTTCGGCGAGTCGTTTATGGATACACTTTCGATTCACGCACGAATCCGAGGAGGCTTCGGTGCCGTGGCGGTTCTCCTACCGGATGTGGACATTTCCGTGCGTGAAGCCTGGATGGCGCGTGAGGTCTTCCTGCCGACAACACTAGAGGTGATGTGGGCAGCGGCGTCAGTGAGAGCTCCGAACTGGTCCCCCTTCTTTGAGTCAGAGAGTACTTCGCGTCTACCTCATGGTGATTCTGGCAGGGCATAGACCCAATTTTTTGCGCTTGGCTTCTGAGCAGCGCTACTGCATGTCGGTCGGTGACCGACCAAGCCCTGCTGCTGTGCGGGGCGATGCAGCCACGGAAACCATTCCCTGTTAGCAATTCTGGAGGGTTCCGGCCCGGGAAGAGCCCTCCGGGATAACAGGATGCCCGGGCGGTCTACACCCAAACCTGACGTCAGAGTGAGCGGACAGAGACGTAATTCTTGATACTTCCGCCTCTAGGTCTCAGACCAGAATCTGACACAACGTGTGGATCCACACCTACCCAAGCTCAACTGAATGGAATGAAGCTGCTATCGTCCAAGTCTCTACGAAGGGGGAATAGCCGAATGCAGGCAGGGGATTGGGTATCACTTGGGGCTGCAGTCGTGGCAGTTGTGGCATTGATCTGGACAAGGGCACAGGCACAATCAGCAAAGATGCAAGCTGAGTCTGCCAAACAGCAAGTAGCCCTGGCGAAGCGGCAGACCGAGATCCAAGAACAGCTCTACCGCGACCAGCAGCAGCCCTATCTGTGGATCGATTTCCGGGTTGATCCGGTTTCCTATTACCTGATCGATCTCGTGTTAAAGAATGAGGGGCCCACCGTTGCAACCAATGTGCGAGTGACTATGGACCCACCTATCCAACGCTCGTCCGCCTTCACGATGGACGAGAGCCTTCTGGACCTCCCGGGCTTCACAAACGGGTTCGCCTCGATCCCGCCTGGCCGGGAGATGAGGTGGAGTCTGGGGACGCACGTCGAAATTTTCGAAGAGCGTACTTTCCACCGGCACACAGTGACGATTGCATTCGATGGTCCCTTCGGGCCAGCGGAGCCGCTTGTCTACGTCCTGGATTATGCAGACGCAAAAGCGATGTCACTGCGCGACCCTGGCAACCTAAAGTCGATGACAGAGGCGCTCACTAAGGGTAACCGGGAGCTTACGCGAATCCTCGGCCGCGTCGAGCACGCCCTTCGAACGGACGACCTGCAGGACTAGCAGACGGACACGATGCAGGTATCCACTCCCCCAGCCTTACAGAATCTGCATTATCGGCGTGCTGAAATGGACGGGGGAGAGGGCTTCGAAAGGGGCTTCGCCTGATTTCCAACCGACACGCCTCTAGGACAATTGGCGACGGCTTTAGCGAATTGCGGCTCGATTCCAGCCTCGGGAGTGGCCCGGAAAGCGGGCTCGGGCTGAACGTCGAATAGGAATCAGATGTGGCAGCGGTTCGTCCGTGATGGGGAGGAAGAACGCGCCTTGACGCAGGCTCCCGTTATCTCTGGCTCTTCGTGGGCATCCGTTTCTACCGCGTGCTCGGGCCGTGGGAAGTACATTGGATGTTCTCCAACTTCTCTGCAGCCAGGAGGGAGGCAAGTTCTTCAGTTGGGCCGCCGGCCCAAACAGACCAGAAGAACGTCCCGACAGCGAGGGCTGCCATGGTCAGGATGTCAGTTTGATTTCCCAGCGCGGGCTCGCCTAGGGGGCCGAACTGTCCATAGTAGGCAATAAGGAGCGTCGTCAGGAAGGTGACGACTATCCACAGGCCGCCGCGGATGTGACCCCGCCCCTTCGTGTTGCTCGACAGGTACAGGCCGCCTAGAAATAGCCCAGCGACTATGACCATGGCGCTGAAATAGATGGGGAAAGACCATGAGCCCGGGGCTTGTTCCTGGTTCCGGGTGAACAACCAGCCGCCGGCGGCCGCTACCCAGATCCACGCGACAGTGAAGCCTGCGGAGAGCAGCCAGCTGGGCAGAGGACGGCTCCACCCGCTCCGAACGCTTGCGTAGCCGCCGTAGAGCGGAAGCGCGAAGAATACGACGGTGAAAAGGTTGATGAGAGAGACCCAGCCGGCGAAGTAGATCAGCAACAGGCTGGCTACGTATCCGGCGAGGGCCCAGAAGGTGGCGGCCTTGAGCCGGAATGGGCGTGGGAGCTCAGGTGCGGTGCGCCGAAGGACAACGAGCACTGGCCCACCCATTAGGTAACTCAGTGTCAGGGCGATCGAAACCTGACCAACGAAGGAGTACCAGCTTGGGGCCGGAAAGAAGAAGAACATCCCCAGAGCTGTGCATATGGCCAGCGCCACGATGGGTGTGCCGAACCGGTTGATCCGTTGAAGTGCTTTGGGCAGCTCCCCATTTACCGACATGGAGTACGTGGACCGTGCGCCAATGCCCAGCCACACCCAGCCCGTGGCCATTGGCGAGAGTGCTGCGTCCGAGAGCAGGACCACGGAAAACCACGCGAAACCGGCGGCGGTGACGGCGTTGAGCAACGGCGCGGAAGCCCAGTGGCTTCCAAGGAGAGCGTGCCAGTCCCCTGACGCTACGTTGGCCGCGTCCCAGTTCACGGCTCCCACGAATCCGATCTGCAGAAGTATGTAAATCACCAGGGGAATCAACAGTCCTCCGACCACGATGGCGATCGGGATGTTCCGCTGTGGATTGATTGCCTCGCCGCCGAAGTCAAGAATCTGGCGGAGGCCGGAGTAGGCGAACACGATGCCGCCGCTGGCAAGTGCGCCGAGGATAGCGCCTGCACCTTGAGGGGCGAAGCCACCGCCGATGGTGAAGTTCGCGGAGGAAAAAGCGAAGAACATCAGCGTCGCTGCCACGAGTGGGATCACGAGCTTCCAAATAGTGATGTATTTGTTCGACTCGCTCAGGACTTTCGCGCCAAAGGAATTGAGGATGAAGAAGACAATGAGGAGCCCGAAACCTGCCACGATTCCCCGGGGCCATGACAGGATCATCGTCCCGTCGCTTTCGGTGAGGAGTCCTAGTTCAGGCCAGTTGCCCCCGACGTACGTGAGGATTGCCTGGACTTCAATAACGGGCAGTGCCAGCGCCGCAATCAGGTAACCCCACCCGTTGAACCAACTCAGGAATGCTCCGTGGGTGAGTCTGGGGTAGCGGACGCCTGCGCCCGAGCGCGGGAGCATGGTTCCCAGCTCCATCCATGCCGCTCCGATGACGCCGAAGAAGACGGCGCCCAGTACCCAGGTGATAATCGAGGCAGGTCCGGCGATACTTGCTGCGGCGAGGGTGGCCAGGAGCCAGCCGGAACCGATTTGAACGCTGACAGCAAGCGCGATCAGGCCGAAAAGTCCGATCTGCTTCTTCAGCTGGGCGTCGCTCGCCTCATAAGCTTCCCTCATGGGCGCATTATTTTTCGAGTGTCCATATGACTCCTTTGTCCTACCAGTATCCGGCTTCCGGACTTCACGCGATGTAGACGTTTCAGCTGTCGATTCGGCTTTGACTGCGCTTGCTGGCTGGCTTTGTTCCTGGCACTTCCCCTGCCGCCGCTTTTGGGGTCGGTTGATCCGGCCGTTCCAGGAAATGCCAAGGACGTCCTTCCGGCGTGGAACGTCTTTCAGGTTTATAAGAAATGGCGGTCCTGGGGTGCGCCACGGGAGGCGCGTCTAAGGAGTGCCATCTGCGTGAGGTCGTCGACGACCTGGTTGACGCGGGTTCTCCGGGCCTTGCTGCCGAGGGAGCGGCGCTGTTTGCCTGCGGCCAATACACGGGCCTGTTCCCGAGCGGTGGGAATCGCGTCCGTCCCCGGGGCGTGTGTAAAGGGATGGTAGAAGAGCGGCAGATTCGATCTGTCCTGCTCGTACTCAGACATTGTTCTCACGTTTTCAGTCCATTGTCGTCACGAAACATGGTGCTGCCTATCGCAGGGATAGGCAGCACCACAAGGATCTACGTCTCATAGGCACCCTGGGCCTAAGAGCACGCCGGCCCGCAGATTTTTTCAGTGTGTCATGGCGGTGAAAGCCTGATCGTAGATGGCCAGCGCCTGCTTCACCTCATCTGCCGTGACGACGGCGGGCGGCACCACGTGGAGGCGGTTGTCGGCCAGGAACGGCAGCAGGCCCAGGCGGAGCAGTTCAGCCTTGAGCCGGCCCATGTACTCTGCGTTGACAGGGGTGCGGGAGTCCCGGTCCTGGACGAGTTCCAGGGCCCAGAAGACGCCGCGGCCGCGGACTTCTCCGATGACGCTGTGCTTTTCGGCCAGTGCGAGCAGGCCGGGTTCGAGGTGGTCGCGGCCGATCCTGGCGGCATTGCCGACGATGTCTTCTTCTTCGAAGGCTTCGATGGACGCCACCACCGAGGCCGCGGCGAGCGGGTGCCCGGAGTAGGTGAGCCCGCCGGGGAAGACCCGCTCATCGAAAGTGGCGGCGATGTCGCCGGAGATGATGACGCCGCCTACGGGGACGTAGCCGGAGTTGACGCCCTTGGCGAAGGTGATGAGGTCCGGGGTGACGTTGAAGGCGTCGAAGGCGAACCAGTCGCCGGTGCGGCCGAAGCCGGCCATGACCTCGTCGAGGATCATCACGATGCCGTATTCGTCGCAGAGCGCCCGGACGCCTTCGAGGTAGCCGGGTGTGGGGACCAGGATGCCGGCGGTGCCGGGGACGGTTTCCAGCAGGATGGCGGCGATGGACTGCGGGCCTTCGGCCTGGATCACCCGACGGAGGTGGTGGAGGGCGCGCTCGGTTTCCTGTTCGGGGGTTTCGGCCCAGAACTCGGAGCGGTAGAGGTAGGGGCCGAAGACGTGGACGTGGCCGCGGGAGTATTCGTTGGGGATGCGCCGCCAGTCACCGGTGGCAACGATGGCAGCGCCGGTGTTGCCGTGGTAGGAGCGGTAGCGCGAAAGGACTTTGTCGCGGCCGGTGTGCAGGCGGGCCATCCGGATGGCGTTTTCGTTGGCGTCTGCACCACCGTTGGTGAAGAACACCTTTTCCATGTTGGCGGGTGCGTGGGACAGGATCTTGGCTGCGGCGGTGGCCCTGACGTGATTTGCGGCCGCGGGTGCCACGGTGGCCAGGGTGGTGGCCTGCTGGGCGATGGCGGCTATGACTTTGGGGTGCTGGTGGCCGATGTTGGTGTTGACGAGCTGGCTGGAGAAGTCCAGGTAGGTGTTGCCGTCATGGTCCCAGACGGTGCTGCCGGATCCGCCGGCGATCGCCATAGGGTTCAGGGACTTCTGCGCGGACCAGGAATGGAAGACGTTGGCCCGGTCGAGGGCTACGACGTCGGCGTTGCTGAGGGATACAGCGGCCGACGTCTTGGCGTCTGCTGCGGGCAGGAGTGCCTGGTTGGCGACCATGGCGTTTCCTCTCGGTAAGTGGAATGGGAAGTTCCTTCATCATCCGCTTTCCGTCAGGGCTAGTGCCGTATACGTTTGTACAACCCATCTGTTTCTGTTCGACGTTTTCACACCGGGGATCAACATGCCGCCAAACCTTAATATCCTCCTCCGCAGCCGCTCGTTGAAGTTGCGGCTGGTGGTGCCGGACCTCGGGGCACCTCGCCTTGAGCAGTCAATCAGTTGGGTGCACAGCTCTGACCTGGCGGACCCCACCCCGTTCCTGGACTCCGGCCAGCTGTTGCTGACGGACGGTACCCAGTTTCCCGTCGAGGGTGAGTTCGGGAAGGGGTATGAGCACTATGTGGGCCGGCTTGTGGAGCATGGCATCGTGGGACTGGGCTTTGCCACCCAGGTGGTCCACGGGACGTTGCCTCCAGGCCTCGAGGAAGCCTGTAGGGATCAGGGCCTTCCGTTGGTCGAGGTACCGGACCGGACACCGTTCATCGCCATTATCCGCACTGTTGCGGACTATCTGGCGCGGGAAGAGCACGCACGTGCCGAGTGGTCGCTGCAGGCCCAGCGTGCCATCTCGCGGGCAGCCCTGCGGCCCGACGGGTTGACCTCGATCCTCGGTGAGCTCGAGCGACAGCTTCACAGCTGGGTGGCCCTGTACGATGCCGCGGGCAACTATGTGCGCATGCCCCGCAACCGTCCCGTCCCGTCGGAGATCGCGGCTGGAGTAGGCCGGAAGGTACGGCAGGCGCTGGAATTAGGGACCCGCTCGGCCTCGCACTTCGACGTTGACGGCCAGTCGGTGACCCTGCAGACTCTTGGCCGCAAAGACAACCTGCGCGGCGCCCTCGTGCTGGGTGCCATCGAGCCCCTGGACCCGGCCCGGGCGGACATCGTCAACAGCGTGATCGGCCTGGCAAGCCTGGCCCTGGAGCAGGCGCGGACCCTGGACACGGCACGGAGGCACCTGCGCGCCGGTGTCTTTGAGCAGCTGCTGGCGGGCAGCACCGACGTCGCATTCCGCACAGCCCGCCAGGTGTGGGGCCAGCTGCCACGGGATCCGCTGATGGTGACCGTCTCCCGGCAGGAGAGCCCGGCGCCAAACCTGTTGGAGGCCTTGGAGCTGCTGGCGGACGACCACCGGGGTGCCGTGTTCTATGCGCTGCGGGGCGAGGTCCTGGTGATCCTGGCGGGCCAGGCCCACCAGGGGAAGGTTTTGGAGCTGCTGGGGCGCCACGGCGCGACGTGTGGTGTCTCGGCCGAGGCACCAATGGAGGGGCTTGCCGGTGCCCTGGAAGAAGCCACACGTGCGTTGCGGCGGGCAGCTGAAGTGGGCAGGGCCGTCGTCGAATTTTCCGAGCTCTCGACAGGCGGCATGCTGGGCCTGCTTCGCGAGGAGAAGGCCGGCCCGGTGGCCCGGGGGTTGCTGCAGCCGCTGATCAGCCATGACGCGGCCGAGCAGACGGAACTGCTGGAAACCGTACGGGAATGGTTTGCCAATAACTGTGCCTGGGACAAGACAGCGCGCCGTCTGGGAGTGCACCGCCATACGCTCAGGAACAGGATTGATACTGCCGGCCGAATCCTTGGACTGAACCTGGACAGCATGCAGGACCGCCTGGAGCTGTACGCGGCTGTTCAGTTCCTGGAATAGGCCGGAAACGAAGGCGAGGACCTCCGGCAGGTGTGCCGGAGGTCCTCGCTGTCAGGGCCCAGTGCCAGGTGCTGACATCCTGTGGGTGCTGCCCTAGTTCTGCGGGAAGCCCAGGTTAATGCCGCCGTGGCTCGGGTCGAGCCAACGGGAGGTGATGGCCTTTTCGCGGGTGAAGAACTGGAAGCCCTGGAGGCCGTAGGCCTTGGAGCTGCCGAAGATGGAATCCTTGAACCCTCCGAAGGAGTAGTACGCCACCGGAACCGGGATTGGCACGTTGATACCCACCATGCCCACTTCCACCTCGTTCTGGAAGCGGCGGGCCGCGCCGCCGTCGTTGGTGAAAATAGCCGTGCCGTTGCCGTACGCACTGGAGTTGATAAGGTCAAGACCCTCTTCATAGCTGTGGACGCGGACCACCGCCAGGACCGGGCCGAAGATCTCCTCGGTGTAAGCGCGGGAGGTGACCGGGACCTCGTCGATCAGGGTCGGGCCGAGCCAGAAGCCGTTCTCGTCGCCGTCCACGTTGATGCCGCGGCCGTCCGCCACAACCTTTGCGCCATCCTCAACGGCAATGTCGATGTAGGACGCCACCTTGTCGCGGTGCTGCTTGGTCACCAGGGGGCCCATGTCGCAGTTGCGGCGTCCGTCACCGATCTTCAGGGTCGCCATCCGGGAGGTGATCTTCTCGATCAGTTCGTCAGCGACGGGCTCGACGGCGACGACGACGCTGATGGCCATGCAGCGTTCACCGGCGGATCCGAAGCCGGCGTTGATGGCGGCGTCGGCAGTCAGGTCGAGGTCGGCATCGGGCAGGACCAGCATGTGGTTCTTCGCGCCGCCCAACGCCTGGACGCGCTTGCCGTTTTTGGCTGCAGTTTCGTAAATGTACTGGGCAATGGGGGTGGAGCCCACGAAGGAGATCGCCTTGACGTCGCGGTGCTCGAGGAGTCCGTCGACGGCTTCCTTGTCTCCGTGCAGGACGTTGAACACGCCTGCCGGAAGGCCTGCTTCGGTGAACAGTTCGGCGAGCCAGTTGGCGGCGGAGGGGTCCTTCTCGCTGGGCTTGAGCACGACGGTGTTGCCGGCGGCGATGGCGACAGGCAGGAACCACAGGGGAACCATGGCCGGGAAGTTGAACGGGCTGATGATGCCCACGACACCGAGGGGTGCCTTGGTGGAGTAGACGTCCACTCCGGTGGAGACGTTTTCGGAGTGCTCGCCCTTGATCAGGTGCGGGAAACCAGTGGCCAGTTCCACGACCTCCAGGCCGCGGGTGATTTCGCCCAGCGCGTCCGAGACGACTTTGCCGTGCTCAGCGGTGATGATCTGGGCGAGCTCGCCTTTGCGCTCGTTCAGCAGTTCGCGGACGCGGAACAGGATCTGCTGGCGCTTGGTGATGGAGAGGTCACGCCAGGCAGGGAAGGCTTTGTGGGCGGACGAGATGGCGGTTTCGATGTCCGAGGCATTCGCCAGGGCGACGCGTTTGGTTTCGATGCCGCGGGCCGGGTCGTAGACCGGGGCGGTGCGGTCCCCCGAGGAAAGGGCCTCGGCGCCGTCGATCCAGTGGGACAGGACGGGAAGTTCTTCGTTCGCGGTCACGCTGTTGCTCGCTTTCAGTTCAGGGAGTGTTGCCGGAGCGGCTTTGCAGCAACGGTACGGGGACGCCGCACGCTCGCGGGGACTCCATTTGGAGCTTGGTGCCGTTTCGGCTCGACACATGTATAGGCGGCCGCAGCCAGCGGACGTCCCTACCGTGGAGGCCACAGCAGGATCAAGTCTTTGAGGAGCCCAATGAAACGACGCAGCCACTTCCCTTCTGTACCCCCAGGCGCCGCCCGTACCGGGGAACACTGCCCCCAAACCGGATGGTGGAACCCGGCCGGGGAAGAGGCAACCAAAGCTTCCCTCCCAGCCGCCGCCGAGGCACGCTTCATAGGAGAGGGAAGCCTCATGCCGCCCATCAATGGCCTGCCCGGGACATGGGTGCCCCGCTGGCTCCGGGCTGCAGTTGCCCGTTCCAAAGACTCGTTCGATATCCCTGTATACGCGAAGTCGGAAGAGCGGTAGAGTTTGTCTGACAATCTGCACACGCAGTAGTCGACTTTCGAATGTATTGGGGAAGCTCATGGCGGAATCAAACATGTCAGCTGCGGCACTTCCTCTGCGGATGTCCCCGGTGGCCTCGGTGTCGCGCAGGGATGGCGTCGTCAATGAGATCCGGCGCGCCGTTGTGCTTGGCACCATCAAGCCCGGCGAGAAGCTCACGGAGGTCCAGCTTTCCGAATGGCTCAACGTCAGCCGGCCCACTGTCCGAGAAGCCCTCAACCAGATGGCCCAGGAAGGACTCCTGGTCCAGGAGCCGTACCGCGGCCTCAGAGTGGCAACCCTGGACGCAGCAGCCATCATGGACCTCGCCAACACCCGCATGGCCTTGGACATGCTGGCCGCCACCGCGATCGTGGAGGATGACTCCGGGCGCCGCATGAAAATGGTGGAGGACAGCTGGGCCGAGTACAGCCGCGTGGAGATGGATCCGGACCCGGTCATCCGGCACGAAAGCCACGTGTCATTCCACCGGAGCCTGTGGGCCGCCTCAGAGAACGCGCTGCTGCTGCGACTCTGGCCGGTCACCGAAGCGCACCTGACCATCATCCTTGCCCAGGACCAGGCGGCACGGGCAGACCCCGTCCGCGCGCACCGGGTCCACGAAAAGCTGGTTCAGGCCCTTCGAACCCAGGACCTCGACGTCATCCGGAAAGCCTTCAGCGAACACACCATGCGCAGCGCGGAGGAACTCATCCCGCTGCTGGGCAGCGCAATCCCACAGAAAGAGAGCTAACCCATGAAGATTCTGATCGTAGGCTCGACCGGCCTGCTCGGGTCCTCGGCCGCCTCGGCCCTGCGGGACCGGCACGAGATCATCGAAGCCTCACGCTCCGGGCAGGTCACGGTCGACCTCACCGAACCGGACTCCATCCGCCGGATGTTTGACCAGGTAGGCCGCGTGGACGCCGTCATATCCTGCACCGGCTCCGTCCCCTTCAAGCCGCTCGAAGAACTCACGGACAAAGACTTCCGGGCCGGCTTCGAGGACAAGGTCCTCGGCCAGGTCAACCTGGTCCAGATAGGCGTGGAGTATGTGAACAACGGCGGCTCCTTCACACTGACCAGCGGGGTGCTTGCCCGTGAACCCATCCTGACCGGTGTCGCAGCCTCCCTGGCCAATGGCGCCCTGGAATCCTTTGTCATGGCGGCCGCGGCCGAGCTGCCGCGCCGTATCCGCATCAATGCCGTCAGCCCCTCGGTCCTCGCCGAGGCCACCGGCTACCACGACTACTTCCCCGGATTCCAACAGGTTCCCGCGGAAACGGTGGGGCGCGCGTACGTAAAGTCCGTCGAAGGCATCCAGACGGGACAGACGTACGCCCTGGACCAGTAGACAGGCAGCGCGCGCACCCCTCCCCCGGGCAACCCCCGCAAAAGCCGGTCTTCACCCTGTGAAGGCCGGCTTTTGCTGTTTCCAGTGGCAGTCCTCTGCGGCGCGGTCATCAGGAATTTACATTCGCGGTCTTCCTCACCCCCTCGCCGGCCCCGGCCCCGGAAGCACGCGGAAGCCGCGTTACAGCTTTATTTCCTTCACACTCTCCTTTTTTGCAGCAGCCACTGGACGTGGCGCCGGTCACAGGTTTACTCTTGAAGCACGAAGCTGATTGTAAGACAATAAAACAACCAAACGACCTTCGGATGGCAACATCTTCAGCCATTCGCCCCCAGGACAGCACGGCAGCATGGTGGCCGCGTCCGATCAGAAAAACTTCCATCCAGTCGGCATATTTTCCTTTGTTTTTCCCGCCGGCCCCCTGACCCGTTTCCTGTAAAGAGGGTTTTAAAATGACCAAAACAAGCAAGATTGTCCTCGCCATCCTGGCCGTCCTGGTCCTCGGGGGGATTGGCGGCACATTGGGCGGCAAAATGTTCGGCGGCAACAGTGCCACGGCAGCGTCATCAGTCTCCGCCCAGGGCTCCTTTATCGATGACATCAAAAAGCGCGGCGAGCTCCGCGTCGGCGTGGCCATCGCCCCGCCCATGACCACCCAGCAGCCGGACGGGACCCTCGGCGGCCCCAACCTCATTCCCCTCGAGGAACTGGCCAAGCAGCTGGGCGTGAAGCTGGTTCCGGTAGCCGCGGAGTGGAAGAACATCGTGGCAGGCTTGCAGGCCAACCGCTACGACTTCGCTGCAAACCTGGACTACACGGTGGAACGGTCACTGGCGATCTCCTTCACCAACCCGGTCTACGAATACCCCGGCGTGTTCGTCGTCAAGGCGGATGCCCCATTCACCACCAGCGACCAGGTCATCAGCAGCGGCGGACAGATTGCCACCGCCCAGGGCGCAGCACCCGAGGCGACGCTGAAGGGCCTGACCGGGAACATCATGCCGATGGACTCCTACTCCAACGCCATCTCCGCTATCCAGGCAGGACGCGCGGTGGCAGAATTTACCGACCTTCCCACCGCAGAGTCCCAGGCACAGGCCGACTCTTCCCTGAAGATCATCGTCCCCAAGCCTGAAATCTACTCCGGCACCGCCGCCTACGGGGTTCCCGCCGGCGTCGACGCCCGGTCCATGCAGATCGTGAACATCGCCATCGAGCGCGCCCAGAAGAGCGGCACTCTGGCACAGGCCTACACCAAGGTCAACTACTTCGAGGTCAACAACCTCGGCGACCTCGCCAAGAAGTGATCCGCCAGGAACAACGCGGCCAAGGAGCCAAGACATGAACTACAACTTCGACTGGAACGTGGTGGCCAACGCCTTCCCTGCAATGATGCAGGGGCTGGGTCTCACCCTCCAGATCACTGTGATCACCATCGTCATCAGCATGATCCTCGCGGTGCCCCTGGCAGTGGGCCGCATGTCGAAGATCGAGGTGATCCGCTGGGCCGCCCAGGGATACATCGAGATCTTCCGCTGCACCCCGCTGCTGGTCCAACTGTTCTGGATCTTCTACGCACTGCCTGCCCTCACCGGGGTTACGCTCCCCGGATACGCGTCGGCTGTCATTGCCCTCACGGCGAACCTCACCGCCTTCATGGCCGAAACCTACCGCAGCGGTTTCCAGTCCGTTCCGGTTGAACAGGTCGAAGCCGGCAGGATGCTGCAGCTGAGCCGTTTCCAGCAGCTGCGCTACATCATCGTCCCGCAGGCCCTGCGCCAGCAGCTGCCGGTCATCCTCTCCCTGAACATCTCCCTCTTCAAGGACACGGCGCTGGTCTCCACCATTGCCGTCTCGGACCTGATGTTCATCTCCAACACGATTTCTTCCCAGACCTACCGGGCCCTGGAAGTCTTCACCCTCGCAGCGGGCGTCTACTTCGCCATCGCCTTCCCGATTTCGCTGATCACCAGCTCCATCGAACGCAGGATGCAGAACAGCTCCGGCATGGGTGCCCCGGCGCCCAGGAGGCTCGCATCGCGAATGATGCCCGGAACCCGTCCGGTGGTGCCGGCATGAGCCATTCACTGAGCACCGGGCTTCCTCCGGTCCAGCAGCAGAAGGACAATGATGGAACCGAACAGAAGGGCATCAAGGTGACAGCGCTCGAGGCCACCCCCCAGCTCACCGGGAATCGGCAGGTCCTGGTGGAAGCCCGCGGCCTCCAAAAAGCCTTTGGACCCCGCCAGATCCTCAAGAATGTCGACTTCGAGATGAACAAGGGCGACATCACCGTCATCATCGGCAAGAGCGGCTCCGGCAAATCCACCCTCCTTCGCGCCCTGGCCGGCCTCACCGACCCGGACGAGGGCCAGATCCTGATCGACGGGCACACGGTCTTCGCGGACCAGAAACGCACCAAGGAATGGGACAACATCCGCTCCGAAGTGGGCATGGTCTTCCAGGCCTACACGCTCTGGCCGCACATGAACGTGCTGGACAACCTCGTCCTTGCCCCCCGCAAGGTTCGCGGCGCCGCCGCCTCGGAATCCCGCGACCGGGCCGAAGCCGCCCTGGGCGAAGTAGGCATGGCCCACCACATCCTCAGCAAGCCCACCCAACTCTCCGGCGGTGAGCGCCAGCGCGTCGCCATCGCCCGGGCCCTGATGATGAAGCCCAAGCTCCTGCTCTGTGACGAAATCACCTCCGCCCTGGACCCACCCGTCGCGGCAGAAGTACTCGACGTCCTGCGCCGGCTCAAGGAAGAGGACGGCATCGCGGTCGCCCTGGTCACCCACGACATGGCCTTCGCCTCCAAAGCCGCGGACCGGGTGGTGTTCTTCCACAACGGCGAAATCGCCGTCAACGCCACCCCGGAGGCCGCGTTCGACAAGTGCGATAACGAAGACCTCAAGAAATTCGTGGACGCCGTCCGCTTCTAGGCCCACCGGTCCGGAACAGCCCCTCTGCCCCGGACCAAGAAAGGAACCATTGTGCACACCGTAGTGATTGGTGGCGGCGTCATCGGCCTCACCCAGGCCTACCACCTCGCCCGCGAGGGCGAGGACGTCACCGTCATTGACGCCCGGGCCACCGGCCTGGGCGCGTCGAAAGTCAACGCGGGGTGGATCTGCCCCGCGGAATCGGCACCCGTGCCCGGACCCGGCGTCGTCCTCAAATCCATGAAATGGATGCTCCGCCCGGACAGCCCGCTCTACATCCGGCCGTCCCTGAATCCAGCCTTCATAGGATTCATGCTGGGCATGTGGCGCAAGTCCAACGCCCGCGACCAGCGCGCCGGCTTCGAGGGCCACCTCCGGCTTGCCGCCGACACCCTGCAGATCTTTGACGAGTACCGCGCCGACGGCATGGACTTCGAAATGCACACGAACGGGCTGCTCATGGCATTCATGGAGCAGGACAACTTCGACCACCACGTCGACAACCTCGACCTGGCATCCCAGTACGGACGCCAGCCACGCGTACTGGACCGGGACGCGGTGCACGAGCAGGAACCACTGCTCACCGACGAGGTCCTGGGCGGCATCTACTTCCCGCAGGAACGCCACGTGGATCCGGGCGCAATGGCCACCGCGCTGCACCAGCGGCTGGTGGCAATGGGTGTCAAGATTATCGAGAACGCCCCCATTGATGCCGTGGACCGCAACGGGGACCGCGTCACCGCAGTACACAGCCGCGGCAACCGTTACACGGGCGACAACTTCGTCCTCGCTGCCGGCGCCTGGAGCGGAAACCTGTCCAAGCAGTTCGGAGTGCCCCTGCCCGTCCGTCCCGGGAAGGGGTACAGCGTGGAGGTTCCCGCCCTGGGCCTGCGCAGCACCGTCAACCTCTGGGACGCCAAAGTGGCGGTCACCCCGTTCAACGAACGCCTGCGCCTGGCCGGCACCATGGAGTTCGGCGGCCTGGACGAGAAGATCAACCAGGTCCGCGTCGATGCGATCCTGCGGGCCCCGGCGAAGTACTTCCGCAACTGGGAGCCGCCCGCGACCAAGCCGACGCCGATGGCCGGCATGCGGCCGATGACACCGGACGGGCTCCCCGTGATCGGAAATCTCGGACACCTGCAGAACACGTACGTTTCCACCGGCCACGGCATGATGGGCATCACCCTCGCCCCCGGAACGGCTTCGGCACTGACGGATCTGATCGTCCGCGGGAGGATGGCACCCACCCTCCAGCCCTTCAGGGCCGACCGTTTCCGCGGCGTCCAGCGCCAGCCAGTCCCGGTTCACTAGTACCGGACCCCCAAATTTCCTGCCGCCCAACAGCGGCCTGACCACCTTTTGAAAGGAAGCACCACACCATGTCTGCACGCACCAAGAAGGAACTCCGCGGCATCCTCGCCGCCGTCACCACCCCGTTCACCGAGGACGGCTCCGCCATCGACGAAGCGGCTCTGCAGCGCCAGGTGGAGCGCCTGGTCACCGCCGGCATCCACGGCCTCGTCCCCACGGGTACCACCGGTGAATTCACCACCCTCTCCCCCGAGGAGTACCGCCGCGTCATCGAGCTCTACGTCAAAGGCGCCGACGGACGCATCCCCGTAGTCGCCGGCATCGGAGCGCTCTCCACCCAAGGCGCCATCGACCTGGCCCAGCACGCCGAAGCCGTCGGCGCGGACGCCATCATGCTGGTCCCGCCGTTCTACGACCCCCTGGACCTCAGCACCCTCAAGACGTTCCTCTCCGCCGTCGCCGCGTCCATCAACATCCCGATCGTCTACTACAACGTCCCCGGTGCCACCGGCATCCAGCTGACCGCCGCTGAACTGGCCGAGCTCGGCCAGATCGACGGAGTGGACTACATCAAGAACACCTCCGATGACGCCGTGGGCCTGGCCGAACTCCTCGCCAACCACACCGACAGCATCAAGGCCTTCAACGGCTGGGACACCCTGACGTTCTTCGGCATCGCCTCCGGCGCCGAAGCCTCCGTCTGGGGCACCGCCGGCATTGTGCCCGAACTCGCCGTCGAATTCTGGGAGACCCTGGCCGAACAGAAGGACCTGGTCCGCGCCCGCGAACTATGGAAGCACCTGTGGGCCATCAGCGACTTCCTCGAGTCCGTCAACTACGTGGCCGGCATCAAGGCAGGCCTGGAACTCATCGGCGAACCTGTCGGCCCGGCCCGCCTGCCCATCCAGCCGCTGCCCGCCGAGGAACGCGAGCGTTTCGCCGGCATCCTGCGCAACGCAGGCGTCCTCCCGGCAGTAGCAGCATGACCGCGCGCTCCGCCACCAAACTCGCCCTCGACGCCATCGAGGTCCACGCCGAAGGCGAGCCGGGCCGGATCCTGACCTCCGCCGCGTCCCTCGTGCAGGGCGAGACGATGGCGGAGCGCCTGCAGTACTGCAAGGACAACCTGGACTGGCTGCGCCGGCTCATGCTCCATGAGCCGCGCGGCTACCCGGGCCTCTGCTCGGTGATCCTCCTGCCTCCGGTCAACGAAGGCTCCGACTTTGGCATCGTGGTCCTGGAACAGGGCGGCTTCACCCCGATGTCCGGATCCAACACCATCTGCGCCGTCACCGCGGCCCTGGAGGAAGGCATCGTGCCGGTCCGCGGACCGGAAACCGTGGTCACCATCGACACTGCCGTCGGTATCGTCCAGGCAATCGCCAAGGTCCAGGACGGCAAGGTCCTCTCGGTGACCGTCGTGAACGTCCCGGCGTTCGTCGTCGAACTCGACTTCCCGCTCGAGGTGCCGGAGTTCGGCACAGTGCCCGTCGACGTCGTTTTCGGCGGCCAGTTCTTCGCACAGGCCAAGGCAGCGGACCTCGGCTTGGAACTGCACCCGGACAACGGCAAGGAACTTGCCCGCGCCGGTGCCTTGATCAAGATGGCCGCGCTGGAGCAGATCGCCTGCGTCCACCCGGACAATCCGCTGATTTCTGGGGTCAACCTGGTCATGCTGCACACCGGCGACCGCGTTCCCGGCCGGCAGGACCGCAACACCGTGGTGCTGTCCAACGGCAAACTCGTCCCGTCGGACCCGTCCACCTGGACTGGTGCGCTGGACCGCTCCCCCTGCGGGACCGGCACATCGGCCCGGATGGCAGCCCTGCACGCCCGTGGGCAGCTGGCCATCGGCGAAGACTTCTCCCACCACAGCATCATCGGCAGCGAATTCATCGGGCAGCTGACAGGAACAACGACGGCGGGCGGCCGCGAAGCGGTCCTTCCCACCATCCGGGGCCGCGGCTGTGTGACCGGCCGCACCCAATGGCTGCTGGACCCCACCGACCCCTTCCCCTCCGGCTACACCGTCGGCGACATCTGGGCCCCGGGCGCCTAAAGCACCCACTTAGACACTTTTCCGAAACAACTGAAAGCAGGAGTTGTGAGCCAGTTCATTAACGGCAAACTCGCCGACGGCAGCACCAGCGAAACCGTGGACGTCATCGACCCGTCCAACGGCAAAACCATTCGCACCATCACCCTGGCCGGAAGCGACGACGTCAAACAAGCTGTGCAGGCAGCCCGCGACGCGTTCCCCGCCTGGTCCCGTGCCACCCCCGGTGAACGGTCCGCCGTCCTCACCAAGTTTGCCGCGCTCATGGAAGAACGCGCCGAAGAATTTGCCCAGCTCGAATCCCGCCAGGCCGGCAAACCCATCCGCCTCACCCGCGAATTCGACGTCCCCGGCACCATCGACAACATCGCCTTCTACGCCGGCGCAGCCCGCAACCTCGAAGGCAAAGCCACCGGCGAATACTCCCCCGACCACACCTCCTCCATCCGCCGCGAAGCGATCGGCGTGATCGGTTCCATCTCACCCTGGAACTACCCGCTGCAGATGGCCGCCTGGAAGATCCTGCCCGCCGTCGCCGCCGGCAACACGATCGTCCTCAAGCCTGCGGAGATCACGCCGTTGACCAGCCTGCTGTTCGCAGAAGTGGCCACCGAAGCAGGCGTCCCTGACGGCGTTATCAACGTCCTCACCGGCCGCGGCTCCACCATCGGTGCCGAACTGCTGCGCCACCCGGACGTGGACATGCTCTCCTTCACCGGGTCCACCTCCGTAGGCCGGACCGTCCTGGACGCCGCAGCCACCACCGCCAAGCGCGTCCACCTCGAGCTCGGCGGCAAGGCCCCCTTCGTCGTCTTCGACGACGCGGACCTTGAGGCAGCCATCCATGGTGCCGTCGCCGGATCACTGATCAACACCGGGCAGGACTGCACGGCCGCCACCCGCGCCATCGTCCACCGCTCGCTCTACGAGAAATTCATCGAAGGCGTCGCCGACCTGTACGCCAAGGTCAAGCTCGGGCCCACTGCCGACCCCGCCACCGACCTCGGCCCGCTCGTCTCCCGCAAGCACCAGGAAACCGTCGCGGGGATGGTGGACCGGGCCCGCGGCTACGCCCGCGTCATCGGCGGCGGCATCCCTGAAGGGGACCTGGCGGGAGGCTCTTACTACCGGCCCACCCTGGTCGCCGACGCCACCCCGGACAGCGAAATCTTCCGCGACGAAGTCTTCGGCCCCGTCCTTGCCGTCACCCCGTTCGACACCGACGACGAAGCCATTGAACTGGCCAACGACACCCCCTACGGCCTGGCCGCTTCGGCATGGACCAAGGATGTCTACCGTGCCCTGCGAGCCACCCGCGAAATCCGCGCCGGCGCCGTCTGGGTCAACGACCACATCCCGATCATCAGCGAAATGCCACACGGCGGCTTCAAGCAGTCCGGCTTCGGCAAGGACATGTCCACCTACTCCTTCGACGAATACACCGTGGTCAAGCACGTCATGTTCGACCTCACCGGACAGCAGGCCAAGGAGTGGCACCGCACCATCTTCACCCTGGAGGGGTAGGCAGAATGACGACGACGGGACGTGGGCGCCGCTTCGACGGCAAGACCGCACTGGTCACCGGGGCTGGCGGCGGGATCGGATCCGCCATCAGCCGCCGGCTGGCCGCCGAAGGTGCCCACGTGTTCGTGGCCGATGCCAATGAAACAGCCGCAAAGGAAGTAGCCGACGACCTGACGGGTGAAGGTTTCTCCGCCGAGGCGCTGGTCTTCGACCTTCTCGACCCCGAAGCGTCAGCGGCGGCCGTCCAGCACATCGTTGATGCCCGCGGCCGGATTGACGTGCTGGCCAACAACGCCGGCGTTAACCGACGCGGGGACCTGCTCTCCCTTTCGGAGTACGACTGGGACCTGTCCTTTGCCGTCAATGTGGACGCACTGTTCCACCTGTGCCGTGCGGTGCTGCCGCACATGATCGGCGCAGGTGGGGGTGCCATCGTGAACACGGCTTCCCAGTGGGGCCTGTACCCGGCGCCAGGACACATCGCCTACAACGTCTCCAAGGCCGCCGTCGTCGCCTTCACCAAAAACCTGGCCCGCGACTACGCCCCGAACAATATCCGGGTCAACGCCGTCGCACCCGGCGAAGTGCACGCGCCCATGCTCGAAGCCGGGCTCGCCCGCAGCGGCCGCACTGTGGCCGACCTTGACGCCCTGGTCCCGTTCGGCCGGATTGGCAAACCGGAGGAAATCGCCGCCTTGGTGGCCTTCCTCGCCTCCGACGAAGCCCCCTACATCTGCGGCTCCGTCATTGAAATCACCGGCGCCCAGGCCGTTGCATGACCGGGCCCATGGACGGGAAGACCGTCCTGGTGACGGGAGCGTCGCGCGGCATCGGCCGCGCGACAGTTGAAGTCCTGCACCGCGAGGGCGCGCACGTCGTCCTCCACTACGGGAACGACAAGGATTCCGCCCACGCCACCGCCGACCGGCTCGGCGACCGTGTCCACCTGGTCCAAGGCGATCTTCGGAACCCGGCGGAGCGCGAACGGGTCTGGACGGAGGCTGCCGCCTGGCGCGGCGGCGTCGACGTGCTGGTCAACAACGCCGGCGCCTGGCTCGCCTCACACATTGATAACGACGGCGAGTGGCAACAGGGCTGGCAGGCTAACTACGAACTGAACCTCCTCGCCCCGGCAGACCTGTGCCGGCAAGCCATCCTCGGATTCCGGGAGCGCGGTGGCGGGATCATTATCAACGTGACCAGCCGCTCCGCCCACCGCGGGGACGACGCAGAACACCTCGCCTACGGTGCTGCCAAGGGCGGCCTGCTTGCCCTCACCAAGGGAATCGCCCGCGGCTACGCGAGGGAGAACGTCCTCGCCTACGCGATCGCCCCGGGGTGGGTGGCCACCGACATCGCAGGCGACCTCGCCACGGACCCCGCCGTCCTTGAAGGGCTTCCGTTAGGTGAGGTCACTCCGCCCGGTGAGGTCGCGGAGGTTATTGCCTTCCTCGCCTCCGGCAAGTCCCGACACACCACCGGCGCCACCATCGACATCACCGGCGCCGATTACGTGCGCTGAAAACGCCCACCACCTTCATCGTCCTTGACCTAAAACCTTCGAAAGGAAACCCATGAACCAGCGACACGTTAAGGACTGGCGCACGCTCGAAGGCGCGAATGTTGAAATCCGCTATCAGGGATCCATCGTCTGCAGTGGATTCGTCGATGCTGTTACGGATGACGGCTCCATCCTCTGGATCCACTCAACCGTCGAGGGCCGGCAGCTCTTTGAGAAGGCCAGCTTCTACCAGGTCTGGGCATGCGAAGAGCGAACCGGGTTCCACTACCAGGTATCGATGAGCGAACAGCCGGAACGTGACCCGCTGCCGGCCTCCTGAAATGGACGCGCCCGGTCGATGACTGATTCCCTGAGGTGCCGTTCACTGCACGGGCGCCTACCCTTCTTTCCGTGACTGTGGGGTTGGAGCTTGCAGCAGCAGGCATCGCAGGGTGGCTGCGGCCAGCCTCGGTCCTGCAAGGACGGGATTGCCGAGGTGCGCGGAAAGGGTTTTGCGGCCGGGGAAAGCCAGTACTGGGCCAGCAGGACGGCATCGTATGCAGAACCTTGTTCCTCGCAGGCATTTTGCAGCGTTCTGGCGAGGAGGGCATAACGTTCTACCGCGTCATTAAGAGGCCCAATGTTGGATGCCAGAATCAAGATCCTCTCGTAGGGGCCTTTGAGGACGGCAAGGAAGGCGCTTTCACAGCCGCATCTTTGGCAAAGATGAATTCTCCTGCGGCCCGGGCGTGGAGAGTTGTGGTGTCGATGATGTCGGCATCATTGAGCTGGTCCGCGACGATAGTCATGTCAGTGCATGCCAGGAGGATGGCCTGCGCGCCTCGGTCACGTAACTGGGCTGCGGCGCGTTTGAGGACAGCGGAGGCATCTCCGTCGGTTATACCCTTGACCAGTTCGTTGAAGATCACCTGGTCGATGTGTGCGGCGGTTGCACGGTCGGGGTATTCAATGCTGAAACCGGCTGCTGGGAACACCTCCTCGTACAGGCCTGCTGATTGCGTGAGGCTGGTGCTGAGGATTCCTACACGCTGCAGGTGGCGACGTTGCAGTTCCTGTGCCACCACGGCGCGGATGTCGAGAACAGGCAGTGCTGTCTCCGCTTCCAAAGCTTGAACAGCACTGTGGCTTGTGTTGGAAGTCAACACTAGAAAGTCTGCCCCTCCTGCAGCAAGGTGCTTGCCGGCGTCGATCAGAAGCGCGTTGAGCGCTTCGAGGTTTCCTGCACCAACGGCGCGGGCGGCTTCTTCGAAGTTGATGGTCCATAGCAGTGAGTTCGGAGTGTGGGCCGGGTCCACGTTTGCCGCTGACTGAGTCATCTCGAGGTAGTAGACGCAGTTCGTTTTGGGCGCCAGGCCGATGAGGCCAGGGATTTTCTTTCTCATGGTGAGGTTCCTCGTCGTAGATGCGCGTGGTGGTGATCCTGCTCCAGCTGGCAGTGATTCTCCACCCGACAGTGAAGTAGACGTAGTCGATCACCGCTGGTGAGAATTCCGACCGTCGTGTACGGGAGAGCCTGTCAGGCGTCGTGGTTGGTCTCGAGTAGCCCGACCAGTCGATCCAATGCCTGCTCCGACCCGGTACCTTCGGTCCGCAGAATCACCCGGTCACCGTACTCGAGGCCGAGGCTCATAAGGGAAAGAACTGACGTAGCATCCATTGCTTCGTCAGCAGGCTCTTCCTCGCGTCCGATGGTGATGTCCAAGCCGTCGTATTCGTTTGCTGCTTCCACAAAGACTGTTGCGGGCCGGGCGTGTAAGCCAGACGTGCTCGCGATGATGGCAGTGCGTTCGAACATGTAACTCTTCCGTTCAGTTGTTGAAGAAATTGGGTGATTACTGCAGCCGGAGGTCTTCGACCATGCGGGCTACATGCAGCGTCAGGTAGGTGACTTCGTCTTCAGTAAGCGGCTCGCCCAGGCGCAGCTCGAGCACCGCCTGGAGCTTCAGCGCCGTACCGTAGGCCTCGGGATACGACTCACGGATCGCTTTGCTCAGCGCTGTCGCGCCGTCGTTTAGTTGTTGACCTGTCTGAGCACGGACGAAGAAATAGCGTAAATGGGTGATGAAGCGCGCGGCATTTACAGTGTCGCGATCGAACGGTCGTTCGTAGGCCTGCTCCAGGACCTCGAATAGCTGGGTGAAGACGCCGGTCATTTGGTAAGTGAGCGACAGGTCTCCGGTAGCGAACCCTGCGTTGACAAGATGCAGGGCGATGGGCACTGCTTCGGCCTCGGGCAGGGCTTGTTCAATGCGGGTATTGACGAAATCAAGGACGCGTTGGGCTGTCTTTAGTTCCTCCGGGTAGAGGTGGGACACCTCGCCCCGGAGAGGGTATTCGAGGTCGATGCCTTGACGTATCCGCTTGATCGCGAAGCTGATGTGGTCGGCAAGGCCGACAACCGTGGTGGAGCTTATAGTGTTTGGCAGGTCTTTCCGGGCTATCTGCAGTGCTTCGTCCGCGAGCAGGAGGTGCTCGGGAGGTATTGCTGCCACGAGTGCACCGAAGTTGTCCGCGTCCCGGCCATCCTCGGGGACGAAGACACGAATAACTTTGCTCTCATCTACAGGTTTGCCTGGTTTGGCTTGAAACCCCAGACCGCGCCCCGTGAGGATGACTTCGCCCTTGTCTGGGGTCCGGGCGAGGACGACGTTGTTGTTGAAGACGCGCAAGACCTCCATGTCGCCCTCCTTTCGTTGAGTGCCGGAATCTCTGCTGTACTGGCCGGAGGCAGGAAACCCCACTTCCGGCCAGTATTACAGGCTGCCAGTGAGACTGGCCTAGTTCTTGAGGCTGGCGCCGTTGGTCGCGATGACGTCCTTGTACCACTTGAAGGATTTCTTCGGGTAGCGCTCCAGGGTGCCGGTGCCGTTGTCGTTGCGGTCCACGTAGACGAAACCGTAGCGTTTGCTCATTTGCGCGGTGGAGGCACTGACCAGGTCGATGCATCCCCAGGCGGTGTAGCCCATGAGGTGGACGCCGTCTGCCACTGCTTCCCGGGCCTGCACCAGGTGGTCGTTGAGGTAGGCAATCCGGTAGTCATCGATGACCGTTTTTTGACCTTCAACCTCCACCAGTTGATCTTTCGCGCCGACGCCGTTTTCCACAATGAAGAGCGGTTTTTGCCACCGGTTCCAGTAGTCGTTCAGGGCCACACGCAGGCCCTGCGGATCGATTTGCCAGCCCCACTGGGAGGCCTGCAGCGTCGGATTGACCACCCCGCCCATGATGTTGCCAGGACCAGTGACCTTCTTGCTCGGATCAGCTGTCTCGCAGACGCTCATGTAATAGCTGAACGAGACGAAGTCCACCGTGTTCTTCAGGTCCTCGCGGTCCCCTTCGGTGATGTCCAGCTCGATGCCGTTGTCCCGGAAGTGCCGCAGCAGGTAACCCGGGTACTCGCCGCGGCAGTGGATGTCGCCGAACGCGTAGCTGTCCTGCGCGGTGTGCATGGCTGCAACGACGTCGGAGGGGTCCGGGGTCAGCGGGTAGACCGGCAGCGCCAGGATCATGCACCCCACCTGCGCCTCCGGCATCAATTCGTGGGCCAGTTTGGTGGCGCGTGCCGATGCGACCAGCTCGTGGTGAATTGCCTGGTAGAGGTCCTGCTTGGTGAGCTGATCCTTCGGCGCCGGGATGCCGCCGGACAGGAACGGTTCGTGCAGCACGGAGTTGATCTCGTTGAAGGTCAGCCAGTACTTGACCCGGGACCCGAAGTGTTCGAACAGGGCGAGGCAGTAGCGCTCGTAGAAGCCGATGAGTTCACGGTTGGTCCAGCCGTTGTACTTCCGGGCCAGGTGCAGCGGGGTTTCGTAGTGGCTGATGGTGACCAGCGGTTCGATGCCGTGCTTTTCCAGTTCGTCAAGGACTCTGGAGTAGTAGGCCAAACCTTCGGCGTTAGGGGTTTCTTCATCACCGAGCGGGAAGATCCGGCTCCACGCGATGGAGAAGCGGTACACCTTGAAGCCCATCTCGGCGAAGAGGGCGATGTCCTCCTTATATCGGTGGTAGAAGTCGATCGCCACCTGCTTGAGGTTGTCCGGCGTCGGTTCTTCCGTGGGGGTTTCCGTGATGCCCTTGGGCATCACGTCCTGGATGGACAGACCCTTGCCGCCCTCGTTGTAGGCTCCTTCAACCTGGTTGGCGGCGGTGGCGCCGCCCCAGAGGAATCCTTTGGGGAAAGTGGTGGTCACAGCTGTGGATCCTTTCAAGCAGGAACTGGGAAAGTGGAAGTGAAGAAGGAGTCAGATCTGGACCGTGATCGCGGCGTCCCCTAGGGCCAGTTTCCCTTCGGTGACCGGGTCGACGTTTTGGAGCTGGGCGGTGTTGGTGACCATCACCAGGGTGGTGGTGTCGTAACCGGCTTCGGCCACCAAAGAGAGGTCTACGACCGCGAGCAGGTCGCCGGCGCGGACCTGCTGGCCTCGGGTCACGGCTGCTTCGAAGCCGCGGCCCTGGAGCTGGACGGTGTCGATGCCGATGTGGACCAGGACCTCCACGCCGTCATCTGACTTGATGCCGAAAGCGTGGCCGGTCTTCATGGCTGCCTTGATGGTCCCCGTGATCGGCGCGTGGATGCGGCCATCGGCGGGCACAATGCCCAAGCCCTTGCCCATCGCGCCGGAGGCGAACACCTTATCCTGAACATCTGCCAAGGCCACCGCCTCACCCGTCACCGGCGCCAGTACCTCCACGCCGGGGACTGCGGAAACCTGGACGGGCTCAGCTGCCGCCTGCTTATCCCCGGACGTTCCGGGAACGGAAGTGCCGGCGTCGGCCGCTGCTTCTGCCTCGCGGGGGCCAAAGAGGAAGGTCAAGGTGAAGGCCAGGGCGACCGCGACGCCAGTGCCGAGGAAAAGAAGGGCGATGTTGCCCACCGAGGTGAATGCAGGCAGGCCCAGCAGCGACGGGAAGACAAAGGACGTGGCACCGGTGCCCCCTGCGGCCACGATGGCGCCACCCACAACACCACCGGCGATACCGAAGTAGAACGGCTTCTTCAGGGGCAGGTTCACACCGTAGATGCCGGGTTCTGTGATACCGGCGAGGAAGCCCGAGAGAGCCGCAGGACCAGCCACGGCGCGGCGGGCCTTGTTGTGGGTACGAAACATGACGGCGAGGGTGGCTGCTGCCTGCGCGAGGACGGCCGGCAGCAGCGGGCCGAACAGGAGGGAGTGGCCAGAAGTGGCGATCTCATTGAGCATGCCGGGGACGAAGCCCCAGTGCAGGCCGAAGAGGACGAAGACCTGCCAGAAGCCACCCATGATTGCCCCTGCGAGCCACGGCGCGAAGGTGAACGCTGCGCCGATGCCGGCAGACAGCCCCTTGGCTGCGAAGGTTGTGACGGGGCCGACGGTGATCAGGACCAGTGGGACCATGACCAGAAGGGTCAGCAGCGGGGTGGTGAAGTTTCGGATAGCGGACGGAAGTACGCGGGTCAGGAAACGCTCAAGGTAGCCCTGCAGCCACACGGCGACGAGGATCGGGATGACCGAACTGGTGTAGTTCATCATCACCACCGGGATACCGGCAAAGCTCACAGCGTCTGGCTTTGCGGCAAGGGCAACGATGCTCGGGTAAACCAGTGCCCCGGCAATCGCCATGGAGGTGAACTGGTTGGTCCTGAACTTTTTGGCGGCGGTTACCGCCAGGAACAGGGGCAGGAAGTAGAACAGCGCGTCAGCGGTGGCAGCCAGGATTACATTGGTCTGGGATGTGGGATCGAGCCAGCCAAGTTGAATGGCCAGGCTCAGAAATGCTTTGAGCAGGCCTGCGGCCGCGAGTGGCCAGATGACGGGCGAAAAAATTGAGGAGATCAGGTCAATGAAGCGGCTCAAAAGGTTGCCCTTCGGCGCCGGTTCCTCGTCTGCCGCGCTGTCATCAGTGAGTTTGGTGATTTTTCCGAGCTCAGCGTAAACGGTGGGTACGTTGTCGCCGATTACCACTTGGTACTGGCCGCCGGCCTTCATGACGGTGATCACGCCGGGGAGCTTCTCGACCGCTGCTGTATCTGCTTTCGTCTCGTCCCGCAGCTTAAGCCGGAGCCGGGTAGCGCAGTGGGCGGCACTGACGATGTTCTTCTCGCCGCCTACCCCCTGCAAAATGTCGCCGGCCAAGGACCGGTAGTCCACACTTGCCATGTCAGACCTCTCTGTCTATTTTTGGGCACAAAAAAAGACCCGAGACGCACATAGTGTGCTTCTCAGGTCTTGCCCCGTTTCCGAGTAACAATCCTGCCGACGAAAACCGTCGCTAACATCAGAGCGTACAGGTGATTCCAGTCACGCGCAACACGACCCCTTTGAAAGCGAAGTTATGTGGTGTTGGGGCTACGTTGTCTGGCTTCCCACCGTGCCTGCTGCATGTAAACATCAAATTCGTGGAATTCTATGATCCGGCGCTGGCCAGTGGGGGTGACGATCCAGAAGAGCTCCTTCTCCGGCATGACTGCTTCGGCGGCGCCAAACACCTCATGAGTTCCTGGCGACGAACCCCCAGACTGCTGCCGGCGGACCGAGGCTCGGACGCCCAGGGGGTGTACAGCAGTTCTCCCTCGGCATGCGCTGGAACGTTCAAGATTGAGGCTGTACTGGATGGGCGAGACTGGTCTCGGCCACTTCCTGGCTACTCGATTGAGCGCCGGACAACGGGCAGCGCCCTGGAGGCAATTACTTCCTTCATCACGATGGTGGAGTTGAGGCTTTGCACGCCCGGCAGGCGGCTTAGCACCTTGTCATACAGCTTTTGGTAGGCCTCGCGGTCCGCCGCAACGATGCGGATCATGTAGTCCGGCTCCCCGAACAGTCTTTGGGCCTCAATGATTTCCGGAACATGGCTGATCGCGGCATCGAACTCATCCAGCACGTCAGGACGGGTGAGCGTTGCGAACGCAACGACTTCAAAGCCGAAGCCGGCCGAAGCTGCGTCCACGACCGCACGATAGCTGCGTATGATTCCGCGCGCCTCCAGATCCCGCACGCGCCGCTGGCAGCTCGACAGGCTCAACTGCACAAGCCCCGCCAGTTCAGTGAACGATATTCGCCCTTCAAGCTGCAGCAATGCAAGAATCTCCCGATCTATCCTGTCCATGCCTCAAAATCTAGCATTTATATGAGGTTTTGCCGGAGAAGTTGCAAACACGTTGCACGGCTTTCGTCTTAGTGTGAACTGCATCGCAAATACACCACTAAGGAACGCTTCGTGAGTACCATGCCTGACACAGTTTTGATCCCTTCCCTTGATACCGCGCCGACTTCGATATTCGACGAGGTCGTCGAACGGGGCACCTCCAACTCGATGAAGTGGGCCTATAAGCACGCTCTTCTTTCTGCGGACGAGGCCGCAGCAGATCCGCTGCCCATGTGGGTGGCCGACACTGACTTCAAGGCCCCCCGGGTCGTGCTGGATGCACTGCATGAGGCTGTCGAGCATGGCGTGTTCGGCTACCCGGGCGGGGCCACGAAGAGTTACCTTGATGCTGTCACCGGTTGGCAGGCCAAGCGCTTCGGCTGGGAGGTCGACCAAAAGTGGGTCCTCCAGACTTCGGGCATCATCACGACCCTCAAGACTGCGGTGCAGGCCTTCTCTGCGCCGGGCGACTCTGTCCTCATCCAGCCGCCGGTCTACGCGCACTTCCACAACGACATGCTCATGAACGGCCGGCACCTTGCCTTCGCACCGCTGTCTAGGGTCGGAGACCGGTATGAGCTGGACGCGACGGTGTTCGAGGCCGCTATCCGGCCTGATACCAAAATTTTCATCCTCAGCAACCCCCACAACCCGACCGGCAACGTGTGGACCGAAGACGAACTGCGCACGATGGGGGAGATCTGTGCTCGCCACGGCGTGATCGTCATCTCCGATGAGATTCATCAGGACCTCATCATGGATCCCGCTAAGCGCCACATCCCCTTCGCGTCCCTCAGCGAGGAGTTCGCTCAGAACAGCATCACCTGCACTGCGCCGAGCAAGACTTTCAATCTCCCCGGGTTGCAGAGTGCCAACGTCTTTGTTCCCAACCAGCGGATGCGGGAAGAGCTCGCCCGCCAGTATGACCGGAACATGTTCCCACTGGTCAACGTCCTTGGCATGGTTGCCGCAGAAGCTGCTTACGCCCACGGCGAGGCCTGGGTGGACGAGATGGTGGCTTATGTCCGGAGCAACCATGAACACTTCGCCGCGTCGATCAACAGCGCGCTTCCGCAACTGAAGGTCCTGCCGGCCGACTCGCTCTACCTGGCCTGGATGGACTGCCGGGGCCTTGGCCGGAACGCGGAAGAGCTGGACAAGTTCATGCTCACCAAGGCCCGCCTCTGGCTGGACAAGGGCCAGAAATTCGGTCTCGAAGGACACGGCTACATGCGGGTCAACCTGGGTTGCCCACGCAGCACTGTCGACGAAGCCATTAACCGGCTCACCGCAGCCCTCATCAGCAACTGAAAGAAGAGAATTCCATGACCATCACCATTGAACACCGTCTGTCCGAACTCGGCGTCGTCCTCCCCGCCCCTGCACGGTCGGTAGCCAACTACCAGCCCTACGTCCGCACCGGGAACCTGCTTTTCACCTCCGGCCAGCTGCCGATGCGCGACGGTGCCTTCACGTCAATGGGCAAGCTCGGCGAAGGCGTCGACATCGCCGCCGGTCAGGAAGCCGCGCGCTGGTGCGCTGCGAACATCCTCGCCCAGGCCAAGGACGCCCTGGGCGACCTGGCGAAGATCAAGCGCCTGGTCAAGATCACTGTCTTCGTCGCCAGCGCGCCGGCCTTCACCGACCAGCACCAGGTCGCCAACGGTGCATCTGATTTCCTGGTCGAGGCGCTCGGCGAGGCAGGAAACCACGCCCGCTCCGCCGTCGGGGTTCCCTCGCTGCCGATGGACGTCCCGGTCGAAATCGAAGCCGTCCTCGAACTCCACTGATTCAACCGCGGGACACTCCCGCATCAAACTCATTCACCAAGTACGCACTGGCGACCGCACACCACTGACGACCCAAAGGCATGCCAGAAACCATCTGATCCCCCAAGCCCCTTCAAGGAAGAAGAGCGCTATGAAATCTCCCCAACGCGTTCAGGCATATGAAAAAGAGAACCTGAAACGGGATCTCAAGAGCAGGCACCTGCAAATGATTGCCATCGGCGGGGCCATCGGAACTGGATTGTTCTACGGCTCCGGCTGGGCCATCCAGACCGCAGGCCCAGCCATCATCATCACCTACATCGTCGCCTCAGCCGCCATCTACTTCGTGATGCGCGCCCAAGGCGAAATGTCCGTCGAGGAACCCGTCTCCGGCGGATACATCTCCTACTCAAGCCGCTACATCCACCCCTTCATGGGATTCCTCAACGGATGGAACGCGTTCATTTTCCTCCTCGCCACCAGTGCGGCCGAACTCAATGCCCTGGGCAAATATGTCCAGTACTGGGTCCCCGATATGCCGATCTGGGTCACCGCGGCGATCGCGGTACTCATCATGTTCGTCATCAACGTCGTCGGCGTGAAGTTCTATGGCGAGGCAGAATTCTGGTTCGCCATCATCAAGGTGGTCGCGATCGTCGTCCTGATCATCTTCGGTGCTGCAATGATCTTCTTCGGGCTCGGGAACGGGGGCCAGCCCCTCGGACTGGGCAACCTGACGGAACACGGAGGCTTCTTCCCCAACGGCATCAGCGGCTCCATCCTGTCCGTCGTGATGGTCGCCTTCGCATTCGGCGGCATCGAGAACCTGGGTCTGACCGCCGGCGAAGCCAAGGACGTTGAAAAGACAATGCCCAAGGCCGTAAATGCCACGTTCTGGCGTCTGATGATCTTCTACGTTGGAGCCATCACCATCCTGGTCACCATCTTCCCCTGGACCTCCCTGACCGGAAAAGGCAGCCCGTTCGTCGAGGTCTTCACAAGGATTGGCATCCCGGCGGCCGCAACGATCATGAACCTCGTGGTGATGACCGCAGTGCTCTCCGCGGTGAACTCCAGTATCTTCACCAACAGCAGGACCTTCTACAACCTCTCCCTCCAGGGCAAGGCCCCGGCGTTCCTCGGCAAGGTCAACAGCAAGCAGGTCCCCTCCGGCGCCGTCATCGCCGTCTTCGTCATCATGCTCGCCGGTGTGGGTCTGAACCTGGTCATGCCGGATCAGGTCTTCGAGATCTTCTCCTCGGTGACCACCTTCGGACTGATCTGCGCCTGGGGCTCGATCGCGCTCAGCCACCTTCGGTTCCGGAAGCTGCGCATCCAGAACGGACAGGCTGACGCGATCAAGTACAAGTCGCCCTTCTACCCCTACGCCGATTACATCGCGCTCGTATTCGTTGCCGTGATCCTGGTCTGCATCGCCATCCTGCCGGACATGCAAGTCTCACTGATCGTCTCTGTGGCCTGGGTCGTGGTAGTCGCCGTCGCCTACAGGGTCTACCGCAAGCGGCAGTCCCCCGAGAAAGTCGAAACCGCTACCGAGGACTCCGTACCCGTCCCCGACCACATGGGCAGCTGACCCCGCCGCCCGTTACTCCTTACCTCCAATAGAAACCACTCACAGAAAGTTGTCTCCATGACGTATCACGACCACAATGACCGCCAGTTTTTCCGGAACCTTCGCCAGGGTGCTCCCGCCGCCGTCGACGCCTTCCAGGCGCTCGACAAGGCAGTCTTCGAAAACCCGGACAACGTCATTCCGCTCAAGTACACCGAGCTCATCGCCGTCGCCGTTGCGTTGGCTACCCAGTGCCCCTACTGCATTGAGGCACATTCAAACGCCGCCCGCCAGGCCGGGGCCACCGAACAGGAGCTCGCAGAGACCATCATGACAGCCACTGCGCTCAGGGCAGGCGGCGGTCTTACCCACGGCTGGCAGGCCCTGAAGTTCTTCCAAGGTGAAGACGCCGCTTCCAGCCCAAGCGTCCCAGCGGCATCCTTGTCCTGAGCAACCTCACGGCTAGAGCCCGCGTCCCGGAAATATCCGGGGCACGGGCTTCAGCCCGTTCACTACCGACCGATCCCCAGCAGAGAGAACACCGGAATGACCGCCTTTCCACTGACCCCCGCACCAAGCCCGTTGCCCCCCAATGACAGGGTGGCTGTCCTGGCGGACCCCGGATTCGGAAACCACTTCACCGATCACATGGCCACTGCCTCCTGGTCCATGACGGACGGCTGGCACGACCAGGAAGTCGGCCCTCTCCAAGCTTTTAGCGTCCACCCGGCGACGTCGGTGCTGCACTATGCGCAGGAAATCTTCGAAGGACTGAAGGCCTACCGCCACGCTGACGGCTCGGTCTGGCTCTTCCGTCCCGAAGCCAACGCCGCCCGATTCGCACGATCCGCCACACGGCTTTCGTTGCCTGTCCTCGATGAGGAACTGTTCCTGGACGCCGTCACGGAACTCGTCCGGGCCGACCACGCCTGGGTCCCCGAGCATGGGAAGGAGCACAGCCTCTATATCCGGCCGTTCATGTTCGCCTCGGAACCATTCCTTGGCGTCCGAGCCGCGGCCGAAGCAAAGTTCTGCGTTATCGCCTCCCCCGCCGGCCCCTACTTTCCTGACGGGCCCACGGGAATCTCCCTGTGGGCCAGCCGGACCCAGACACGCGCAGCCAAGGGGGGAACCGGGGACGCGAAATGCGGCGGAAACTACGCCACCGGGCTCGCCGCCCAGGCCGAAGCCCGCGCCAACGGATGCGACCAAGTCCTCTACCTCGACGCCGTCGAACACGAATGGCTTGAGGAATCAGGCACCATGAACCTGTTCATCATCACAACCGACCGCGAACTCATCACCCCTGGCTTGGGCACCATTCTGGAGGGCGTGACCAGGGACAGCATCCTCGCTCTCGCCGAAGAACACGGACTAACGCCGGTGGAGCGGCGCATCGGACTGAGCGAAGTGCAGACGCGCTGCGCGGACGGCACCATCACCGAGATCTTCGCCAGCGGCACCGCAGCGGCCATCACCCCCGTCGTGTCAATCCAAGGCGAAGACCTAGATATCACCATCGGAACCGGTGAACCGGGCCCGAACACCCTCGCCATCCGTGAACACCTCCTCGGGCTCCAGTACGGCGACCGGCCCGATTCGAGGGGTTGGCTCCAGCGGGTGATCTAGCACGTTCAGAAGAACGCAGGGATAGAGATACGGAACCGAAGAAGAAGATGACCAGGACCCAAATATCCACGTTGCCCGCCAGCCACATTGAAAGCGCAGGACAGGACGTGGAGCGCCTCCAGCGCCGCACGATGGTCGTCCTTTCGGCGATGCAAGTCGTGGGCACGGTCGGTGTTGGCATCGCTCCTTCCATCGGCGTGCTCCTGGCCGGCCAGGTCACCGACAACGAAGCATGGGCCGGGCTGGCCCGTACCTCAAGCACACTCGGCGCGGCCTTGCTGGGCTTTCCCCTGGGCAACCTTGCGGCACGCCGAGGGCGGAGAGTTGCACTGGCGAGCGGGTGGTGGGTTGCTGCGGCCGGCTCCGGCCTTCTTGTCGCTGCCGCTCAATGGAGCCTGGTCGTTCCCTTATTCATAGGCTTGCTGCTTATCGGAGCGGGCTCCGCGGTCAGCTTGCAGGCACGGTTTGCCGCAACAGATCTTTCCACCCCCCGTCACCGCGCACGGTCGCTAGCGCTCATTGTCTGGGTGGGCACCATCGGCAGCGTCCTCGGCCCGAACCTTGGGGTGCCCGGTGAAGTCATCGGCCGTGCAACGGGCCTGACGGTGTTCGCTGCAGCGTTCCTGATCGCCTCAGGATGCCTCGCCGCTGCCGGAGGCCTTGTTTTTACGCTGCTGCGGCCCGACCCCCTTCTGCTCGCCCGAGCCCATGCCGTCAACGAGTCCGGTTGCCCGGGCAGCCGCGCGGTGGCCGCCCCGCCTGCAGGGCGTGGCCGGCCCCGGGCCATGCTGGCCGAGCTCCGGCGGAACCCGCCCGCGCGGCTGGCCGTCGTAGCGATTCTTACCTCTCAGCTCGTCATGGTGGCGATCATGACGATGACGCCGGTGCACATCGAGCACGAAGGCGGATCGGTGACGTTCATTGGCATCACGATCAGCCTCCACATCGTGGGGATGTATGGGGTTTCCCCCATTGTGGGCATCGCGGCGGACCGGATCGGCCACCGCCTGACTATCGCAACCGGTATCGTCCTCCTTGCGGTTTCTCTGACGATCGGCATGATCAAGTCGAACGACATGGGATGGATGATGGCATCGCTGATCCTGCTCGGCCTTGGCTGGTCCTTCGGCAACGTCGGAGGTTCCGCCCTGTTCAGTGTGGCGGTATCCGGCCAGGCACGGGCCGCCTCACAAGGAGGCCTCGATGCCCTTTCCAACCTTTTCGGAGCCGCGGCCGCCTTCACGGCAGGTCCGATCCTGATGTTCACCAGCTTCTCAGCCTTGGCGGCCATCGCCATCATTGCTCTGATACCTCTGACCGCGCTCACGGCCATCGCCCCGAAAGGAATCCCGTCCTGACCCACCCGAGATCTCACCCTCCAGTACTTCGAGCGGATCGTCTCCGCCGACGGCATCGTGCTGGCCGATTTCTGGGCCTCATGGTGTGGGCCTTGCAGGGCGTTTCGGCCCGGTGTTTGAACAGGCCTCCGAGCACAAGCCCCGACATCGTCTTCACCAAGCTACGGAAGCTGAGCCGGAACTCTCATCCCGGGCACAGATCAGCTCGATTCCTGCGCTGATGATCTTCCGCGACGGGATCCGCCTCTATTCACAACCAGGGGCGCTGCCTGCTGTTGCGCGGGACTCACTGACGGAGCAGGTGCGCGCCCTCGATGTGGACGCCGGCCGGGCACAAAATCCCGGACAGGCAAGAGGAGACACCGAACGACTCCCTCCAGTCGTAGGCCCCAGCCTGAGTACGAGCTCGGGAGCAGTGGCCGGCCTCAGAGTCCAAGGGAACTCCGTTCCCAGAAGCCCTCAGCGATAGCCTGTGCTTATGGGTGAACGAGTGAGCATAGAAGGCCTGCGGTACGCGCGGGCCGTCGCGGAAACGGGGTCTTTCAGTGCCGCAGCGAGGACGTGCGGAGTGACCCAACCCGCCTTGTCGAACGGGATCGCGAAGCTGGAGGCATCGCTGGGAGAGAAGCTGTTCGATCGTTCCCCCCGCGGTGTAGCACTCACCAGATTCGGAGACACGATGCTGCCGCGCATCGAGCAGGCCCTCAGAGCATTTGACGACGTCCACGCAGAAGCCGCGAGGTGGAACGAGCCCTTACCTGAGACGATCCGCCTCGGCGTTTCTCCCCTGATCAACCCAAAGCTCGTGGCCAGCGCCTACCGGGCCGTCTGCGACGAGCCCGGGGAGGACGCGCGCAAGCAACTGGTGCTGCGAGAAGCAAACATGAGCGAACTGCGCGGTGCCCTCGTGGACGGCGACCTGGACATCATCATCGTTCCCTCCGTGGCGCCGATGCCCCGCTACGAACACAGGGTCATCGATTCCGAGCCATTGGTCCTGGTGGAAACCCGGCCAGGCGCAGGACGGGCCCGCGTAGAGGACCTCGCGGGAAAACAGCTGATCCTGATGCCTGACACGTGCGGCCTTACCGCCTTCACCCGCAGCCTGATCCGCGAGCACGACCTCGCGATCACCGCCTACCCGGGCGAGGCCGGCACTTACCGGGTCCTCGAGGAATGGTCGCAGCTCGGGCTCGGGTCCGCCATGCTCCCGAAGTCGAAGCTTGCTGCCGCCGATACGACGTACCGCGAAATCCTCGATACCGACGGAAGCGTCCTGGAGATCTTCTACGAGACGATCTGGAGCCCCCACTCCCCCATTGCCAACCAACTCGTCCATCTCGCAGGCCGACTTGTCGAGCACAACAGCTGATCAAGCCTCGGACCACGCAGGCATAACGATAGGTTATGTCCGTATTCATTACCGTCCTCTACCGTGGAGGCGCTGCTGTTCATAGCGTTGGGAAGGCGCAGCCACCTGCTGCGAATCCTTTACGACTATTGGAGCTCAATATGGCCTACCTGGAAATCACCCTGAAGATCGACGATGCCGACCGCGAGGCCGCGGCCGCCGTGTACGAGAAGTTCAAGCAGCCGTTCCTGGACACCGTTGGCGGTGCCCAAAGCAAACAGCTCCTGGTGCGCGAGGAAGACGTGCAGGTCCTGCACGGATTCGGCTCCACTGACTGCGCGCAAAAATATCTGGCCACTGATCTCTTCACCCAGGACGTCGTAGTCGCGCTCGCTCCCCTGCTTAAGGCCGAGCCGGAAGTCCGGATCTACGAGACCGTCTGACGCTCGCCCTCGTTCAGGACCGGACGGTCCGGACGCCGCGGGCGGAGTCTTGGGCCCTGCGGAACTGACGTTCCACCGGAGGGAGTGGGCATCGCTGGTGTCCCACTCCCTCCGCCCGGTCAGCGCCACCCAGAAGAAGCCCCCAGCACCTGATGAAAGGACCATTGGTGTCCACCACCCCCGTTACGCCCGGACTGGCGGCCATGCAGGTCGCGGAACCCGGCCAGCCGCTGAACCTCGTTCACAGGGCCCTGACCGCGACCCCGCCTGGCCACGTACGGGTTGACGTTGCCGCCACAGGCATGTGTCACGCCGATATCGGCACAGCACGCGCCAGGGGGAAGGGTGTCACCTTTCCTGTGACGCCCGGCCACGAAGCCGCCGGGACTATCGCAGAGATCGGTGAAGGCGTCACCAGTTGGGAATCTGGGAACCGAGTAGCTGTGGGCTGGTTCGGTGGCAGCTGCGGCCAATGTACATATTGCAGGCGCGGTGACGTCGTTCACTGTCCGCAACGGAAGATCCCCGGACTGTCCTACCCCGGCGGATGGGCCCAGACCATCACCGTCCCGGCAGACGCCCTCGCCAGGATCCCCGACGGCATGGCATTTACCGAGGCGGCACCAATGGGCTGCGCCGGGGTCACCACCTTCAACGCTCTCCGCGAAGCTTCCGTCCCGGCAGGCGGGACCGTAGCGGTCTTCGGCATTGGCGGCCTCGGACACCTCGCCATCCAGTTCGCCGCGAAAATGGGCTACCGCGTTGTTACCATCGCCAGGGGCGAAGAGCGCACCAAATTTGCCCACCAACTCGGCGCGCACCACTACATCGACAGCACCGCCGAGGACCCGGGAACGGCCCTCGCTGCACTCGGAGCCGCGGATCTGATCCTCTGCACTGCTCCCACAACCGGGCCCCTGGAAGGCCTCCTGCACGGACTCGCCATCCGAGGACGCCTCACCATTATTGGAGTGGACGCAGCCAGCCTCTCCATTCCGGTCGGACAACTCGTCATGAACGGGCAACTCATCACCGGCCACCTCACCGGCAGCGCTCTAGACACCGAAGAAGCCATGCGGTTCGCGCAGCTCAACGACGTGAAACCCATGACCGAACAGATGCCCCTTGCCCAAGCGAACGAAGCTCTCACCCGTCTTGCTGCGGGCGAAGCCCGCTTCCGAATTGTCCTCGACCCGACGGATGCCCCATGACCTCTCCGGATGCCTCTTACGACGTCGTCGTCATTGGAGCCGGGCTCGCTGGCCTCGTGGCAACGTACGAACTCCTCCACGCCGGCCACAAAGTCCTGTGCGTCGAAGCCCGCGACCGTGTTGGAGGACGGGCATTCAGCATCAACTCCGCAGAGGCGGGCATCGACCTCGGCGCTACATGGTTTTGGGAGAACGAACTGCGGGTCCGATCGATGCTCGAAACCCTCGGGCTCGCGAGCTTTCCCCAGTCATTGGCGGGAGACGCACTCTTCGACACCGGCCAGGATGGAAGCCGGCGGCTGCACGGCAACCCTGTTGGCTCCCCATCTCTCCGCTTCGAACGCGGAGCACATTCCCTCCCCATCGAACTGGCCCGCCGTCTTCCGGAAGGATCGCTCGCCCTGAACGAGCCTGTCGAAGCAATCACCGTCGATGGCGATGACGTCCAGATACGCACCCACAGACGGGAGCTGAGCGCACAACGTGTTGTCCTCGCCGTCCCACCCGCCCTGGCAGCGGAGTCTATTGAGTTCGTCCCAGTCCTCCCGCACGACCTCAAAGAGCTTTGTAAGCGTACTTCGGTGTGGATGGGCGGAATGATCAAGGCCGTCGCGGTCTACCCCGGCCCGTTCTGGCGCCGCATCGGCCTCTCCGGATCCGCCATCAGCCACAGTGGTCCTTTCCGTGAATTCCACGACCACAGCGGACCGGGCGGGGAGCCTGCAGCGATCTTCGGATTCGCTCCCTGCGCAGGACTCCCCCGACAAGGAACCAACGCCATTGCGCACGCATTCAACGACCAGCTTGTACGGCTGTTCGGCGCCGACGCAAGCAATCCCACCGAAATTCACGTCATGGACTGGAGCGCCGAGCCCTACACACAGCCGAGAAACCAGGAAGATGCGGGAACAAGCAGCTACGGCAACCCACTCTTCCAACAGCCCATCCATAACCGCGTACACTGGGCGTCCACCGAGACCGCGACCGCGTACGCTGGCCACCTCGAAGGAGCAGCTATCGCAGGCCGCAGTGCCGCTCAGGCGATCACTATCTCAAGGGATACCCGTTCCATGACCTCGCCCGAAATGAGATTTCATACACCGCCTACGGGCATCCCTTCCCCGGAAGTGAGTGCTCCTAAGTTGAACCGCGGCATCAGTTGGCGTACACCCCAACCTGACGTCAGGTTGGGGTGTAATTTTGCGTCAGAATAGGGCCTGTTGGGCACTTTGCGGACGGATACGACCAACAGTCTTAGGGTCCAAACTGACATGTTGGACTTTAGAGGAGTCTGCAGGTGAGGCTGCCAGGCAGGCGTACGACCCTAGCGTGCGCTCTTACGTCGCCGGGTGGTTTCCTCCCCCTGGTGTCCATCCCAGAGCCGGACCCAGTTTCCCTGCCATATCAGTAAGAATCTGCACATAGTCCTCGTGGTCAAAGCTGAACGGAAGGGCGAAGGCCACCTCGTCCACTTCCTGGAAGCCGGCGTGCGCGTACAGCTGCTCGGCGATCTGCTCGCTGGTGCCAATGAGATCAGCCGCGAACATCATGCCTTTCGGCCCCTGCGGAGCAGCAGTACGCGGGGTGCGTTCGTCCACATACCGCTGGTACTTCTCCCGCTGAGCAGGAGTCGCCGAGTCAGTCGGGATAACCACCAGACCCTGCGAAACACGCGCCCCAGCATGCCCCGTCAAAGCTGCAGCCTCACGGAACGCCCGGATCTGCGACTGCTGGACCAGGGCGAAGTCCGGCTCCTGGTCCTTGTCCGGGAAGATCACGCTGCTGGAGAGTAGATTGAAACCGTTAGCACCGGCCCACACCGCTGACTTCGTGCTGCCGGCCCCGTACCAAAGGCGGTCCCGCAGCCCGGGCGAATGAGGCTCAACGCGGTTGGAGAACTCTTCCACCACGCCCTGCTTGCCCGAGAACTCGCGCACCGGCTCACCCGCCACCAACCGCGCAAACCGCTCCACCCGGGCGTAGCTGAAGTCCTGCACCTCCGCGGTATCGGGATACAGTTCATGCTTCACGGTCTCGTACTGCATCGGCTCCCCCACGCTCACCCCGGGGTTGAGGCGTCCCCCGGCGAGCAGGTCCACGGTGGCCAGGTCCTCGGCCAGCCGCAGCGGGTTTTCCCAGCCCAGCGGAGTCACGGCCGTGCCCAGCTCGATCCGGGACGTGCGCTGGCTCGCCGCAGCCATCACCGCGACCGGGGACGAGATCCCGAACTGCAGGTGGCGGTGGCGCAGCCAGGCGCTGTCGAACCCCAGCCGCTCCCCCAGTTCGATGATCTGCAGCATGGACTCGTGGCCGGCCGCCGGATCAGCGGGATCGAACAGGCCAATGGTCAGGAACCCCAGCTTCCGCAGGGGATTGGCGGGATGCGGCATCGGCTTCCTTCGGGAGGGCGGGTGACTGAACCTCAGAATATGCGGCCCGACCCAGCGTTCTCCTGAAGCATGGCGGAACGTGACGATCTGTCAACGGAGCATGTGCGCTGCCAATGTTGACGTAATGCTTGACTCCCCCTCGTGATTCACCTTACAGTTGTGCAAGTTATACGAATAACTAGCTAGAACTTCAAGCGACCCGAGGAGGTGCCCATGGCTGGATCACGGCCAAAGTCAGGACCGACAATGCACGACGTCGCTGCTGCCGCCGGCGTCTCGCAGGCCACAGTGTCCCTGGTACTCAATTCGGCTTCAGGATCGCGGTTCTCGGAAGAGACCCGCAAAAAGGTCCGGGACGCCGTGAACCAGCTTGGCTACCGAACCAACGCTCACGCCAAGACACTGCGCGAAGGCGTGGCCGGCATGATCGGGTTCATTGGCG
Source organism: Arthrobacter sp. SAFR-044 (assembly GCF_059414985.1). Classification (NCBI taxonomy): domain Bacteria; kingdom Bacillati; phylum Actinomycetota; class Actinomycetes; order Micrococcales; family Micrococcaceae; genus Arthrobacter; species Arthrobacter sp. SAFR-044. Next base: position 34,333 of record NZ_JBPFDN010000003.1, on the reverse strand, counting down.
ATACCGTTGCCACCACCCCTTTTGCCGGCGCCATCATCGAAGGCGCACAGCAGCGGGCGTGGGAGGACGGGCTGCTCCTGCTGACCGTCAATACCGGCGGCGACAAAGAGCTTGAGGCCGCGTCCCTGGACGCGATGCTCTCCTACAAGGTTGCCGGAGTGGTCTACGCGGGCATGTACCACCGCCGCCTGGATGTCCCGGAAGCGTTAGCCGGCATCCGATCCGTGGTGCTGAACTCACAGGACCGGGCCGGACGGGTTGCGAGCGTGGCTCCCGACGAAGTCAAAGGCGGAAATGCAGCCACCCGTCGACTGCTCCAAGCCGGTCATTCCCGGATCGCGATGATCAACATCGAGAGCCTTGAAAGTGAGCTGCCCGCCGCCGTCGGACGTTACGAGGGTTACCGGAAAGCACTTCAGGAAGCAGGGGTGGAACTGGATCCGGATCTGGTCCGCTTTGGCAGTGGCGGCGAGGAAGACGGCTACAAGTACGCGATGGAGCTGCTGACCTCCAGCAACCCGCCCACCGCGATTTTCTGCGCCAACGACCGCGGCGCCTGGGGCGCCTACCAGGCGGTGTCGGATTTGCGCCTGTCGATTCCTGGGGATGTGTCCATTGTGGGCTTCGATAACCAGGCAACATTGGCGCCGTTCCTCCGGCCGGGCCTGACCACCTTTGAATTGCCGTTCGTCGCCATGGGCCGGCGCGCGGTCGAGCTGATTCTCCAGGACGCGGAACCCGATGGCCGGGTCGAGCTCATGGACTGCCCTCTTATCGAACGGAACTCTGTGACTCATCCAAAGGAGATGCCATGAGCAGCCGCACCATCCCGGCGCGGCGGGGCCGTCCAGCTGCGACGCCGCTGCCGCAACGGAAAAATTCTCTTTCGCTCCGCCTCAAAAGAATTTCTCGGGCCTGGCAGTTATACGTATTACTAGCACCCGCCGTCGTCTACATCCTGGTCTTCAAGTACTGGCCCATGTACGGCGTGCAGATCGCCTTCAAGAATTACAACCCCGTGGACGGGTTCACCGACAGCCCATGGGTGGGCCTGACGCACTTCATCAGGTTCGTGAACTCCTACCAGTTCGGCCAGGTGGTCGGAAACACCCTGTGGATCGCCATCCTCGGCCTCCTGGTTGCTTTCCCCATCCCGATCATCCTGGCGCTGCTGGTCAACCAGCTGCAAAGCGAGCGGTTTAAGAAGTTCACCCAGACCGTGCTGTATTCGCCAGCCTTCATCTCCACCGTTGTGGTAGTGGGCATCATGTTTGTCCTCCTCTCCCCCAGATCCGGCTTGGTGAACAATGCCATCCAGCTGGCCGGCGTCGAGCCCGTCTTCTTCATGGGTTCAGCGGAGTGGTTCCGCCCCATCTATGTCATCTCGGATGTCTGGCAGAACGCCGGCTTCTCGATGATCGTGTACCTGGCAGCCCTCGCAGCGATTGATCCGGCACTGCATGATGCGGCAAAGGTTGACGGCGCGTCCAAATTGCAGCGCATCCGGCACATCGACCTGCCCGGCATCATGCCGGTGGTAACCATCCTGTTCATCCTCGCTATCGGCAACCTCCTGAACGTTGGTTTCGAGAAAGCGCTGCTGATGCAGACCCCGTTGAACATCTCTTCCTCGGAAATCATCCAGACCTACGTCTACCACGCAGGGCTGCAGCAAGCGCAGTTCAGCTACTCGGCCGCCATCGGCCTGTTCAACTCCCTCCTCAACCTGGTGTTGCTGCTCGTCTTCAACACGATCGCGCGCCGGGCCAACCAAGCGACCCTGTGGTGATGCCGATATGTCCGTGACTGCCAACCCCCGCACCATCGAGAACCCCACCCGGCCCGTCAGCCCCGGCCAGCGAAAGCAGAGCCTGCGTGAGAAGTACGGTGACCGTGCCTTTAGTATTGGCGCCGCCGCTGTCCTGCTGCTGTCCATCCTCGCCGTCGTTTACCCGCTGTACTTCATCGTCATCGCCTCCGTCAGCGACCCGAACGCAGTCTACGAAGGCAAGGTCTGGCTCTTCCCCTCGGGGATCACCACCGAAGGGTACGAACGGATCTTCGCCGACAGCCGGATCTGGAATGGACTGGGCAACACCCTCATTTACACCGTTCTGGGCACCGTCATCAGCGTCTCCACCATCCTCTGTGGCGCCTACGCCCTGTCCCGCAAGGACATGCCCGGCCGGAAAATTCTGATGTTGCTGTTCGTCATCACCATGTTCTTCGACGGCGGACTCATCACTAAGTACCTGGTGGTCCGCGACCTGGGCATGCTCAATACCGTCTGGGCCGTCGTACTGCCCGGAGCCGTAGGTGTCTGGAACCTGATCATCGCCAGGTCCTTCTTCGAACACACCATTCCGAATGAACTGCGCGAAGCCGCCCAGATGGACGGGGCAACCGACTTCAAGTTCTTCTTCAAAATGGTCCTCCCCCTGTCCAAACCACTGATCATGCTCATGATCATGATCCACGTCGTGGCGCACTGGAACTCGTTCTTCGACGCCCTGATCTTCCTCAACGACGACTCCAAGTACCCGCTGCAGCTTGTCCTGCGCAACATCCTTATCCAGTCCGACGTCTCATCCACCGGTACCACCGGCGGGGACATCGCCTCCTATGCCGCCGCGCAAAGGATCGCAGAGCTCACCAAGTACGCCATGATCGTCGTCTCGAGCCTGCCCCTCATGATTGCCCTGCCATTCATGCAGAAGCACTTCACCAAGGGCGCCATGATCGGCGCAGTCAAATAGCCCTCCCCACGTACCACGCCCAGGCAACCGCCCCCGGGCAACCAGCACCCCACCTCAGAATAGGAATGACCCATGGCCTTCAGCCGTAAATACGCTGCCCTCGGCGCTATCTTGGCCGGAACATTGACGTTCACCGCCTGCTCCGGCGGCGGCTCCCACTCCACGGAGGTCAAAGACGCCTCCGCCGACTTCGGTTTCCAGGAAACCGGCTTCCCGATCGTCAGCAAGCAACTGGACCTGAAGTTCTCAGGGACCAAGACCGCCCTGGCGCCGGACTACAACACCATGACGGTGGTGAAGGACTGGGAAAAGGCCACCAACATCCACATCAACTGGGAAAACCTCCCAGAGTCGGTGTTTCAGGAGAAGAAGAACCTAATCCTCGCCAGCGGCGACCTGCCCGACGCGTTCTTCAACACCGGCCTGACCGACGCGGAGATCGCCACCTACTCTGCCAGCGGCACCCTCATCCCACTCGAGGGCCTCATCGAGAAGAACGCCCCCAACCTCTCCAAACTGCTCTCCGAACGGGCCGACATTAAGGCCGCCATCACCTCCTCGGACGGGCACATCTACTCCCTGCCTTCAGTCGAGGAACTCGGCCTGGTCCAGTTCCCCCACGCCCTGGCCATCAACACGTCATGGCTGAAGAAACTGAACATCCCGATGCCCAAGACCATCGGTGAGTTCCATGACGCGCTGCTCGCCTTCAAGAACCAGGACGCCTCCGGGACCGGCCGCACCATCCCCCTGAGCTTCATCCCCGGCTCCTGGTGCGGAGACATTGTTGACCTGATCGCCGCCCTGGGCGGGGTGCCGGACAACATGGACCACCGCATTGTCCAGGACGACAAGGTCATCTTTACGGCCACCCAGGACGGCTACAAGAAGGCCCTCCAGACCCTGCACGAGTGGTACCAGGAAGGCCTGATCGATCCCGAGTCCTTCTCGCAGGACGACAAGGCCTACCTGGCCAAGGGCAAAGCCGCGACCGAAAACCTCGGCTCTTTTGTGTGGTGGGAAATCCCCGAGATGGTGGGCGCAGACCGCACCAAGGACTATGCCCTCGTCCCCGTACTGGAAGGGGCTGATGGCAAGCGGATCGCCAGCCAGTCGAATAACCAGGAAATCGCCCGCGGTGCCTTCGCCATCACCCGGGCAAACAAATACCCGGCTGCCACCATGCGGTGGGCCGACAACCTTTACGACCCCATCCAGTCAGCCCAGGCCAACTGGGGTCCGATCGGCGAGACCCTGCAAAAGGACGCCAGCGGCCTGCTGACCCAGGTGCCGGCGCCGGCAGGCACCAGCGAAGGCGAACGCCGCCAAAAAGTTGCCCCCGGCGGCCCGAAGGCCAACACCGCTGAAAACTTCAAGACTGTCGTCGCCCCGGAACCGCGGGCAGCGGAACGCCAGAAGACCGTCAACGAGCTCTACAAACCCTTCGCCGGCAATGACGGATACCCGCCGGTGGCCCTGTCAAACGAGGAACTCCAGCAGATCAGCACCATCCAGACTGACGTCACTTCCCTGGTGAAGCAAAACACTGCCAAGTGGATCGTCTCGGGAGGTATCGAGCAGGAATGGGACGGATACGTCTCCCAGCTCAAGAACGTCGGAGTCGACAAGATGATCGAGGTCTACCAGCAGGCCTACGACCGCTACAAGAAGAACTCCTAGCTCCAACCAGTGGGGTGGGCCGGCTCCAGAGCGGCCCACCCCACTGCCGGGTACCCGTATACGCGGATGCTCCCAAAATCTGAACCTGCACAGAAACGAGACACAGCCTTCATGACTGCCGCCACCGCCACGACAGCCGAAACGTTCCGGCCGGCCCTGCACTACGCCGCACGGAACACCTGGCTCAATGACCCCAACGGCCTGATCTTCCATGAAGGCGTCTACCACCTGTATTACCAGAACAACCCCCTGGACAAGGTCTGGGGAAACATGTCTTGGGGACACGCCACCTCAACCGACCTGCTCACCTGGACAGAGCACCCCGTCGCCATCAGCTGCGACGAGAATGAGGACATCTTCTCCGGCAGCATCGTCTACGACCGGAGCAACACCAGCGGTTTCGGCACCGAGGCCGTCCCCCCGCTCGTGGCCATTTACACCAGCGCCTTCAAACCCGGCTCCGGGCATGAGGGCGTCCAGGCGCAGTCCCTGGCCTACAGCCTGGACGGCGGCTACACCTGGACCAAGCACACGGGCAGCCCGGTGCTGGACCGCCATTCCGCAGAGTTCCGCGACCCCAAAGTCATAAAGTACGACGGCGGTGCGGGCACCTACTGGGTGATGGTCGCCGTCGAAGCCAAAGACTTCCAGGTGGTCCTGTACAAGTCCGACGACCTGAAGAACTGGGAACTGCTGAGCACCTTCGGCCCGGCGAACGCCACCGGCGGCGTCTGGGAATGCCCCGACCTTTTCCAGTTGCCCGTGGACGGAGACCCGGAAGACCTCAAGTGGGTCCTGACCGTCAACCTCAACCCCGGCGGACCCAACAGCGGCTCGGCCGGCCAATACTTCGTCGGCGATTTCGACGGGACCACCTTTACCTCTGCCACAACCGTCACCGAAGGCCAGCAGGACCCCAGCAGGCTGGCTGAATATCAGTGGCTCGACTGGGGGCGGGACTATTACGCCGCCGTCTCCTTCAGCGACGCCCCCGACAACCGCCGCCTCATGATCGCCTGGATGAACAACTGGGAATACGCCCAGCGCATCCCCACATCACCCTGGCGCAGCCCCATGTCCCTGGCCCGCGAGGTGACGCTCGCAGCCGTTGACGGCAACCTTCGCCTTGTCCAGCAACCAGTGGGCGACTGGTCAACCCGGGCTGACTCCTCCCGGGATTTCAGTCTGTCCCGAACCACTATCTCCGACGCCGTGCAGCTCCTGGATGGCGCCGCCGGCGCAGTCCAGCGCATCGAAGTCACGTTCACCCCCGGAACTGCCGGCGAATTCGGCCTCATTCTCCGTGGCGACGGCGTGGTCGGAACCCGTGTGGCGGTCCGCCCTGAAGAAGGATTTCTGGTCATTGACCGGCGGCAATCGGGCCAAACGGACTTCCACGAATCCTTCCCATCCATCGATACCGCCCCCGTCAGCACAAAAAACGGTTCCTACCAGCTCACCATTTTCGTGGACCACTGCTCTGTCGAAGTCTTTGCCCAGGGCGGCCACGTCACCATGACCGAACTGATCTTTCCGGCAGAGACCAGCACCGGCCTGGCTGTCTACGCGACCGGCGGCTCAGCAACCATCAACCGCCTTCAGGTCACACAGTTCGCATAGGACGCGGGAAGCCGGGAATGACAGAAATGCACGAGTACGGGAAGCCGAACCCCGCACCCCAGGCGCTGGACGCCGTCGTCATCGGGGAAGCCCTGATTGACATCGTCACCACATCCGATGGCACCAACGAGCACCCCGGCGGATCCCCCGCCAATGTGGCTTACGGCCTGGCCCGGCTGGGAATCAACACCGGGCTGCTCACCGCCATCGGCGATGATCCCCGCGGCGCGGCACTCGAGCAGCACCTTGCCGGCGGCGGAGTGAAGCTCATGCCCGGCTCCCGCTCACTGGAGAAAACCTCGACGGCGGCAGCCACCATCACCCCGGATGGCTCGGCCAGCTACGCCTTCGATATCACATGGGACCCCGCGCCGCTCGACCTGTCACATACCCCGCCCAAGGTCCTTCACACCGGCTCCATCGCAAGTTCCCTGGCCCCGGGCTCCAAAAGCGTCAAAGCCATCCTCCAGCAACTCCGCGACAAGTGCACCATCACCTACGATCCCAATATCAGGCCGGACCTGCTCGGCAGCCAAGCCGAAGAACGACGCAATTTCGAAGAGCTGGTCTACCTCGCAGACGTGGTCAAACTCAGCGACGAGGACGCTGCGTGGCTCTACCCGCACAGGGACGTGGAACAGGCAGCCGACCACATCCTGGGCCTGGGAGCGGACCTGGCCGTCATAACCAGGGGTTCGTCCGGCTCGCTGCTGGCTGCAACATCAAGCCGCGTCCACGTCCCGGCCGTGAAGACCATCGTCGCGGATACCATCGGCGCCGGTGACTCCTACATGTCCGCACTGATTCTGGGACTCCTCAACCGTGGAGCCAACGGTTACGCACCCTCCGTCCTGGAGCAGCTGGGGCGAACGGCCGCCGCGGCGGCGGCAATCACGGTGTCCAGGCCCGGCGCCAATCCCCCGACCGCAGAAGAGCTCCGCTCCCGGCTTCAGTAGACTCGCCACAAGCCAGCGACGGCGCCGGCACGGGAGGAACATATGTCACTGCAGGAAATCGAGTTCACGTCGGCCAACGGCCGCGACACCATCCAGGCGTGGGTCTACGAACCCATCGGCCAGCCCAAGGCGATCGTGCAACTGATCCACGGGCTGGGCGAGCACTCCCGCCGCTACCTCCACCTGATCTCCACCCTGGTGGACGCGGGGTTCATCGTGGTGGCCGGCGACCACTCCGGGCACGGCCGCACCGCAATGCAGCAGGGCACCTGGGGCGACGCCGGCGAGGACGCCGCCAGCGTAGTGGTTGCCGATGAGGTCACCCTCCAGGCCAAGGCCAAAGAAGCCCTCCCCTCGCTTCCCTACGTCGTGTTCGGCCACAGCTGGGGCTCCATGATTGCCCGCGGGATGGCCGTGGACCCGCGGACACAGCTGTCCGGCCTGGTCCTCTGCGGCATCGCCGCCCAGATGCGCGGCATCGAGAAAATGGTCGACCGTCCCGAACTGGCCAGGCTTGCCTCCGGCGAGCGCGGTGCAGAGCCGGCACCCCAGGAACTGGTGGCCCAGTTGTTCGACGGCTTCCTGGGCCGCTTCGGCGAAGGTGCCGGACCTACCGCTTGGGTGGCGCTGAATGCGGACGTGGTGGCCGACCACGGCCGGGACCCCTTCAACAACTTCGGCGCACCCCTGAGCGCCCGCTTCCTGCAGGGCTTCGTGGACCTCTACGACCAGGTCACCTCCGACGACTGGTACAAACAGCTCCCCGCCGAACTCCCCGTCCTGATCCTCGCCGGCGACCAGGACCCCGTGACCAACTACGGCGAGGGCGCCTACCACGTGGCCAACCGCCTGGCCGATTCGGGCCACGCGGACGTCCGCACCCGCGTCTTCCCAGGCGTCCGGCACGAGGTGCACAACGAACCCACCACCCGAGCCGAGACGGAGCGCGAGACGGTCGAGTTCATCCAGCGAGTCGTCGGCAGCTGACGGTCCCCAAGCACCTCCCGCGGAAGGTACGACGACGGCACTCGCCCGCGCCGTCGTCGTCCCTTCCAGCCCGGCAAATTCAGCCCTCTGCTGCTTGCTTCAACAGCTTCCGGATCCGTTCCACTGTCGTGTCGATGCCTCCCGTCGACTCGACCATCAGGCCGGATTCGTCGTTGTGGAGTTCCTCCAGGGTTTCCAGCTGGGAGGTGAGCAGCGACGCCGGCATGAAGTGGCCGGGGCGTTGGGTGAGGCGGTCCTGCAGTGCCGGCCTGTCGGCTTGCAGCAGGATGAACGCCGTGTCCGGCGCGGCCGCACGGATGGCATCCCGGTAGCTTCTTTTCAGAGCTGAGCAGGCAACAATGGTTGCGTTTTCCGTGCTGGCGGACAGCTGGGTACCCACGAGGTGGAGCCACGGCCACCGGTCCTCATCCGTGAGGGGAACACCTGCGGCCATTTTTCTGACGTTTGCTTCGGGGTGCAGGGTGTCGCCATCGATGAAGCTGGCCCCGAGCTGGCTGGCGAGCGCCTGGCCCACGGAGGATTTTCCGGCACCGGAGACCCCCATGACCACGATGCTTTGGGGCATTAGAGGGCGCCTTGCCGGGCGGTGCCGGCGGGAATGGGAACCAGGCGGGTAACCTCGACAGGCTCCGCCAGGAGTCCTTCGAGCGAAGCGTTGAGGCGCTTGACGGCGTCCCCGACTCCGTGTGCGTCGAGCAGTTCAGCCGTCTCCCACTTCTCGATCATCACAATCTGGCCGTTGGGCGCGTCGTGGATGGCGTACAGGAGGCATCCGGGTTCTTCGTGGACCTCGGCGATGGCGGGCTCGAGGGCTGCGACAACCTGGTCGCGGGCGCCGTCGTTGGGTGTGAATACTGCTGTGACGACGATGGTCATGATGGTTCCTTAACTCGATTGTTGGTAATGCTGAGGTAGATGCCAGTGTGGTCAAGATCCCCGAGGCCATCGGTGACCATTGTTTGGAATTCCGTTCTAAGAGTGGTGGCGAGGGGCAGCGAGAGCCCGGCGTCCGCCGCGGCCTCCGTGACGAAACGCAGGTCTTTGAGCTGGTTCTTTGCCGAACCGCCGCCATGGAAATCCTCTGCGATCCAGCGGGCGCCTTTTTGTTGGAGGACCTCGGAGTTGGCCAGGCCGCCTTTGAGGATTGCCTGGACCTTTTCCAGGTCCAGGCCCGACGCCTTCGCCAACGCCATCGACTCGGACAAGGCGGCGACCGTCGCCGCCACCACGATCTGGTTGCAGGCTTTGACGATGGCCCCGGCCCCCGCCTCCCCGAACCACAGGACGGTGGAGCTGTAAAGCTCTAAAAGCGGAGTAAGCCATTGGACGACGCCAGCTGGCCCACCCGTCATGATGCTCAGCCGGCCCTGCTCCGCCCCGATGGTCCCGCCGCTGAGCGGTGCATCGATCACGATTACGCCGTAGAGGGACTTGCAGCGGGCGGCGAAGGCGGCGACCGCCGTGGGTGACACGGTGCCGTGGATGACCAGGACAGGTTCAGCCACGCCTGCGTGTGCCCATCCCGCGAGCAGGCCGTCCTCCCCTTCCAGGAGAGCTTCGACCTGGGGCAGGTCCGGCAGGACGGTGAGGACAACATCCGCGGCGGCATCGGCCGGCCGCGGGGCTACTGTCCCTCCTTCGATGGCTTCGGCCTTGTGGAGGGTCCGGTTCCACAGAGTCAGAGGAACCCCGCGGTCGATAAGGTTCCTGGCGATGGGGGCTCCCATGGGGCCGGTGCCGAGCAGTGAAACCGAGGTGCCAGGGTCAAGGGGTGAGGAAGGTCTGATTTCTGTCATGGATTAGAAGGGGATCAGGCCGGCGAGGGCGGGAAGGAAGGTGCTGAACCAGGGCACGGCGGCGAGGACGAGGAGGCCCACGAACACCGCCACCAAGTACGGCCAGAAATGCTTGAGGCTGTTTTCCACGGTTTCGCGGGCAGTGGCACAGGCGACATAGAAGCCAACCCCTGCCGGCGGGGCGAAGGAGCCGATGCCCATGGAGATGATGAGGACCATGGCATACTGCACAGGATTCACGCCGAAGTCGGTGGCGATCGGCAGGAGCAGCGGGGCGAAGATGAGCACCGCGGGGAGGCCTTCGAGCAGCTGGCCCATGATGACCAGCAGCACCACAGTGAAGAGCATGAACAGGATGGGAGAGTCACCCAGCCCGGACATCAGGTCGTGGATCTGCTGGGAGACGCCGGCCAGGGCGAGGGTCTGGGCCAGGGGTGACGCTGCCGCGATGATGAACAGCACCATGCCCGCCGTCGTCGTCGTTTCGCGCAGGGTGTCGCCGAGCAGGCGCCTGCTGCCGCGTCGGTAGGCTGCCGCGAGTACAAAGGCGTAGGCGACGGCGACCGAGGAAACTTCCGTGGGGGTGGCGAATCCGCTCAGGATCCCGACCACCATGCCGACGGGCAGCAGAAGCGTCGGCAGGGCGAAGAAGGTGGCGGAGCCGCGGGCCCGCCATGTGGCCTTGGCGCTTGGAACGCCTCCCTGCTTGCGCGCCCTCAGGAACACCATTGCCATGACCACCAGGGCGAGGAAGGCTGCCGGCACGAAGCCTGCCAGGAACAGGGTGGTGGTTGAGATGGTGGTTATGGAGCCCAGGATGAGCAGGACGATGCTGGGCGGAATGGTTTCGCCCATGATGGCAGACGCCGACAGGACGGCCACCACTTCGCCCCGCGGGTATTTACGTTCTTCGAGCATGCCGCGCATGGTGGTGCCAACGGCTGCTACGTCAGCGACTTTGGAGCCGGAGATGCCGGAGAAGATGTACATGGTGACCACCACCACCTGCAGCAGGCCGCCGCGGAGATGGCCGATCAGTGCGTCGACGAGCTTGGCCAGCGGCAGGGTAAGGCCCGCGGAGTTCATAACCGTACCGGCCAGGATGAAGAACGGGATGGCCAGCAGGACGAAGCCCTTGGCGCCGGAGGCCATGCCGATGGGGATGGCGCTGACGTCGGAAATGCCGCCCAGGTACAGGTAGATTCCGGAGGCGAGGGCCAGGACAAACGCAATGGGCAGTCCCAGGAACAGCAGGCCGAACAGGGCCACGAGGACCACCACGAGCAGGACGTTCGGGGAGGCGTAGTAGAACAGCGGCGGCGAGACGAGGACGACGGCGACGAGGGCCGCCGCGATTCCGGCACCAACGGCGGCGGGACGCCAGGGCTGCCGCCGGAGTTTGACGAGGGCAAACCACGCGATGAGGACCATGCCCACCGAGAAGGGCATATTGACCCAAAACACTGGCAGCTGAAGGATGGGGGTCTTTTCCTCAAGCTGCTGCACGAGGGTGGGAACGAACAAGGCAAGCGCACCGGCGCTCATGACAAAGACGAGCCAGTCCACAAGCGCCGCGAGGTAGGGCTTCCAGGTTGCGGGCAGGCGCATGATGAGCGCCTGGACGGACATGTGGGCGCCCTTCGGGTAGGCGATCGCACCCCCGATGAAGGCAATAGTCAGCAGGGCAATTTCGGACACCTCCTGTGTCCAAAGCACTGAGTCACCAGTGATGACACGGACGGTGATGTTCAGGAGAATGACCACGAGCTCCGCGAGAATCGCCGCCCCCACAACCCATTCGAGCGTCTTGTCGAGCCATGCTGCGCCGCTCCAGCGGGCTGGCACGTGGTCGTGGTGAAGGATTTCCTCCGCTTCGAGGGGAAGGACTTCCTCGTAGTCCTGGGGAGCAACGGTGGGTTTCATGGTGTTCCAGACTGTCGACATTGATAGCGGGATTTCGGTGGAGAGTGGGTGGGAACCCCTGGGAGGGCTCCCACCCGCCGTCGTTACTTCTTGCCGGCGAAGGCGATGGCCTGGTCGAAGAATTCCTTGCCGATGAGCTTGGAAAACTCCGGGTAGAGACTTTGGGAGGTGGCCTTGAACTCAGCGAGTCCGGACGCGCTGAGCTCGTTGGCCTTCATGCCCTTGGCCGCCAGCTCATCCAACTGCTTCTTGGACTGTTCCTCGTCGTAGCCCGTCTTGAAGGTTGCCGTTTCCTCGGAAGCGGTGGTGAGTGCCTTCTTCTGGTCATCCGTCAGTGAATCCCACTTCTTCGATGACAGGGCCAGCACCCAGGCGTCGTTGATGTGGTTGGTCATGGAGACGTATTTCTGCACCTCGGAGAACTTGTTCGTCCAAGGAACCTCAATCGGGTTTTCCTGGCCGTCGATGGTTCCGGTCTGCAGGCCGGTGAAGACTTCCGAGAAGGCCATGGTGGTGGGGCTTGCCCCCAGCTTTCCGAAGAAGTCGGTCCACAGGGTGTTGCCCGGCACCCGGATCTTCAGCCCCTTCAGGTCGGACGGCTGTTCAATCGCGCGCACAGAGTTGGTGATCTCCCGGCCGGTCCGGGTCAGGAAGGAGAGCGCCACAGTGTCCTTTGCGGCAAGCTTGTCCTTCAGGACCTTTCCGGGTTCCCCGGCGAGGAACTTTGCTTCTTCCTTCGTGTCCGCGAACAGGTAGGGGATGCTGATGCCGTTCATCTCCGGCACCACCGAGGCGTACACGGAGGTGGACAGGATGAGCCCGTCGAGCGATCCGCCCTGAAGCCGGGTGACAGCGGCATTCTGGTCTCCGCTGAAGCTCGTGCCGTTGGGTACCACGGTGACCTGGACGGAACCATTGGAGGTCTTCTTGACCTGGTCGGCAAAGTGCTGGGCGCTCACGCCGACGGAGGAGGTCAGCGGATCCGGGATGGAGAGCTGGATCTTGGCCACCGGACCGGTCTGGCCGGCGGGGGTTCCGCCGGCACAGCCGGACAGCAGGGCGGCAGCCAGGCTGGTAGCCAGTACCCCGGTGATGGCGCGGGTCTTGAGGTTCATTCGATGCCTTTCTTCATTGGAAGGATGCGGTGCTGCGCGGCAGCCACGGCGGACGGCCGAGGGCAGCGGGTTGGCTTGGAGCCAGGGGAACTGGTTCAGGAGACAGTGACGGGGGTGGCGATGAGCGCTTCGGTTTCCCGGCGGAGTTCCAGCGCCTGGGACAGGGAGTCATCAATGATGACATCGTCCCAACCAACGATCGCTCCCTTGGGCACATCGTTACGCAGCTCCACATGGTGTGCCAGGGCGACCGGCAGGGCGCCGGTAGCAACCGAGTGCTTCGCGGAAACCAGCTTGCCCCAGACCGTGAAGCCACCCTCGCCGTCGAGGAATTCCCCGGCCTTGAGATCCTTCTTGGCGGTGGCCACCACGTCACCGTAGAAACCGACCGGCCCGCCGGTGGGGATGCCGCGGAGGGCTGCGTTGGCAATGGACATGTTCAGTTCGAGGCCGACGTAGTGGTACGGGCGGTACAGGGCGGCGTACTGGCCGGTGGGGTCCGGGTGCCAGGGGTATTCGTTGAAGCAGCCGGAGACGTAATCGTTGGTTGCCTTGACCACGACGAAGACGCCTTCCTGGGTGTTGTGGCTGATCCAGCTGCCGTCGCGGTTGACGCTGGACATGACGTCGACGCTTCCCTCATGGGCAAGGGAACCACCGACGGCGGCAGGGCGGCAGATCGTCGCGATCTCCTCAACGTTGCCGGGCGTGAAGCTCAGGCCGGAATCGGAGGGTGCGAGCCCTGCTCCGTTGGCAACCGCTGCCATTTCGATGGCTGCCTTGGTCCCGTCGCGGAAGGAGGTGTGCATGTAGGGGTTCAGCTGGCCGGAGTCCGTCAGTTCCTTGGAGAACTCCCAGTTTTCCCAGACGTTGTCCGGGTTCATCTCGTGGTAGTGCTCCAGGTATTTGGCGCCCTTGCCGGCGCAGACCACGTCAAAGCCGCTGGTGCGGGCCCAGTCGACGAGTTCCATGATGAGGGCCGGTTGGTCCCCATAAGCCATGGAGTAGACGACCCCTGCTTCCTCGGCCCGCTTGGCCAGCGCCGGGCCGGCGAGGGCATCGGCTTCGACGGTGACCATGATGATGTGCTTCTTGGTTTCGATCGCCTTCAGGGCGTGCTTGATGCCGACGATCGGGTTGCCGGTGGCTTCGACAATGACGTCAATGTCGACGTCGAACAGCTCATCGGCATTCGCAACGATGGCCGTGGATCGGTCCCGCAAAGCTGTGGCGATGTCCGGAGCAACCTGCGCTGCAGGCCACTCCACCAGCTCGAAGGCGCCTTGGGCCCGCTTGACGTTGATATCGGCGATCGCGACGACGTGGATGCCGGGAATGTTGTTGGCCTGGGCCAGGTACATGGTCCCGTAGCGGCCGGCGCCAATCAGTCCAACACGGATGGGACGCGCTTGCTGCTCGCGCTCGCTGAGGAGTTTATGAAGGTTCACGGAATCTCTCTAAGGGGTGCCTGGCGAAAGAAAGCACCTCCGGCAGGCCGGATGGCACAACTTCTTTGTCGCATTCGGTAGGGAAAACTATCCGGAGTGGAACCGGTTCCACTTTTGTACCAGCCGCTGGTAAGCTGTGTCAACGATCACCTTCCCGGCCCTTCGTAATGAAGCGAACCGGCAAAGGGATGGCGTAGGTAATGACGACGAGGGCTTGTGTCTCAAGGAGGAGCGGTGCGCAAAGCGCCTACTATTCGCGATGTGGCGGCGGCTGCAGGAGTGTCCGTCTCCGTGGTCTCACGGGTCCTTAACCCGGATTCGGGGCCGGTGGCGCCTACTAAAAGGCAGGAAGTCCTGCGGGTCATCGACGAACTGGGGTACCGGCCCAGGGCGGCCGCGCGAGAGCTCAGCGCGGGGCACGCACTCACCATCGGCCTGGTGGTCACCGACCTCTCCAACCCGTTTTTCGCCCGCCTGGCCGACAGGATCGTCTGGGAAGCGCGCAGCCATGGCGTCCAGGTGGTGTTGATGACCACGCAGGAAGATCCGCACCTGGAGGCGGACTCCCTGGACACCCTGCTCGACCGGTCCGTGAGCGGCGTTATTGCCACTCCCACCGGGGGCAACATTGAAAAATGGAGGCGCCTGCGGGACCTCGGCGTCAACGTCGTCTTCATCGACCGTGCCATCGAGGAACTCGAAGACGTCGACGTCGTGAGCATCGAGAACTTCGACTCGGCCCAACGCTCAACCGAGCATCTCCTAAGCCTCGGCCACACCCGGATCGGGCTGATCACGGGCCCGCTCACCACCTCCACCGGAAGTGCCAGGCTGAACGGCTACAAGGCCGCCCACCAGAACGCAGACCTGCCCGTAGACCCCACGCTTATCCGTGACGTGCCTTTCCGCGGGGACGCTGGTGGCGGCGCCGTCGGATCACTGCTTGCGATGCGTCAACCGCCAACG
Source organism: Arthrobacter sp. SAFR-044 (assembly GCF_059414985.1). Taxonomy (NCBI): domain Bacteria; kingdom Bacillati; phylum Actinomycetota; class Actinomycetes; order Micrococcales; family Micrococcaceae; genus Arthrobacter; species Arthrobacter sp. SAFR-044. Next base: position 19,065 of record NZ_JBPFDN010000003.1, on the reverse strand, counting down.
GCACTCATCGTTGCCAATACCGCACAAGTGCAAAGTGCCGTCCGGCGGCTCGTCCAGATGGGCATCGACATCCCGGACGAGCTTTCCCTCATTGTCTTTGACGACAATCCCTGGACCGAACTGACCACTCCCCCGTTGAGCGTCATCCGCCAGCCGCTCGACATGCTTGCCGTTCACGCCATCGAGCTGGTCCTCGGGCGGATGCAGGGGAAGCTGCCGGATGGGGCACGGCGCATCGAGGTCAAAGCCGACTACCTGCCGCGCAACAGCTGCGCACCCCTCATCCTGTCAAGCGCTCGCTAGGGTCCGATTCGGCGAAGAGCTCTTTGCGCGGTTCCGGTCCAGGATCAGCGCGAGGGCAATTCCGAACATCCAGACGTCCTTCGCCAGCGCGGTGCCTTGCCGGCTTGGCCGGATCCCGTCCGCCAAAGTCATTTCCGGAATTCTTCGATACATGGTGAGAAGGGACCCGGAGAAGAGGCCAAGGCCCAGCCCGGCCAGCCGGCTCGGCACGAACGGCGCCAGGAGCGTTGCGCCCAAGGTCATCTCGGCGTAGCTGAGCAGCTTTCCAAACGTTTCCGGCTCCATCCGGGCCAGCTGCGGGTACACCTTGGCCCCCATGCTCTGCATTTGCGCGGCGCTGTCCTTGTCCAGGTTCCGCTTGCTGTAGCCGGCGTTCAATATGAAGGCTCCGGTGGCCAGGCGGAGGGGAATGTGGCTCAGTTTCATCATTAAAGTTTAGTCCTGCATCTCCGGACCGGCCTAGGAACTATACGCCCACTGCTCCCGCACCGTCAGCTGCAGCCTGACGGTCCCAAGCGAAGCACCTTCCATGGAAGGGTCGACGACGGCACTGCCAGCGTGGAGGCTCTATTCCATTGAAGGGCAGACCTCCGAACCGATAACAAACCAAGGGGTCAAGAAGCTCTCTGTGTGATCATCCAGCGAATACCCCCCTTTTGCAGAGAACCCCTAAAAGTAACCCGCAATTACAGGTCCGCTATTGCAAGTCTGCCCCCTACTGCGGACCATATCTGCATAAGCCTGGGGGATCGGTTCAGTGCTTATGACGATACGGGTGAGACCATGCGTAGAAGTAGAGTCCGACAGCGAGTGTCGGAAGGAATCGTCATCGGACTAATCGTCGGCGTAATCACCTTCCTATTTACAGCGTGCTTTGAGCTGCAACGAGCAAACAACGACCAACGAATAGAGAACTTGCGTTTTGTCAGGGAACGCTCTTCTGATGATCCGAACCTTCCTCGTCCGTTCAGAGGCCTGGATCTTGAGAGGCAAAACCTGTCGGGCCTGAGACTTCCGGGTGCGCAACTGGTTAACGCAAACCTAAACGACGCGGACCTGAAGTACGCCTTCCTTCCGGCCGCCGGATTTAATGCGGCCCATCTCGAAGGAGCAGATCTGAGTGATACCACGTTGCACGAGACCAAGTTCATCGCCGCGCACCTGAAGAGCGCCAAGATAGTTCATGCATATGCCATTTCAGCATCCTTTAAAGGGAGCGACTTATCAGGCACTGATTTCAGCAGAAGCTCTCTCCAAGGGGCGGATTTCACCGACGTAAAAAATTTGGATAGCGCCGCCTTGTCTGACGTTTGCTGGGACTCCTCAACCATCTGGCCTGAGGGCTTCACTCCTCCCCCAAGTGCGGAAGCAGTCAACTGCCCCTCCTGAAGCCTGCCTGGCGAGGAACTACGCCCACTGCTCCCACACCGTCAGCTGCAGCCTGACCGTCCCAAGCGAAGCACCGCTGGAAGGGTCGACGCTGGCACCCGCCTCAGCGCCGTCGTCGTCCCTCCCAGCAAGGCCGGCCCTTCCAGCCAAGCGAGCCCAGTGCATCAGGCGCGGACCGCCTGGGCAGGCGTGTCGCAAGTGCGCACCGGCGTCTCCAGCCCCAGCTGCTCCCGGAGCGTGCTGCCCCGATACTCGGTGGGGTACACGCCGCGTTCCTGCAGTTCCGGCACCAGGTGGTTCACGATGTCATCCAGTCCCGTGGGGACCAGCCACGGCGAGATGTTGAACCCGTCCACGGCGCCCACCCGCGCATACTCCGCCAGCTGGTCCGCCACCGCGGTGTAGGAGCCGGTGAAGGTGGAGTCGATCCGCGCTGTCTTTGAGGTGACGAACTGCCGGATGGACAACCCCTTGTCCTTCGCCTCCGCCCGCCACTGGTCCGCCAGCTGCCGGGCCTTGGCACCGTGGAAGCCGCTGCCGCGCGTCTCGGACGTCTCCTCCACCACCGGATCGATCTCCGGCAGAGGCCCGTCCGGGTCGTACGACGACAGCTCCCGCCCCCAGAACTGCTCCAGGTACGCAATGGCCTGCTGCGGGCCGATCTGCAGGCTCCGCACCCACTCCTTCGTTTCCGCTGCCTCGGCTGCGCTGGGCGCCAGGATGAACTCGCTGGCCGGCATGATCTGCACGGCGTTCGCAGCGCGGCCGGCGGCCAGGGAACGCTCCACCAGGTCCTTGCGGAACTTCACGGCGTCGTCGAACTTCGGGTGTGCCGAGAAGATCACGTCCGCCTGCCGGGCCGCGAAGTTTCGGCCCTCCGGCGAATCCCCGGCCTGGAACAGCACCGGCCGGTACTGCGCACTGCGCGGCAAGCGCGGCGTCACATCCACCGTGTAGTGCTGCCCCTCATGGAGCACCCGGCGGGCGGGACCATCCGGAGTCTCCCAGGAATCCCAGATCCGCTTGGCCGTTTCCACGAACGCCTCCGCATGCTTGTACCGGTCCGCGTGGTCCAGGTAGCCGCCGCGGCGGAAGTTCGCCCCGGTCCAGGCGTTGTCAGTGGTCACGATGTTCCACGCCGCGCGCCCACCGGAGATCAGGTCCAGCGAGGCCAGCCGGTGCGCAAGGTCTGCGGGATCGTTGTACGTGGTGTTCTGGGTGGCCACCAGGCCGATGTTCCTGGTCACCGACGCCAAGGCGGCGAGCATGGTCTGGGCGTCCGGGCGCCCCGCCACGTCCAGCGCATGCGGACGGCCCAGGTGTTCCCGGAGGCGGAGTCCCTCGCCCAGGAAGAACGCTGCGAACAGTCCCCGTTCGGCGGTCTGGGCGATGCGGCGGAACGACTCGAAGTCCGTCTGCGAGCCTGATTCGGGGGCCTTCCAGATGGTCCCGGAGTTGACGCCCTGGAAGAAGACGCCGAACTGGATCTGACCGGACGAAACGAAGACCTCGGATTTAGCACGGGTGTGCTGTGTCATTGGATTTTTCCCTTACTTTCCGGTGCCGGCAACGGCAGATGCGTAGCGGCTGGCAGGGCGCGCCAGGCCCAGCAGGTCGCGGAAGGTCCCGTCCTGCACCACCGGACGCAGCGCGCCGCGGCGGCGGAGCTCCGGCAGTACCAGCCGGCCCAGCTCTTCCAGGTCAACAAAGAGCGACGCCGGATGCAGCCGCACGCCGTCGGCCTCCTTAAGGAGGTCCGCGAGGAAGTCCGCGAGACCGGCTGCAGAACCCACGAAAGCCGCCCGGCCGCCGTCGAACGACACACTCCGCACAGCCGCGGCCTGCCCGCGGGAATCCACGACGACGTCGAGCTCGGCAACCAACGCAACGCCCGTGCCCGCCCGGGCCCGCACGTCGCGGACCTCGATGGCGAGGAGCTCAGCCGTTGGCGCGGACACCAGCACGGCATCCACGGAGTTCGCCGGCACAAGGCCCTCACCGATCAAGGAAGCCGGGACCAGCACCGGCAACTGCCCCTGCAGCGGCCGCGGAATGATGGACGGCCCCTTCACGGAATACCCCGCGCCGGCAAAGCCGGCAGGCGTCTCGAAATCCACGTAATGCAGCTTGTCCACGTCGATGTACCGCCCGGTGGCAACATCCCGGATCACGGCGTCGTCCTCCCAAGAATCCCACAGCCGCCGCGATACCTCGATGGACGCGGCGGCCTCCTGCCCCAGCGCGGCACCTGTGACGGAAGAACGTCCGACGGCGGCAGCGGCCTCAGGCGATTCCGCGGCGGACACAATCCACCCGGCCCGGCCGCCGGAGACATAATCCAGGCTGGCCAGTTGCGTGGAGACGTGGAACGGCTCCGTATATACGGTGTCCACCTCCGGGACCAACGCAATGGTTCGGGTTACGGGCCCGGCGAACGCCGCGCGCTGCAGCGCGTTGGCCCGGCCGCGAGCGGGCGCATCGGTGAAGGTGGCGGCATGGAAGCCCGCCGACTCGGCTGCCAGCACGGCGCGGGTGAGGTCCGCGCCGTCCCAGCCGGCGCCGTCGAGCTCGATCGCCAGGAAGCCCGGCTGGCTGGTGTCTTCAGCGTTCATGATGCCTTTCCTGCCTGTGAGGGAGCGGCCGTAGCCTGTGTGGCCGCGTAGTTTTCCGCTGTGATGGTTTTGGATTCCGGCAGCGCCTCCTCGGACAGGCCCCAGCGCTCCAGCACCTTGCCGTAGGAGCCGTCCTTGATGACGGAGTTCAGGGCCTCGGTAATCACCGGCGCGAGCCCGTTGCCGCGCAGCGTGGTGGCAGCCACCAGGGTCTCGGACGGCCAGCCGGCGTTGACCTTGCCCACCACCTTCAGGTCGTCACGCGTGTTCTCCCGGTACACGGTGGACGGGTAGGGCGCGATGTTCAGGTCCGTGCGGCCGGAGGACAGCGCCAGGATGGTGTCCGCGTCGGACGAGTAGTACTGCAGCGTGGCCGCCGCCTTGCCCTTGGCCTCGAGTTCCTTGTTCCAGGCCAGCAGGATCTTCTCCTGGTTGGTGCCGGAGCCCACCGAGACGCGTAGGCCGGAGATGTCATCGGCGCCCTTGATGTCGTAGGTGGAGGACTTCTTCGCTTCGAACCCCATGTAGGCGGCGCGGTAGCTGGCGAAGTCGAACAGCTTCACCCGGTCCTTGTTCACGCCCACGTTGGAGAACACGGCCTCGAAGTCGCCGGACTGGGTCTTCAGCGGCCAGTTCTCCCAGGACGTGACCTGGACGTCCAGGTCGAGGCCCAGCTTGTCCGCTACCAGCTGGGCGATGTCCAGCTCGGAGCCGATGGGTGTCTTGTCGTCTGAGGCGTGGAAGGACAGCGGGATGGACCCGGCGGTGGTGGCGACGGTGAGCTTGCCGTCCTTGCTGATCAGTTCCGGGACCTTGGCGGCGAGCGCGGCGTCCTTGTCAGCCCGGATCCGCTGCTGGTCCGGCGAGGTGTTGTAGACGACGCCGTTGCGGGCCGTCGTCGTCTGTGCCCCTGCGCTGGGGTTGCCGGCGGCGGAGGCGCCGGGGTCAGTGCAGCCGGCGAGCGCGGCTGCGCCCAGGAGTGCGGTGCCAAGGAGGACGACGGCGGGACGCACCGCGGGTGCGCGGCGGCGGCCGCTGATGGGGAAAGCCATGGGAGTTCCTTAGATGTTGAAGGCCGGTTCGAGCACCTTGGAGAAGAAGCTCCGGGTGCGCGGTTCCTGGGGGTTGCTGAAGATGTCCTGCGGGGTGCCCTGTTCCACGATCTGGCCCTGGTCCATGAACACCACGGTGTCCGCCACGTCCCGGGCGAAGCCCATCTCGTGGGTGACGATGATCAGCGTGGTGCCGGACGTGGCGAGCTCGCGGATGACGTCCAGGACCTCGTTGACCAGCTCCGGGTCAAGGGCGGAGGTGGGCTCGTCGAACAGCAGGATCTTGGGGTCCAGGGCCAGCGCGCGGGCAATCGCCACGCGCTGCTGCTGGCCGCCGGAGAGCTGGCGCGGGTAGGCGTCAGCCCGGTCCTTGAGGCCAACCCGGTCCAGCAGTTCCAGGCCGCGGCGGCGGGCTTCCGCCTTGGAGCGTCCCTGCGCTACGACAGGGGCCTCCGCCACGTTCTCCAGCGCGGTGAGGTGCGGGAACAGGTTGAAGCTCTGGAACACCATCCCGATTTCGGTGCGCTGCTTGAGGACGTCCTTTTCGCGGAGCTCATGCAGCCTGTCACCGCGGACCTCGTAGCCCACCAGTTGGCCGTCGATGGTGATGTGGCCGCCGTCGACCTTTTCCAGGTGGTTGATGGTGCGCAGCAGGGTGGACTTGCCGGATCCGGAGGGGCCCACGATCACGGCCACTCCCCCGGGTTCCACCCTGAGGCTGACGCCTTTGAGGACTTCGGTAGCGCCGAAGGATTTGCGGACGCCGGTGAGTTCCACCAGGCCGCGCGTAGCGGTGGGGGCGGTGAGGGTGTCAGTCATCAGGAGTTCCTCCGGGTGGGGACAGCGGCGTGGGTGGCGAAGAACGTGCGGGCCTTCTGCAGGGGCGTCAGCGGCAGGTTCCGCACCGCGCCCTTGGAGTAGTGCCGCTCGATGTAGTACTGGAACACGCTCAGCACGGAGGTGATCACGATGTACCAGAGGGTGGCCACCAGCAGCAGCGGGAGGACCTGCTGCGTGCGGTTGTAGATGACCTGCACCGTGTAGAACAGCTCGGAGTAGGCCAGGACGTAGACGATCGAGGTGCCCTTGACCAGGCCGATGATCTCGTTGAACGCGGTGGGCAGGATGGCGCGCATGGCCTGCGGCAGGACGATCCGGGTGGAGCGGCGCCAGGCCGGGATGCCCAGGGCGGCCGCGGCTTCCAGCTGGCCCTGGTCCACGGACAGGATGCCGCCGCGGATGATCTCCGCCGAGTATGCCGCCTGGTTCAGGGTCAGTCCCAGCACTGCTGCCGCGAACTGGCTGATCAGTGTGGTGGTCTGGACCTCGAAGAACCGGACATCGGTGAACGGGATGCCTAAGCTGATTTTCTCGTACAGGTAGCCCAGGTTGTACCAGAGGAGCATCTGCACCAGCAGCGGCGTGGACCGGAAGATCCAGGAGAACGTCCAGGACACCGAGACCAGCAGCGGCGACGCTGAGAGCCGCATCAGGGCCAGGATGAACCCCAGCACGAACCCGAGGATGCCGGAGATCGCGGTCAGCTTGAGCGTTTCCACCAGCCCGTTGACCACGGACTGGGCGGTGAACCACTGCGCCACCACGCCCCACTCCCAGCGCGGGTTGGTGGCCAGGGACCAGGCCACCGCCAGGACGCCAAGCGCGACGACGGCGGTCCCCACCCAGCGCCACGGATGCTTTGCTGCCACTACCCGGTAGGACGAGTAGTCCGGGGCCTCCCGGGCGGCCGCCCCACCTTCCGGCCGTCCGGTTTTCGGTGGCGCTTCCGCCGGCGGTGCCGGCTGCGGCTGTTGTGACTGCGCCACCGTCGTTGCTGCTGAACTCATGTGCCACCTCGCTTCTCGTCGTGGGATCAGGTCGGGCCGTTTCCCGGGGGCTGGGACCGAGCGGCCCGTTGCTGGCTGCAAATCTAGGACCGGCCGGAACGGGCCAGCAAGGCGCGCAGTTGCATAAGTTCACGGGGCTTCGTGCGGCGTCATGAGTCGGTTTTTTGCGTCCCGTAACGTGCCATGACGCGGGATTAACGGGCGTGACCAGGCGCTCGACCGCCGTCGACACGGCTGCCTAGCATGGGCACTCAATCCAGCCCCGGCCGTCAGGAGCACCCATGCCAGCCACCATCCCGGCGATCGTCTTCATTGGCGGCGGACCACGCACGGCGGGTGTGCTCGAACGGATCGCCGCCAATAGGCCTGAGGTCTTCGCGGGCCCGCTGCAGATCCATGTGGTGGAGCCGCATGTGCCGGGTTCGGGCCGCATCTGGCGCTACGACCAGGACCCAGGGCTCCTGCTGAACTCCATGGCGGCGGACATCACCATGTTCACGGACGCGTCCGTGGAGTGCGAGGGCCCCGCCGCACCAGGTCCAGGGCTCGCCGAATGGGCCGCCGGCGTGCTGGACACCTCCATCCTCGACGTCCCTGACTTCCCGCAGCAGCTCCGGGACCAGCTGCGGTCCCTCACCGGCGCCACCTTCCCCACCCGTCAGCTGCAGAGCCAGTACCTGGAGTGGTTCTTCCGCCGGACTGCCAAATCGCTAGGTCGCAGTGTGACGGTCCACCGGACCACCGCCCTCGGCATTGCCGCTGTGGATGGCGGCCATGAGGTGGAGCTCGCCAATGGCCGGACGCTGCACGCTGACATCGTTGTCACCGCCGTGGGTCACACGGACTCCCGCCCCGACGCCGTCTCCGCCGGGTTCTCGGACTTCGCCGCCCGGCACGGCGGCTACCACGCGGCACCCAGCTACACCACCGACGTCGACTACTCCCCCATCGCCCCCGGGCAGGACGTGATCGTTGCCGGGATGGGCCTGGCGTTCGTTGACCTGCTTGTCCTCCTCATGGAGGGACGCGGCGGCAGGTTCGAGGAAACGGACGACGGCGGGCTGCGCTACCTTCCGTCCGGACGTGAACCACGGCTGTGGGCAGGGTCGCGCCGCGGGGTGCCGTACCACTCGAAGATTTCCTCGACCCTGCGCGGCCAGGCTCCGGGACCGCTGCGCTTCTTCACTGCTGCCGCCGTGGATGCCCTCCTGGACGCCCACGGCGAACTGGACTTCCGTGAACACCTGTGGCCGCTCATCGCGAAGGAAGCCGGCTACTACTACTACCGGGAACTCCTCACCGGCAGCCCCGAACGGGGTGCCATGGAGTGGGAGGTGTTTGCCGCCCGCTACTCGGAGGTGGACTGGTACAGCGGCGGGCGCGCGGACCTCGTGGCGGCCGCCGTGCCGGACCGGGGCCTGCACCTGGACCTGGAGCGGCTGGACCGGCCCTTGGGTGGTGTCCGCTTTGCCGGCCACCAGGATGTACAGGATGCCGTGGCCGGGTACATAGAAGATGACCTGGCCCTGCGCGACAGCCCCGACCATCCGGAAACCCTCGCACTGTTCCTCGCCCTGCTGCACGTGTACATGGAGGTGGGGCGCGTGGTCCCGGCGGAGCGCCTCAACGCGAAGTCCCAGCAGGTCATTCACGGCTGGTGGCATGGCTTCTTCAGCTTCGTGGACTCCGGTCCGCCGCCGCACCGCCTCCGCCAGATACTGGCGCTGCACCGGGCCGGACTGCTGCAGTTCCTCGGCCCCGGCCTGGACGTCGCGGCCGACGAAGCCACCGGAAGGTTCCGGGCTACATCACCCCAATCCGGGGTTTCGGTTTCCGCCACGGCGCTGATCGAGGCGCGGCTGCCGGCCACCTCGGTGGCCCGCTCCCTCAACCCGGTGCTTTCCTCGCTGTATCGGAGCGGACTGGGCAGCGAGCAGCAGCTGCTGACCTCGGATGGGATCCACTCCACCGGGAAGCTGCTGGTCTCCTCCGGGCACCACCTGGTTGACGCGGATGGCCGGGCCCAGGCCACCCTCTTCGGCGTCGGGCCCGGAACATCCGGCTGGGGTGCCGGCGCCTTTGCCAGGCCCAACACCAACGCGGCGCCCTTCCGCGAGAATGATGCCCTGGCCCGCACCATCCTCGGCCTTGCCCGGGACGTCGCTGCCCGGGCCACAATTACTCCAGAACCAGCCGCCGTCGGAAAGAGTTGACCAGTGACAAGGAATGACCAGTGACCGCAGAACCCTGCCTCCGTCCCGTCCCTCTCAGCCCCAGGCCACTGGATTCCGCCAGGCTCTCGGTCCTCAGACTGCCCATGGATGATCCCCGGGTCCGGCCGCTCCTGGACGAGCTCGCCGTCGAATATGACACCCGGTACGGGGACCTGTCCGGGCGCACGGCCGCCGCGGACGAGCTGAACCGCTACCCCGCGGCCGAATTCGAGGAGCCGCACGGCGCGCTCCTGGTGGTCCAGGAGGACGGCGAGTCGATCGCCGGAGGCGCGTTCCGCCGCTACGACGAAACCACCGCGGAACTGAAGCGGATCTGGACACACTCGGCCCACCGCCGTCGTGGTCTGGGACGCTTGGTGCTGGCCGAACTCGAAGACCTCGCCGCCGCCCGCGGCTACTCCAGGCTGTACCTGACCACCGGGCCACGGCAGCCCGAGGCCAAGCACCTGTACTTGAACGCCGGATACCAAGCGCAGTTCGACCTGGACGCCGACCCGGAAACCATCGGGCCGCTGGCGTTCACCAAGGACCTGCCGAAAAATTGACTGCCCGGTCTGCCCGCGAGGCGGGGCAGCCGCCGCTAAGCTGGCGCCATGGCCACCAAAACCACAGCAGAGAAGCTTGCCACCATCCAGCAGGGCTACACGCTGGAAGGCGCCACGATCGAACTGGGGGCCGCCATCATCGACGGCGAGCTCCACAAGGACGCGCCGGTGCGGCTGCCGCTGGCCATGATGAACCGGCATGGGCTTGTGGCCGGCGCCACCGGTACCGGCAAGACCGTGACGCTGCACATGATGGCCGAGCAGCTGTCCACGGCGGGCGTGCCCGTGTTCCTGGCCGACATCAAAGGTGACCTCTCCGGCCTGGCGACGGCCGCCGTCGGCAGCGACAAACTCAGGGCCCGTACGGACAGCATCGGCCAGGCGTGGGAGGGCAAGACCTTCCCCGTGGAGTTCCTGGCGCTCGGCGGCGACGGCAACGGCGTCCCGGTCCGCGCCACCGTGACTTCGTTCGGTCCCATCCTGCTGTCGCGGATCATGGAACTGAATGACACGCAGGAGTCCAGCCTGCAGCTGGTGTTCTATTTTGCGGACAAGAACGGCCTGGAGCTGATCGATCTCAAGGACCTCCGCGCCGTGATCCAGTTCCTCACCTCTGACGAGGGCAAGGACAAGCTCGAGGAACTCGGCGGCCTGTCCAAGGCCACCGCCGGCGTCATCCTGCGGGAGATCGTGAACCTGGAGGCGCAGGGGCTGGAAAAGTTCTTCGGCGAGCCGGAGTTCGACACCGCCGAGCTGCTGCGGACCGCCCCCGACGGCCGCGGCGTGGTCACCTGCCTGGAGCTCCCGACCCTGCAGACCAAGCCCATGCTGTTCTCCACGTTCCTCATGTGGCTGCTGGCAGACCTGTTCGAGGACCTCCCCGAGGCCGGCGACCTGGACAAACCCAAGCTCGTGTTCTTCCTCGACGAAGCCCACCTGCTGTTCAACGGCGCCACCAAAGCCTTCCTGGACGCCATCACCACCACCGTCCGGCTGATCCGGTCCAAGGGCGTAGGCATCTTCTTTGTGACCCAGACTCCCAAGGATGTCCCCGCCGATGTGCTGGGGCAGCTGGCCAACCGGGTCCAGCACGCCCTGCGCGCATTTACCCCGGAGGACGCCAAGGCCCTCAAGGCCACGGTGTCCACCTTCCCCCTGAGCGACTACGACCTGGAAGAGACGCTGACTTCGGCGGGCATTGGCGAGGCTGTCATCACCGTCATGAACGAAAAGGGCGCGCCCACTCCCGTGGCGCTCACCCGGCTGCGGGCCCCGGAATCCGTCATGGGCCCCAGCGAGGACGCCCTGGTCCGGAGCACGGTGGCGGGTTCGGCGCTGCTGGGCAAGTACGGAACTGCGGTGGACAACCCCTCCGCCTATGAGAAGCTCACCGGCAAGGCCGCCGCCTCCACAGGACCGGCGGCACCTGAGCCTGACCGGGCACCTGCCACTCCTTCAGCTCCGGGCGCTCCGGGCGCGTACGACGTTGACGCCGAGGCCCGCCGGATCGAGGAGGAGATCCTGGGCAGGCCCAGCAGCAGGCCCGCGCAGGCACCCGAACCCCAATACAGTGAGCCTCAATACGACGAACCGCGGGCCTCCGAAGCGCGGGAGTCCAAGCCGCGGGCCAAGGCCACCCGGACGCGCCAGCCCCAGCCCCAACAGCCCGAGCCGCAGCCGGGCGGCATGATGGGCGACCTGGGCGGCGTACTCGGGGGTGCCCTGGGCGGCGGCCTGAAGAGCATGGCGCGGTCCATGGGTACCCAGTTGGGACGTGAACTGCTCCGCGGAGTGTTCGGAACCTCGTCCCGGCGACGTCGCCGCTGACCCCGCCACCGGTGTCCGGGGAGGCTGCCCAGGGTTCCTGTTGAGGCTGTCCCGGGTGCCGCCGTCGGGCGTTAACCGGGTGGTGCCGTGCACATTAGGGGGGACACCAACTTTAGAGTGCGTCCGCACTGACGTTACTGTGTAGAACGTGCAGATGAGTCAAGCGTTGGTGAGGATCGCGGCCGGATGGCTGCTGGGCCTCATGCTTGCCGTCGCCGGAGCCATTGTGGCCATCAACGTTGTGAACAACACCGTGGCCAGCCCGCAGCAGCCTGTCAGGGAATACCTGGACGCGCTCAGGAGCGGGGACGGCGGACGTGCGCTGGGGCTCCTCCGGGCCGCGGTTCCGCCCAGCAACGCCGCCATGCTGGACGGCACCGGCTTGCAGACGGCAGCCTCTCGCGTCACGAATGTGTCCATCGGGGACCCCCAGGAACGCCCGGGAAACCAGGTCATGGTCCCGATGGAATACACCATTGACGGCAGCCGGCTGCACACGGAATTCCTGCTGCAGAAGACCGGTACCGAGTGGCTGTTCTTCAACACGTGGGCATTCGTCCCGTCACGGCTGCCCACCGTAGATATCACCGTGGTCAATGGCAACGAGGCCGTGGTCAACGGCGTTCCGGTGAACATGCCCAACGGCCGCAATTCCTTTGCCGTGTTCTACCCCGGCGAGTACGAGGCCTCCCTGGACGGGCAGTACTTCTCGGCTCCCGCCACGCGTGCCACCGTCACCGCCAAGGACGCCCCGGTGGCGCCGCTGAACCTGCTGACCCAGGCCACTGACAAGCTGAAGAACGATGTTGCCGCCAAGGTCAGGGAATTCCTGGACGGCTGCGCGGCCGAAGCCATCAAGGAGCAGAAGCTCCAGCCGGACTGCCCTTTCTATTACGCCAGCAACAACCGGGTCCAGGACGGCAGCATCCGGTGGAGCGTCACCGAATACCCGAATGTCTCGGTGGAGCCTTTTGACGGCCGATGGGTGGTCTCGCCGCTGGACGGCAAAGCCAAAGTCGAGGCGCTCCAGCAAAACGCCTTCACCGGGGCCTGGTACCCGCTGGACGCCGAGGTGGACTTCAGCTTCACCACCCGCCTGGACGTATCGGGCGACACGGTCAAGGTCACCCCGCAGCTGAGCTTCTAGCCCTGTCCCTGCCACCTGCGCCAGACTGGCCCAGTTTTGAAGCCATGCGGGACGGGTTGTTCACTGTCCTAGGCCCAATCCAGCCGAAATCTGGGCTGGTTTGGCAGAGGCCACCGCAGTGAGCCCCGGGCCAGCACCTCCCGGACCTGCGCCAGGACGGAGTCAGGCGCATAAACCACGTCATCGTAGAAGAACCTAAGCACAGGCAATCCGTGACGGACCGCCTGGTTGTCCCTGCGGCGGTCCTTTTTGAATTGCCGGGGTTCAAGGTGGAAGGCGATTCCATCGATTTCCACAATCAGGAAACCCTCCAGCAGGAAGTCCACCCGGCCAATGCCGTCTATCCACACCTGCGTCTCGGTGGCTATGCCGGCTTCCCTGAACAGCACCCGGGCCAAGGTTTCCAGGAGAGAGTCTGCGCCGCGTTCAACCTGTGACACCACGTTCCGTGCCTTGCCGGACCGGTTGCCGTTCAGATGGCGGAACAGGAAGGACGGCTCAATGTCCCCTCTGTTGTAGGCGCACTCCACCATGACCAGCGACTCGAGTTCAGGCAGGCACAGCAGCGCGTGCAGCAGGACGTCGGGCAGTGCGGCAAGGGTCCGATGATGGGCCTGCTGTGTCAACGGAAGTCGGTGGCTGACACAGCGGGCTGCACTTCTCCCGTTGCTCTGCCAGTAGTGGGGCCGCGGCGGGGGTTGAAGCTGCCAGAGACCGTACTGCGAGGCGGCGGACGCGCAGGTCAGGAGGCTCCGGGCCAGTCCTGCTGCCACCAGTTCGGCGTCAGCACCGGGAAGGGCCAGCAGCCCGCGCTCCAGCCGCACCACATGGCCGCTACGGATTGCGCGTCGGATGTCCGTATCCGTTGCACCGGCGGCGATAACGTCACGCCGCAGCAGCACTCCTCCAGCCGATTTGAGGATTTCCGCAGGTTCCATCACGCCACGATGTCTGCTCCGTGTGGCCGGCGACAGGCATCACGGGCGCCATGTGGACAAACCGCTCCCCAGACCAGCCCAGTTTTCGGGCTGCTGGAACAGAACCGGCCCGGTCTTCAGGCCTTAACAGTCTGAAAACCGGGCCAGTGCGGCACAACCTTCGCCGGGTCAGTCCATCCCGCGCAGGTCGAGGACCAGTTCGGTGTCGCCGTCGGCCTGCAGGACTACCGGGATGCCCCAGTCCTGCTGGTACAGGTGGCACGCGGCGTGGTCCGGGATCTCGCCGTCCTCGGTTTCGGGGCCGTCGCAGGCCGCGGCGCGGGCGGTAATGTGCAGCACGCCTTCCGGAACGTCCGCGGACAGCTCCAGGGTCCGCAGCAGGCCCACGGAGGTTCCGCCACCGGATACCAGTAATTCGGGCGGCGTGGAGGAGATCTTCAGCTGCGTGGGATCGCCCCAGCGGTCATCGAGCTTCTGCCCGGTGGGAGCCGTGAAGCGGACGGTCAGGTCCAGCGTGCCCGGCGCCACGGGGCTCTTGGGCCGGTGGGTCTGGGAGGCGCCCTCATCCACCTGCTGCGCTTCCTTGGGGATGGGAACGTACACCAGCTGGTGCTTGTTTGCCTCGACCACCACCAGGAGGGGCTCCGAGCCCGCGGACTGGGTGTGGTCCACAATCACGTCGGACGGTTCGGACAGGCCGCGGGCCAGCGTGGACACGGTGCCGGACGCGGGGTCGTAGCGGCGCACGGCGCCGTTATAGGTGTCCGCGATCGCCACGGAGCCGTCCGGCAGGACGGTCACGCCGAGCGGGTGCTGCAGCCGTGCCTCGGCGGCGGGGCCGTCGCGGAAGCCGAAGTCGAACAGGCCCTTGCCTACGGCGGACTCCACGGTGATGGACGCATCGTCAGCGATAACCAGCTTGCGGAGTGCCGAGGTTTCGGAGTCTGCCACCCAGATGTTGCCGTCCGCATCCTCGGCCAGGCCGGAGGACTGGGCGAACCAGGACTCGTGGGCGGGACCGTCGAGGAGCCCTTCCAGGCCGTTGCCGGCGATGATCGATACGGCGCCGGTGACGGGGTCGAAGCTGAAGATCTGGTGTGTCCCGGCCATGGCCACTACCACCGCATTGAGCTTGCGCGACCACACCACATCCCACGGCGAGCTCAGCGCAACTTCCAGCGGGTCGGTGCCCAGCGAGCCGCTGAAGCCCGCGCCGTCCTCATCCACCCGCGCCGGGCCGGTTTCCAGCAGGCGCTGGATGCCGTTGCCGGCCAGGGTGGAAGCCTTGCCGTCCGTGAGCGACAGTCCCCGCAGGCGGTGGTTGACAGAGTCTGCAATGACGACGTCGTAGCCCGCCTTGGCTGCCACGTCTTCCGGGAGCAGGACCAGGCCCTGGGGCTCATTGAACTGGGCGCTGGCGGTGTCCCCCGCGGCGGGTCCGTCGGCGTAGCCCTTGGTGCCCGATCCGAAGGTGGCCAGGACGGTTTCGAAGTCGGTGCCGAGCTCCACCAGGCGGTGGTGGCCGGTGTCGGTGACCAGCCAGGATCCCTTGTCGGCAGCAACGGACGCCGCGGCACCTGCTGGCGCGCCGCCGTCGGCCGTTCCAGCCGTGGACCCGCGCCCCGGCGGGAGGAAGAGTGCCTTGCCGGGGAAGCGCAGGGTACCGGACGTCGCCTCGGGGGCCACGTAGGGGCCGGAGCCGCGGTGCAGGGTGCCCTTGGCCTCGTGCTCGGCGATGAGTTCGGGGATCAGCACCGCGAGCCCGTCCGCGTGGCCTTCGCCCGAAAGGTGCGCCACGATGTAGCCCTCGGGGTCGATGACCACCAGGGTGGGCCAGGCGCGGGCGGTGTACGCCTTCCAGGTGTCCAGCTCGGGGTCGTCCAGGACAGGGTGGTGGATCTCGTACCGCTCCACCGCTGCGGCCAGGGCCACCGGGTCCGCCTCGTGCTCAAACTTGGGCGAGTGGACTCCCACGGTGACCAGGACGTCCGAGTACTGCTGCTCGAGCGGCCGCAGCTCATCGAGGACGTGCAGGCAGTTGATGCAGCAGAAGGTCCAGAAATCGAGGAGCACGATCTTGCCGCGCAGGGCTTCAAGGTCCAGGGACTTGCCACCGGTGTTCAACCAGTTGCGGCCCACCAGTTCGGAGGCCCGGACCCGGGCATGGGTGCGTACGGTTTCGCTCATCAGCGTCCTTCCAGCTTGTTGCGTTCAGCCAGCTTGGCGTCGCGTTCGGCCAATTTGGCAAACATATCGTTGTAAGCGGTCAGATCGGCGTCGTTATTCCTGTCCGCCGCACGGTCAACCCGTTTGGTCTCCCGCTGGTCCGACCTGGACCACATGACGGCGACGCCTATCGCCACCAGCAGCGTTGGCACCTCGCCAATGCCCCACGCCACCGCGCCGCCGGCCTGCTGGTCAAGGAGGGCCGATGGTCCCCAGGTACGGCCCAGGTTGCCGAAGTAGTCCGCTGCCATCAGGCCTGTGCCGCCCATGATGGACACACCGAAGAAGGCGTGGAAGCCCATGGTGGCCAGGAGGAGCAGCAGCCGCATGGGATACGGGGCCCGGCGCGGCAGCGGGTCCGTACCGATCATGCTCAGCACGAAGATGTATCCGGTGAGCAGGAAGTGCAGGTTCATCAGTTCGTGGCCCACGTGCTCGCGCATGGCGAAGCCGAACAGGTCCGAGTAGTAAAACAGGATGATGGAACCGGCAAAATTGGCAGCCGCGAACAGCGGATGGGTGACCAGCTGCGAGAACTTCGAGTGGACGAAGACCAAGAGCCACTCGCGGGAGCCGCGGGAGCCGTCGCCGCGGGCGGGCAGGGCACGCAGGGCCAGGGTCACCGGCGCACCCAGCACCAGGAAGATCGGGGCCACCATGGTCAGCGCCATATGGTCCACCATGTGCGCGGAAAACAGGATGCGGCCATAGACCGACGGCGGCCCGGACGTGATGTACGTCAGCACCACCAGGCCGATGACCCAGTTCACGGACCGGAACCACTGCCAGGAGTCGCCGCGCCGGCGGACTTTGGCAACGCCCAGGAAGTAGGTGACCAGGCCGAAGAGGGCCACGCCGACCCAGATCCAGTCCAGGCGCCACTCAGTGAGCCAGCGTTCCGGCGTGAGCTCAGGGGGCAGGTCGTAGCCGCTGAGGATGAAGGCCGGTGAGGCATTGGGCGCCAGTTCCGTTGGCTGCGGTGGGGCTGAACGGCCCAGGGCCACGGCGATGCCCGACGTGGCGCCCATGACCAGCAGCTCCGCCAGGACCAGTTGCCACAGCACCCGCCGTGAAGACATGGTGGCCCCCTTGCGGCCCAGCTGCGGGATGACCCACTGCCGGTGCATGAAGCCGATGCCGCCGAGGACCACTGCCGCTGCTGTTTTGGCCAGGATCAGCTGCCCGTAAGCGGAGCCGAAAAGATCCGACCAGCTGGTGACGCGGATGCTGGCGTTGATGATTCCCGAGGCGAAGACCAGGACAAAAGCGAAGCCAGCCAGGGTCGAGAAGCGGCGCAGCGTGGGCTCGGTGATGTCTGTTGCTGTCCCCGGTTTGCTGCCTGTCAGGATGCCGGACAGCAGGGCCAGGATGATGATGCCGCCCACCCAGGTGCTGACACCGAGCAGGTGCAGTCCGAGCGAGTTGATGGCGCCCTCGTGGTCCGACGAGCTGGAGGAGTGTCCGATCAGGGCCGTGGGCACCAGGCCGATGAGGGCCAGGATGAGGGTAAGGGCCAGGCCGCCGAGGGACCGGACGCCGAACAGCGCGGTTGTCACCACTGCGGCAATGATGGTGACGGCAAGCCAGGCCCGGCCCGTATCGATGTCCGTCATGAAATAGACCAGGGCCTGGGTAAAGGCGGGATCACCGGACAGCCCTTGACCGGCGACGTCTGCGTAGGTGAGCACCAGGACCGCGATGGCGGACAAGGTCCACACCGCGCCCGCGGCGGCAGCCACAGCCAGCACGCGGGTGAACGCGGGATGCTCGGCCGCGCCGCCTGCGGGTGCTTCCCGGCCCCGGCCACGCGCGTTGAGGTTTTTCGGGAGGATGCCGACGGCGAAGATCAGGCCGCCGACGACGGTCGCCAGGGACACGTTGTGGATAGCCTTGCTGATGGGCAGCCCCCAGCGGACCAGGGCTCCCGGATCAGCGACGCTGCGGGCCGCTGCTGCACCGGAGAAGATCAGTGCTGCCGCGAGGCCCAGGAAAAGCGCTGCCAGGCCTGCCAGCTGCCAGGGCACGGGGATCCCCCGGCTTCCGGCGTCCCGGACCGCAGCTCCCTTGCCAGGATTGGTCTGGGGAGGTGTGGAACGTGGTTTTGCGGCAGAAGACACCGTTCCATTGTCCGCTACGCCCGCCCGGGCGGCGAATCCGGGTTAAACGCCAAGGAGCGGCAACCTGTGGGGTTGCCGCTCCTTTTCCGGCCGGCTGTGTGCCGGCCGGGAATAAGCTCTACTTCTTGGAGACTGCGGCCTTCAGCTTGGAGCCGGCGGTCAGCTTAACGCTGTGGCCTGCTGCAATCTGGATGGTTTCGCCGGTCTGGGGGTTGCGGCCGGTGCGCGCTGCGCGGTCGGTACGCTCAACGGCGAGCCAGCCCGGGATGGTGATCTTCTCGCCGGCGGCGACAGAAGTCTCGAAAACCTCGAACAGTGCGTCGAGGACGGAGTTGACGGCAGCCTGGCTGGTGCCGGCCTTGCCAGCTACCTCTGCAACAAGTTCACTACGGTTCTTAGCCATTGATGTCCTCCTGGACGGTTCTGATTCTGGAGCCTGCACACGGCATGCGCGCAGGCCACTGTTCGAAAACTTACCAGCTTGGGCGGTTGCGGGCCGCAAATTCCGCGTGTTTCCGCCACTTTTTGAGGTTAATCACCGATTCTTCGGGCGTTTTCACCTTCTTCAACCCATCACGGGCATCGCGCAGCACAGCGGTCCACGCTTGGGTAACAGGTAAGTACGACGGCGGCCGGCACCTCCCAGCCACTGGCCGCCAAGATCAATGTCCAGAAGGCCCGCGACGTGCGGTGTTGTGGTGGTTAAAGTCGGAGGGCCCTGACATTCCTTGTCAGGGCCCTCCATTAATGATGTTCCGGCGGTGACCTACTCTCCCACACCCTCCCGGGTGCAGTACCATCGGCGCTGTGGGTCTTAGCTTCCGGGTT